>JAAYZC010000019.1 GCA_012515075.1 Thermoplasmatales archaeon
AGGAATCCCCGGATCTGGCTTACTCCATACGCAAGGAGACCGGGATAACCAATGAGGACATCCTCATCGTGGGAAGCTCCATGGATTTCTCCGCGGCCATAAAGGCCGCCCTGACGGCCGCCCTGGAACTCATCTGAAACCCCTTCCTGCAACATTCCGAGCCGATACCCATGAGACATCTTATTTCGTATTCCGTGTACGAGGACATATCCTCGGTCCTGCCTGAGGGGGGGCCCGGGAGCCTCGCGGAGATGGGCTGCGACGGGCTGGAGCTTCTCACCGGATTCGATCCGGTGGATCCCCGCTGCGCGGTGATGTCCCCTGCCGTCCACCTGCCCTACGCCACGGACTGGTACCGGGCCTGGTCCGGTCGTGACACATCCGACCCAGAGGACGATGATGTCGCCCGTTTCATGTACTTCGGAAGGGACCGGGACGATGTGACAGACACGCTGGAGACCGCCCTTAGGATGGCGTCCCCGTTGGATCCCGCCTACGGGGTCCTCCACGCGGGGAACGCGAACATAGACGAGATCCTGATGAGGGACTTCACGGACACCGACACCGGGATACTGTCCGCCTTCGCGGAGATGGTGAACTCGGTGGCTGCCAGGTTCCCCGGCGGGGAACCCCCTTTCCGCATACTGTTCGAGAACCTCTGGTGGCCCGGCCTCAAGCTTCTCGATCCCCGGGAGTACCGCCTGCTCGCGGAGAGGGTGGAGTTCGATCGGTGGGGGCTGTGCCTCGACACCGGTCACATGATGGCGGCCCTGGGCGGGTTCAAGACCCAGGAGGAGGGGGCTGAGGCAGTTTCCCGCGTGATATCCTCGTACCCGGAAGACATGAGGGACAGAGTGGTCACCATGCACCTGCACATGAGCACTTCCAAGGACTACATATCATCCTTCGCCCCGAGAGGGCGCGAGGGTCGCAGCGCCATGGACATGCTGTCAGAAGGATACCCCCACGTTGGCAGGATAGATCAGCACCTGCCGTTCTCCTCGGACGTATGCGTGGGCCTCGTGGAGGCCCTTCGCCCCGATTTCCTGACACACGAGATGGTGTCCCCGGACCGCGTCAAGGCTGTTGGGGATTTCTCACTCCAGCGCTCCTTCTTCCGCTGACGCCGGCAGTAGAATCCTATAAATAATACCTCAATATTGGGTCATGCCAGAGGAATAAAGAATGGCACGTTTCAAAGAGGCCGAGCACAGGCTCCTTGACAAGTCCGTATGCATGAACTGCTATGCCACTAACCCTCCTAAGGCTTCCAAGTGCCGCAAGTGCGGATACCAGAACCTCAGGCCCAAGGCGAAAGTGAGCAGGAAGCAGTGATGCTGTCCGGTCTTCCCCGCCGGCCTCCTGGGCCGTTACCCCTTTCTTTCTGCGGCCGCGCCGTGTGAGACGCGCGTCTGGTTGGGCTCTGGGTGTCCAGTCCAGCGCCTATTTATAGTGGTACAGAGTAGTGGGGGCCGGGGTATTTCGTCCGGGGGAGAAGAAGGATGAAGATTCTCATAGTCGACGACAACGCCGCAATCCAGGAGATACTGACCGAGATCCTGGAAGAGGCGGGACACGACACCGATGTCGCAAGCACGGCCACCGAGGCCATGGAGAAGATAAGGTCCTTCAAACCGGAGGCCGTCCTGCTGGACTCGGTGGTCAACGGGGAGCCGGGGATGAAGGCCCTGGAGGACGTTCCGGAGGACGCCGGCATCAGAGCCATACTTCTCACCACGGGTAAGGAGCAGGTGCCCAAGGACAACCCGGTCATCGCAGGAGCGGTGCAGAAGCCCTTCAGGTCCGCGGACATTCTCAGCAAGATAGATGCAATAGCCGGCGGAGCCGCCGCTCAATCCCAGGGGGATTCCCTCAAGGGAGCCAGGAGGTCCAGGTTCTCGCTTTTCAAGAAGAGTCTGCCCGAGGGGACCGAAACCGGCCAGGACCTGGGTCTGAAGCTGGGCAAATCCTACATAATGTTCGAGAGCAGACCCAACGCGGTGTACAGGGTGGCGGAGTTCTTCAGGTCCAAGGACTGCGACGTGATGATAATAACCACCGACAAGGTCAAGGCCGTGAGGGAGGCCGTGAAGGACCCGGAGATGAAGATAGTGGGTCTCTCCCTGAAGCCCCGGGGGGACAACCTCCATGTGGCCAAGATGGGAACTCTGATGGGCGTCATAAACGATTTCATAGAGTCATCCCCGAGGCCGGTTGTGGCCATCGACGATCTCGAGGTGCTAGTGGAGATAAACGGCCTGAACGCCGTGCTTACCATGATACACCAGATAATCAACAGGGACGGGAAGAAGCAGTCATCCCTGCTGGTTTCCGCCAAGGAGGGCCCCCTGACCGACAAGGACCGGGAGCTGCTCATGACCAGCATGGAACTTTACAAGATATGATTTCAAAGAGGGTATTCCGATGAAGATAGAGAAGGTATGGGCTAGAGAGGTGTTGGACTCCCGCGGCAACCCCGCGCTGGAGGCGGAACTGACGGTCGCGGGCCACCGTGTAACGGCCATAGCGCCCTCGGGGGCATCCACCGGGTCATGGGAGGCCCACGAGCTCCGCGACGGCGGCGCTAGATACGGCGGCAAGGGAGTGCTCGGGGCGGTATCCGGGGTGCGCGGGGAGATAGCCTCCGCCATCACCGGCATGGACCCCTCCGACCAGGAGGCCGTGGACAGGGCCATGGTCGAGCTGGACGGCACCGGGAACAAGAGCAGGCTCGGGGGCAACGCGCTCACAGCCGTGTCCCTTGCCGTGGCCAAGGCGGGTGCCATGGCCGAAGGCGTCCCTGTATACGAGCACATAGGCCGCGGGTCCTTCAAGCTGCCCGTGCCGATGCTGAACATCATCAACGGCGGGAAGCATGCCGGCGGCAACCTGCGCATACAGGAGTTCATGATCGTCCCCGTCGGCGCCCCCTCGTTCTCCGAGTGCCTCAGGATGTCCTCGGAGATATACATGGCACTCAAAACCATACTCAGGAGAGGATACGGGGCGTCCGCCGTGAACATAGGCGACGAGGGGGGTTTCGCTCCGCCCCTGGGCTCGGCTCCCGAGGCCATGGAGACCATAATGTCGGCGATAGACGCCGCGGGTTACGCACCCGGGAAGGATGTCTGTCTGGCGATAGACGCCGCGTCCAGCGAGTTCTACGAGAACGGCGTGTACTCCGTGGACGGCAAAGGGCTCTCCGCGGGGGAGCTCATCGACTACTACGCCGGGTTGGCGGACGGATATCCCCTTGTAAGCATAGAGGACCCCTTCTTCGAGGACGACTTCGATTCGACGGCGGAGCTTACCGCCAGGATAGGCGGCAGGGTGCAGATCGTGGGCGATGACATATTCGTGACCAACACCTCCCGTCTGAAGAGGGGGATCGACACCGGCAGCGCCAACGCCATGCTGCTGAAGGTGAACCAGATAGGGACCGTGACCGAGTCCGGGGATGCGGCTCGCATGTGCTTCTCCAACGGATACTCCGTTGTCGTATCCCATCGCTCGGGGGAGTCCGAGGACACCACCATCGCCGATCTGGCCGTTGGCTGGGGCACCGGCCAGATAAAGACCGGGGCGCCCGCCCGCGGAGAGAGGACGGCCAAGTACAACCGGCTCCTGAGGATCGAGGAGGAGCTCGGCGGAAGGGCGGTCTTCCCTGGGAAGTCCGTGTTCCGCACATGATCTCCCAAGCCGTCGGCGTTCCGCTGACGGCCCCCGCATCCTTCTCGCCGCCCCTGCCCCGGCAAGGGCTTTAACACTGTTCAGACACCATATCTAGATGCCCCGGAAGCCCTTACTCATCCTGGTAACGGAAGGCTTATATCCGTTCTAGGGATAGCTTAGGAGTACGTCCGGCATCATTTGAAAAAAGCCTTCTAGGCGGATTCTGCCGGGTGCATTTGACAGGGGGAGTAAGGGTAATCAACATTCGTCCAGCGAAGGCTATGGAGAAACGCACGGATCAATGCCATATGACCATCGACGGCATGAACGCATCCTCCATGAAGAAGATATTCTGCAGCTCCTGCGGATGCATAGTGGGCCTGGACGGGAACCTGGTATCGGTCAAGTCGAAGCTTGGAAAGGATGTGGAGTGCATGAGGTGCAGGAATGCCCGCATATCACGTGACATCGACTCCATGAACGAGCACTTCGAAGGCATTCCCGAGGAAGCCTGCAGCGAATTCTGACATCCCGCCTTCCGGCGGCCTTATGTAT
>JAAYZC010000020.1 GCA_012515075.1 Thermoplasmatales archaeon
GCCCTCGCCATAAGCGGCACTCTGAACACAGCTCAGATACTCTCGGACCTGGCCGGGCCCATAACCGTGTCGGGGCGGGGGGCGGGACGCATAGAGACCGCCTCGGCCATACTCAGCGACCTCTTGGCCATAATGGACCGTAGGCGGGGCAAGTCTTTATAAGGGTCGGATTATAAGCAACCAGGAGGCCTGCCGTGCCCGTAAACATACAGATATACGACACCACCCTCAGAGACGGAGCCCAAGCCCAGGGGATATCGTTCTCCCCCGAGGACAAGAAGGACATCCTGATCAAGCTGGACGAGTTCGGAGCGGATTTCGTGGAGGGCGGATGGCCCGGCTCGAACCCCAAGGACGACGAGTTCTTCCAGAAAGCAGGGGAGCTGCGGCTCGAGAACGCCCGCCTCGTAGCCTTCGGCAGTACCCGGAAACACGGTTCCAAGGCTTCCGAGGACTCGAACCTCCTCGCGATATCCCGCTCGTCCGCAGGATGGGCGTGCATATTCGGGAAGAGCTGGGACTTCCACGTCACCGATGCGCTGAGGATCCCTCTCGAGGACAATCTGGAGATGATACGCGACAGCGTCTCCTTCCTCAGGAGCACGGGCATGCATGTGATGTTCGACGCCGAGCACTTCTTCGACGGCTACCGCGCCAACAGGGAGTACGCCCTGTCGGCCCTCGCCGCGGCCGCCGGGGGCGGCGCGGAATGGCTCGTCCTCTGCGACACCAACGGGGGGAGCATGCCCGAGCAGGTCGCCGAGGCGGTCCGGGACGTCGTACCGCGCTTCGGCGTGCCCGTGGGGATACACTGCCACAACGATTCCGGTCTTGCGACCGCCTGCAGCCTGGCCGCCGTCGATGCCGGCGCCACCATGGTCCAGGGTACCGTCAACGGCATCGGCGAGAGGTGCGGCAACGCCGACCTCTGCTCGGTGATACCGAATCTGATGATCAAGAAGGGGCGCTCATGCCCCAAGATAGACCTGAAGGGCCTCACCCGGCTCAGCAGGTTCGTGGGCGAGACGGCCAACATAACAGACCTGGACAGCCTGCCCTATGTGGGCGAAAAGGCCTTCGCCCACAAAGGCGGAGTGCATGTGTCAGCCATACAGAAGGACCCCCGCACCTACGAGCACATAACCCCGGAATCGGTCGGCAACCGGAGGCGCATACTCGTCTCCGACATGTCCGGACGCGCCAGCATAGTGGAGAAGCTCAAGGAGTTCGGCATGGCCGTCGAGAGCGAGGAGAGCAACCGCATATTGACCACGGTCAAGTACATGGAGTCCAAAGGGTATCAGTTCGAGGGCGCGGACGCCAGCTTCGAGCTCCTGGTCAAGAGGGCCAAGGGAGAGGTCGACACCCCCTTCGAGGTTGTTGGCTTCAGGCTGTTCATGGACGAGGTGGGCCGGAAGGGGTTCACCTCAGAGGCCAGCGTCAAGGTCGTGGACCGTTACGGAAACGTGGAGCACACGGCATCGGACGGCAACGGACCCGTCAACGCCTTGGACAACGCCCTCAGGAAGGCCATAGGCCGTTTCTTCCCCGTGCTAAACGACATAAGGCTCACTGACTACAAGGTCCGCGTGCTGGACGAGAAGTCCGCCACCGCGTCCTCCGTCAGGGTCCTCATAAGGTCCACCGACGGCAAGCACAGCTGGACCACGGTGGGCGTCTCGGATAACGTAATAGAGGCCTCGATGACGGCTCTGGTGGATTCCATGGAGTACGCCATCCTCCGCAGCGAAGGCCGGTGCTGATGACAAAGAAGGCTGACAGATGAACAGAACCATAATAACGCTCGTGGGCAAGGATCACGTCGGCATAATAGCCGCCGTCTGCAACTACCTTGCGGAGAACAACATCAACATCCTGGACATAGCGCAGACCACCGTCCAGGAGTACATCAACATGATGATGATAGTGGACATCGAAGGATACGGGAAGAGCTTCGGAGACCTCTGTCACGGACTCGGGGAGGTCGGCGAGTCGGTAGGCTGCTCGATAAAGGCCCAGCACGAGGACATATTCGACAAGATGCACAGGATCTGAGGCGGGACCATGATCGGATTCAACGAGGTTCTGGAGACCAACGCGATGATCTCCCAGGAGAAACTGGATGTCAGGACCATAACCATGGGCATAAGCCTGCTGGACTGCTGCGACTCGGACCTCTCCAGGATGAACCGGAGGATCTACGAGAAGATAACACGGCTGGCGGGAGACATCGTCTCCGTGGGCGACGAGATCGGTCTGGAGTACGGGGTCCCCGTGGTCAACAAGAGGGTGTCGGTCACCCCGGTGGCCCTGATCGGAGGGAGCGCCTGCCGCACGCAGGAGGACTTCGTGGAGATCGCCCGGACCCTCGACAGCGCTGCCGAGGACATAGGCATCAACTTCATAGGAGGGTACTCCGCGCTGGTCCAGAAGCATATGACCCGCGCCGACCGGCTCCTGATGATGTCCGTACCGAAGGCCCTGTCCTGCACGGAGAGGGTCTGCAGCTCGGTCTGCGTAGGGTCCACCCGGGTGGGCATAAACATGGACGCTGTCAGGATGATGGGGGACATCATCAGGGAGACATCCGCCATGACCGCGGACAGGCAGTCCCTGGGATGCGCCAAACTGGTGGTCCTCTGCAACCCGCCGGACGACAACCCCTTCGTGGCCGGTGCCTTCCACGGCGTCACCGAGGGGGACGCGGTCATCAACGTGGGTGTCAGCGGGCCGGGCGTGGTCAAGACCGCCGTGTCCAAGGTCAGGGGGGAGAGCTTCGAGGTTCTCTGCGAGACCGTGAAGAAGACCGCTTTCAAGGTCACAAGGGTGGGGCAGCTTGTGGCGAAGGAGGCCTCCAGAAGGCTGAACGTCCCCTTCGGCATCGTCGATCTCTCCCTGGCGCCGACCCCTGCTGTGGGGGACAGCATAGCGGACATACTCCACGAGATGGGCCTGGAGAAGGCGGGCGCCCCGGGTACGACGGCTGCCCTGGCGATACTGAACGACCAGGTGAAGAAGGGCGGCGTCATGGCCTCGTCCTACGTGGGGGGCCTCAGCGGCGCGTTCATACCGGTCAGCGAGGACAGCTCCATGATAGACGCGGTCGTCTCCGGCGCGCTCACCTTGGAGAAGCTGGAGGCGATGACCTGCGTCTGCTCGGTGGGGCTCGACATGATAGCCGTGCCGGGCGACACCTGCGCGGAGACCCTCGCGGGCATAGTGGTCGACGAGATGGCCATCGGCATGGTGAACCAGAAGACCACGGCCGTGCGGATAATACCGGTAGCCGGCATGAAGGAGGGGGACACGGCCGAGTTTGGCGGGCTTCTGGGAAGCGCGCCGGTGATGAAGGTCAACGGCTTCGGTTGCGCGGACTTCGTGAACCGCGGCGGAAGGATCCCCGCACCGATACACAGCTTCAAGAACTGAGAACGCCGGCCGTGCCGGCATCCCTCCTTCATCCTTTCTAAGCAGCGTACGCGCCGAAGGGGCTCGGTTAGGATGCCATGAGTACGGTCCGCGGACGGGACAGGGTCCCCCGACGAAGAGAACACATAAAATGAGATGCGAAAGAGTAGTGCCCTTAAGGCACATTTGAGTCAGCATCGAAGATGCGCAAGATGGTGGGAGCGGAGGGATTTGAACCCCCGTCAGCGGGTTTCCACCACGGGGGGAGCTACCCCCCGCGAAATTATGAGTCATCGCTCCAGTTATTCATCACAACTGTCAGCAAACCCATTTCCAATCACGCTCTATAACTGGAGCCCGCCAGTCTGCCAGGTTAGCCTACACTCCCTTGGAATCCTGACTAGATCAGGGTCACTTCTTGCGCATCTTCTGTGCTCTCTTTCTTCTTCTCATTTTCTTCTTGCGCCATTTCCAACGCTGATTGCCGCGTTTCTTCCAGGCGCGTGAGCTTCTCTTCATGATTCTTCCTCTTCCTGAATGTTACCCGATGGGTGCATCCTCTGGCGGGCCCGTCGGGAATTTCGGTTCCTTCTTCGGCCGGAACTTTCGAACCCGAGGCGTCTGGCTTAGAAGGCCAGCGCTATATCCTGGCTAAGCCACGGGCCCACAGTCCCCCGATTGACTACTATCATTTAAAGCTTTACATAGTCAGGCCAGGGGAGGGGCCCCGGACATGTATCTCATTATCATGTCCGAGACCGACATCGAACCCGTGTAGATGGCGACGCCTTCCAGTATGCATACGGCCCCCAGAACGGCCAGCACCGGCCAGAGGTTCAGTATCTTGCCGAATATCTTCACGAGGTCCTCCGCGAACTTAGCTATGCCGTAAACCAGACCCGCCACCAGGAATGCTACTATGAACCTGGGCCACCCTTCGGAGAGCACTTCGAACGTGCCCCCCGCCAGGTTCGCCAGCAGTATGTACACTATGACCATCACGAAAAGGGCCAGCAGCACCGCGAAATGGACCTCGCGGAACGGCCTTATCATGAGCGCGAACCCTGCCACGGCGATTATCACCAGCGCTCCCGGCGACCAGTTGCTGTAGTTCAGCCAGCAGAGGGCCACCATTGCCACGCCCAGGAAGACACCTATGAACATCAGGATCCTGTACTTCCAGGATTCCGGGTCCCTGAGGTATGTGGCCACTATCAGAAGGGCGAAGAGCCCGGAGATCACCAAGAGGGCCTCGGGAAGGTGCGCTATGAATGCCTCCGCGGCCGACGTCCCATCCGCCAACGGCATCAACGAATCCATGACGGAAGCATGCGCTTGACAGTATTTAGAACCGGATGCAGCCCGGGGCAACGGGTTAAGAACCCGCACGGCGGTGCGTGTACGATAAAATGGGCGGACAGATCTTCAGGACGGACGGCGGGCTGGTCGGACGGTACGACAATAACAGGATCTTCAGGAGCGGGCACGCTTGCACCTGCATAGGCAGGTTCGAGAACGGAAGCGTCTTCGAGGGGAGCTACAGCGGATCGGAGGTCGCCCGCTACGACGGAGGCCGGGTGTACGGGCCCGGGAGCTCCGAACCCGTTCTGGAATGCCGCGAAGGCGTTGTGATCGCGGGAGGGAAGACACTGGGCTCCTACAAGGGGGAGCTCGAAGGCGCCGCGCCGGCGGCATACCTGCTCCTGGCCGCTCCCTCCGGGGAATGAACCGGGAATACGGACAACGCCTGGGCTGAGAAGGTTCTATATGCGGGGTCGGAGATTGTTACCCCATGGACATAATGGCTGTACTGACGCTCTCTGCGTCCCTGTTCTTCATACTGAACCCTTTCGCGAGCCTGCCGGTTTTCCTGTCCATAACGAAGGGGCTCGACGAGAAAGCTGTGAAGTCCTACGCCAACAAGGCCATCACGGTCGCGGCCATACTGCTGTTCGTATTCATGTTCATAGGCCCTAGCCTTATGAGCATATTCAACGTCACCATGGAGAGCTTCCGGGTGGCCGGAGGAGTCATGCTGATGCTGATGGCCGTGGAGATAGTCTTCGGCCTCAGACTGTCCAAGGTGAAAGACGAGAAGGGCGCGGCCTGGGTCATAATAGCCACCCCGATACTAACCGGGCCCGGCGTGATAACGGCGGCGATACTGTTCTCGAGCCAGTACGGGATACTCCCGGTCATGGCCGCGGGGATCATATCCCTGGCAGCGACCTGGGTCATACTGAGGTTCACGCCGCTGATAATGAGGTACGTGGGGGAGCAGGCCATCAGCATAGTTTCGAAGATAATAGGGCTTCTGATCGCCGCCATGGCAGTGGAGTACATGCTTCGTGGCATCGTGGAATGGATGCGCCTTTATGCAGCGGATGCGCTGTCCGCGGCCGCCGTGCTCCTCTGAAACGGTCTGGGATGCGCACCGAGGTGTCAACTATTAATACAGGATTGACATGTCAACCCTCCAATGGATGATTTCGAACGTTTCATCGTCTACCCCAGGTTGGTGAAGTCGTACATAGAGAGAAGGATGAACTCCGAGCTATCGCCCCTGGGGCTTACATCCTCATCGGGACCGTTCGTGCTGGCCATAAGAAGCAACGAGGGGGCCTCGCTGAAAGACATATCCGCAAGGATGCTGGTGGACAAATCCCTGAGCACCAGGATGGCCAGGGTTCTGATCGAGGGCGGGTTCGCCGAGAACGTCAGCCCGGATCCGCGCACGTACAGCCTCCGCCTGACGGAGAAGGGTGAGGCCGCGGCCGAAAGCATAACCGAGATCATGAGGAGCATACAGAGCGAGATCGCCGACGGCCTGGACGATCGGGAGAAGGAGTTCTTTAAACATGTGCTCGCCAGGATAATAGCCAACCTGAGGGAAAGGAACGGCGACGGAGGATCCCCTCCCGAAGGGGACGATGAAGAATGATACTCAGACACCTCAGACCGGCGGAATGGGGATTGGTGGCCGTTTCCGTGGCCCTGGTTTTCGCCCAGGTGTATCTGGATCTGAGCATACCGGACTACATGTCCGCCATCACGACGATCATAACCACCGGAGGCACGGTGGAGATGGTCCTGGAGGAGGGGCTGGGTATGCTCGCATGCGCCTTCGGGAGCCTTGCCGCATCCGTAGCCACCGGCCTGATGGCCGCACGGGTTGCCGCTTCGCTCTCCAGACGTCTCCGCGAGATGGAGTTCGAAAGGGTGCAGTCGTTCTCGCCCGATCAGATAGACGGATTCTCCACGGCGAGCCTGATAACACGCTCGACCAACGACATAACCCAGATACAGATGGCCGTGGCCATGGGGCTTCAGGTCATCGTGAAGGCGCCCATACTGGCCGTATGGGCCATACTCAAGATATCGGACAAGAGCTGGCAGTGGTCCGCTTCCACCGCCGTCGCCGTCCTGGCGCTGATGGTGGTGATCGGAGTGGTCATGTACTTCGTGGTCCCGCGC
Organism: Thermoplasmatales archaeon; assembly: GCA_012515075.1. Classification (GTDB taxonomy): domain Archaea; phylum Thermoplasmatota; class Thermoplasmata; order Methanomassiliicoccales; family Methanomethylophilaceae; genus JAAYZC01. Next base: position 6,883 of record JAAYZC010000020.1, read on the forward strand.
TTCAGGAGGATACAGTGGCTGACGGACAACGTCAACCGCGTGACCCGCGAGAACCTGACAGGCATAAGGGTCGTCCGCGCCTACAACGCGGAGGAGTACCAGGAGAGAAAGTTCGACGCGGCCAACAACGAGCTGACTGACAACAACCTGTCCGCCAACCGCGCAATGTCCGTGATGATGCCCGCGATGACCTCCGTGATGAGCCTGCTATCCCTTTCCGTGTACTGGATCGGAGCCTATCTCATATCTTCCGCCGGCGACCCCGCCTCC
>JAAYZC010000002.1 GCA_012515075.1 Thermoplasmatales archaeon
CCTTCAGGCCCGCCATTTGTAATGCCTGTTCTGATTAACTCGCCTGTTTCCAGTGATTCCCGTTCGTCATCCAGAGCCTGCGAAGTGTGCTTTTCCGGGTCTGTTTGAAGACGTTTCCGTCATAATCGCTGGAAGGGCTCCCTCTTGCAGGCACAGGGGGCCGCGAGTTCGAGGGAGCTCCACTACGTCGCCCGCCTCAACCTCCAAAACTCGCCTTCGAAGGAGCGCTGGTTGCCGGCTGGGTGAAAATGTTTTTACGCACCGAAGACGTGGCCCTCCCTGGGGGCAAATGAGCGCTACTATCAGTCTGGATGATATATATTTCGCGGTTATGCTCATAGCCGTCTTCTTGGTGGTCCTTTCCGTACCTACGGTGGTGCTCACGGTCCGCAACTCCTCCCGCCTCATGAAGAGGTATAGGTACCTGAGATCCATAGAGAGGATCGATTCCGAGGGAGAGGTGCCCAGGGCCATGCTGGATGAATGGAAGGCCGTCAGGAACTCGGTCGGATATGCTGCCATGATATCGGACGAGATAGGAAGGCTGAACGGCCTGAGGCCCACAATGCTACAGGCGGAGATAGCCATTGTGTTGATCGTTCTGCTGATGCTCCTTGGTACCTTCACCCCGGAGGTGATGTGGCTCATGTCCGTGGTTATCGTGCTCACCTTGACCTCGGTAGTGTATGGCGCTCTGAACTCCAAGACCTACATCGACGAGTACATAACATTGCTTATGTCGGTCGAGGAGAAGGACGAGGAGGCCATAGACGCCATATACGGCTGACCCCCAGAAAGTGTTTTTATACCGTACCAATATCGCGTGGCATGGCGAAGGTCACGTTCCATACTACGATGGGCGACATTGAGATCGAGATGTTCGACGACATGCCCATAACCACCGGCAACTTCCTCAAACTCTGCAGAGAGGGTTTCTACGACGGCACCGTGTTCCACAGGGTCATTGAAGGTTTCATGATACAGGGAGGAGACCCCGAAGGTAACGGATGCGGAGGTCCCGGATACACAATACAGGACGAATTCGTGAAGGGTCATTCCAACAAGAGGGGCACCATATCCATGGCCAACACCGGACGTCCCAACTCCGGAGGGAGCCAGTTCTTCATAAACCTGGTAGACAACGGATATCTTGACTGGGACAACCCCCGCACGCCTTCCGCGCACCCGGTGTTCGGACAGATAGTCGGAGGCACGGACGTTGTGGACCGGATAGGTTGTGTTCCGACTGACAGGAACGACCGGCCCAAGACCCCTGTCATGATAGAAAAGGCGGAAGTCTCGGAATGAGACGGGGGATCGCAGATCCCTGGTCGGGCCGTCACCGGTCCGACCTTCTCATCTGAGACTCTCCACCACCAGATGGGTTCCCGAGCGCAGGTACACCAGCGGCACGCGGAGTTTTCTCAGCCTGCGCATAAGCTCCTTGTCGTTGGTCAGGACGTAACCGCCTGTCTTCAGAGCCAGTTCCACCACGGAATCGTCCCCCGAGGCCTCGGTCGGTATTATCTCGTACTTGCGGGCCAGATCTATGGCCGCGGAGGCGAACCTGTGATCCAGATGCTTGAGCTCTCCCAGAAGGGGGCCCGGGACGACGAACCTGACGTCCCCTAGAAGGTCCCTTACGGAGAGATCCAGGTTTATCCTGACCTCGAAGGGCATCAGGAGGGCGTTCGTGTCCAGGACGACGGTCTGCATTGTCACTGCTCGATTATTCCGTACCCGATGAGCCTCCATTTGTTGGAGATCCTCCTGGATATGGCGACCCTCTGGCCTTCCAGGACGCATACGGGTATCTTGAGAACGACCTCTGCGGATTCCGCCCTGGCGCTCTTGACCACGCCGACGGTGGTAGCTGTCCCGATGCTCAGCATCAGGGGCTCGTTGGTCTTTATCTCGTCGACCTCGAGCTCGCTGGACGAGCCCACCACGCGATCCAGCAGCGTGATCGCCATACTGAAGTCGTGCACCACCGGCGGCAGGTTGCTGGGCGTACCGACTATCCTGCCGGTCAGACCGTCCGACTTGGTCATGGAGGGGTCCAGCGCTGTGCCTATGGAAACCAGGCCTCCGGGGCAGACTTCATCCACGCTCCTGCCGCCCGCCTGGAGGGATACGACCTTGGCCGTTATCCTCTCCCATGTGGGTTTACCCGCGACCTCGACCTTCCTCCCCGGTACGACCTCTATCTCATCGCCGACCTTGAGGATGCCCTGCACCAGGGTGCCTCCCAGGACGCCGCCCCTTAGGTCCTTGGGCTCCGCTCCGGGAGAATTGATGTCGAATGAACGCGCGACGTGCATCAGCGGCGGCGATTCGGTGTCCCTGACCACCTTTGACACTATGTGCTCCTCGATGGCCTCGATCAGCATATCTATGTTGACGCCGCGGTTGGCGGACACAGGTATTATCGGCGCCGACTCGGCGACGGTCCCTTTGACGAACTCCTTGATCTGCTTGAAGTTCTCCACGGCCTGCTCGCGGGTGACTATGTCGATCTTGTTCTGGACGATGATGATCTTGTCTATCCCGATTATGGACAGGGCCATCAGGTGCTCTTTGGTCTGGGGCTGGGGGCACTTCTCGTTGGCGGCCACCATCAGCAGTGCGCCGTCCATCAACGCCGCTCCGGACAGCATCGTGGCCATAAGCGTCTCGTGACCGGGGGCGTCCACGAAGGAGACCGCCCTCACGAACTCGGCATCGGACCCGCAGTTCCTGCACTTGTCGGTCGTTCCGTAAGCTGAGGAGCCCTGGCAGCTAGGGCATTTGTAGAAAGATACGTCAGCGTACCCCAGCCTGATGGATATGCCTCTCTTGACCTCTTCGGAATGACGGTCCGTCCACTCCCCGCTTAGGGCTTTGGTGAGCGTGGTCTTACCGTGGTCGACATGCCCGATCATACCTATGTTGATCTCAGGCTGCTTGGGTACTTTCATTGGTTCTCCGCAGGAGCTTCGGGGGCGAAGGACTCCTCCACGGACTTGGGTCCGTACTCTGCGATCGCCATGTTGACCTGTACGATCGATGCGGATATTGTGGATCCGCGAATCGCGACCCTCTTCCTCTCGCCGTCATACACGGGATGGAATCCGGTGCTCTCGGAGAGGAGGAGTTTGCGCCTCTTGTTCCCGGGGAGGTCCCCCCTCATGGGGGTTCCGTTCCCGTCGCTTCCGCCTGTGATCTTCAGTTTGTAACCGGGGAGACCCACGAATATTCCGTCCACGATCTCTCCGATGTTTTTACCAATCAGAGAGTTCGCGTGGTGACCTGACACGGCAACGTTGTACGATCTGCCGGTCTTCACATCGTTAACGATAGCTTTGAATTCTACCATTTGAACACCTGTAAGACCGCGTTAGCATGGAACCCAATATAAAGTTTTGCTAAGAGATTGACGGTTCAATCCTCTTCTTTATTAGCCTTGTCTTTTTTGGATTTCCAGGACTTTATGCCCTGCTTCCTGCGCGTGGGCTCCTCAAGGCGGAGCTTGAAGTCCTTTATGGTCTTGACTTCAGAAGGGTCCACACCCCGGAGGTAAGCCAGATAGAGAGAGACATAATCCCCGAACATGCATGCCCGAAGACATCTCTCCAATATCGTCCTCCCCCGTATCTTGATGACCTTGGGCCTTATCCCATAGGACACTACGGCCTTTATCGCCGCATCGGAAAGCTTCCTGACCGTCCTGTTGGCATTCTCCTCATAGAGGAACACCAGGATGCACCGGTTCCTGGCTCCCCCTTCGGACCATCCGGCTACCTCGTTGTGATTGAACTCCGGTATGGAGCCGGCGAAGGCCATCATCTTGGAGTTCTCGTTTATCTGGGTCTTCCATCTTATGGCCGCCGATGGTATGCCGGATGTCGAATATATCACGGGCGCCTTGCCGAATATGTCCTTGGCGGCCGTTCTTGCTACGCTCCTGTCGCTTTCCAGCTTGGATCTGAACTTCAGCAGCTTGGGTATCAGCTTCTTGATGTCCGTCTTGCACCTGGGTCCGCCCACGGTCTCTATTATGTTGGCCATCGACCCGAGTATGTGCCCGAGGGCGCTGCGGGGCTGTATGCCCGCGGGTATCTCCACGATGCACTTCCCGTCCCCCCTCGCCTTCTCCAGCAGCTTGCCTCCGGATGTTATGACCACCACCGTGCTCCCTCTCTGGACCGCCTGGTCGTACATGGAGAGGGTCTCCTTGGTGTTACCGGAATGACTGGAGACGATGACCAGGGTGCTGCCGTTGACCCATCTTGGGAGCTCCGGGAACCTCTGTACGGTGATCGGGAAGTTCATTGTGGGGTAGAGGCTGTCGGCTATGACATCTCCGCCTATGGCGGACCCGCCCATGCCGCATATTACTATGCGGTCGAAGTCGGCCTTTATGTCGAGGTCCCCCTCCACAGCCTCCGAGAGATTGTCCACGAAGGCGTATATCTCGCGGTGCATGTCGTTCGGATCAAACTCGCTGGGCTCGTTCTGCATGAGCGGTCCTCACATCCCCCAGAAGGGTTCTTCCTTCCTTTTGATGGTTATGGTCTCGGAGAGGGCCATCTTCTCGTCCTCGTTGAGGCCTATGGACGTGGACAGCTCCTTGACTGTGGATTCCAGGAGGTCAACGTAAATCACGTCCTCCTCGTTGATCTGTCTGCCGGCGGTTACGCCCTCCAAAGATATCGCCACCTCCTCGCCCTGGGCCGCTTCCTTCAGCGTGTCCTCGCCCGAATGTATGCTCCTGATCTTTCCCGCGTCGCGTCCGTCCGCCCCCAGGAGCCTCTGGTTCGCCTTTATCCTGCCCGCCAGTACGCGAACGCCCACGATGGCTGGCTTGCTGGCGCGGAATATGCAGCCCGGGAGTATCCTGAGCTTGGCCGGGAACGGGAACTCGGACCTCTTGTCGGACTCCGACCTCTTCTTGGACTCCTCCAGCCATTCCTTGTAATCCTCGATTATCTTGTAGACCACGGGATCCGAGAATATCCTTATCTCGTGGTTGGCCGCCTCGGCCTCGGCATCCTTGGACATCGAGACGTTGAAACCGAGGATCACTTTGTTCTGCGTGTCCCCGTAGGCCGCGGTCTCGACTATGTCCCTACGGGTTATCTCCCCGACGCCGTACTTCCTTATGGGCATCCCCGCCGCTTTGGCCTCGAAAGCCAGAGCCTCCAGGGAGCCTATCGCGTCGGCCTTGATCGTGACCCCTTCATCAGACAGCTCAACCTTGATGTTGGACTCCTCGGTCATATCCCTCACGGCGGGGTCGTTCGGTCCCTTGACCACCCTGAGCGGCGCGCCGGCTATGACCCCCTCCATGTTCTGGCAGGATATCTTCACCCCGGCGGCCGCGTGCAGCTCCTTGACGGAGTCGAAGCGGTCCCTGGGGTCCCGTATCTCATCCAGCGGCTTGGGCTTCAGTATGGCCTTGACCTTGGTGACCACAGGGGCCCCTCTGGTCCCCAGCGCCACCGTGTCCCCCTTCTTCAGCACCCCGGAGTACAGTATCATGTCCAGGGTAGAGCCCAGTCCGCGCTCCTCCTTGACCTCCAGTATGGTGCCTCTCCCGGGGCCGTCCTCCTTCTTGAGCTCAGACTCCAGGAAGCGCTGCGCCAGCCCGATGAGCACGAGCAGGAGGTCCGGTATCCCCTCCCCCTCCTTCGCGCTTATGGGCACCAGGGCCACGGTCTTGGTGAAGTCGTCTATCCTGTCGTATCTGTCCGCCGATATGCCCTCTGACGCCAACTGAGCTATGATGTCGTACATCTTCTCGTTGAAGACCTCCAGGGTGCGTTCCTGCTGCTTCCTCTCCGAGACGGCGAAGGGGCGACCGTCCTCGCTCATCCACCCCTGTACGGTGTCTATCTTGTTGAGAGCTATGAGGAAGGGCGTCCTGTACTGTTTGAGTATGCGTATGGACTCGACGGTCTGGGGCTTTATGCCCTCCCTGATGTCTATGACCAGGACCGCCAGGTCCGCCAGCGAGCCCCCTCTTGCACGGAGGGTTATGAAAGAATGGTGCCCGGGGGTGTCTATGAACAGTAGCCCGGGTACGTCGAACTTGTTCTTCCCTATGAGCGGAGCGCACACCTTGTAGATGTGCTCGACCGGGACCTCGGTGGCGCCTATGTGCTGGGTGATCGCCCCGGCCTCCCTGGCCTGGACTGAGGTCCCCCGGATCCTGTCCAAGAGCCTTGTCTTGCCATGGTCAACATGACCGAGAACACTGACCACCGGTTGCCTTATCGCCATATAATCGCCCCTAAGTGGAAATTGAAGCGGTTTGAAAGGGTTTTACTCGTATATCCAAGCGTCGGAGGTCCTGTTGTAGGAAACCAGTTCCTCGGGCCCGAAGAAGATCGCGATCTCCCTCTCCGCGGATTCGGGAGAGTCCGAACCGTGTATGAGGTTCATGCCGGTCTGCATGCCGTAGTCCCCGCGTATGGTGCCGGGAGCGGACTCCTTGGGGTTTGTCTTCCCCATCATGTTCCTGCATACGGAAACGGCCTCCTCTCCCTCCATGACCATCGCCAGAACCGGGCCGGACGTGATGTAGGATATCAGAGAGTCGTAGAACTTCTTGCCCTTGTGCTCTCCGTAGTGGTTCTCGGCCGTCTCCTTGGGGATGACCATGAGCTTCATCGCCACGAGCTTCAGCCCTTTCCTCTCGAACCTGGAGACGATCTCGCCGCAGAGTCCGCGCTGGACCCCGTCGGGCTTTACCATGAGGTATGTCCTCTCCATGAGGCTCACTCCTTCTTCTCGGCGACTTTCAGGCGAGCGGCCTTCTCGGTATGGGCCTTCTCGGTCCAGGCGGTGGTCCTGGGGACCCTCTTCAGCTCGACCATGTTCTTGTAGCACTTGTTGGTGTCGAAGAAGTAGACGGAGCCGTCCTTCTTGACGTACATCTTGCCGGTTCCCGGCTCAATCGTCGCGCCGCAGAATGTGCATTTTCTGATCTCTGCCACCAAAATCACCTGCCCATTCCCATCTTCCTGGCTTCTCTGGAGGTCTCTCTGAGCATCAGGATGTCCCCCATCCTTACCGGCCCCATGATGTTCCTGGTGATGATCCTCCCCTTGTCACGGCCGTCCAGAACACGGACCTTGACCTGGGTGGCTTCACCAGTCATCCCGGTGCGGCCGATTATCTCGACTACCTCTGAAGGGATGCTATCTGTGTCTGCCATTCGAATCACCTTAGTTCTTCAGTGCCTTGACAGCGCTGGCGATCTCTTCGCAGAGGGGCTTCCCTTTGCCGACATCGACGATGGCTATGGACGCCGTGGGCTTCTCTAGGCCTATCGCGTTGCCGAGCTCCGCTTTGCTGGGCACGTAAACGTAAGCTACGTTCCTCTCCTCGCACAGCGAGGGCATGTGGGCCAGTATCTCGGGGGGGTCCACATCGGTGGCCATGATCACGATGGCCGCCTCTCCGCGCTCGACGGATTTGGTGACCTCGTTGGTCCCTTTCTTGATCTTTCCGCCGTCCCTCGCGATCTCCGCCAGGGAGTAGGCTTTGTCTGAAAGCTCTTTGGGTGTCTCAAACTTCACAAATACAGACATTTAAATTACCTCTTTCCGGCGTCAGAGCGCCGTCATCATTCATCGGCTCTAAAGAGCAGAACGACCAATTCCCTGTTAGTATATATTACTTACCCGATGGCACGGGCCCATGCGACGGGGGCGCCGGTTCTCCCGCGGCGACAGAAAGAAGAACCTCCTCCAGCCTTCCGATGTGATTGTCCCAGGAGAAGTACTCGGCCCTTGCGCGAGCCTTCCTCCTCAGTTCCTGCCGGAGATCTCCGTCCGACAGCAGCGAGTTGATCGCATCCGCCAGACCCCCGGGGTCTCCGGGATCCACCAGTATCCCTCCGTCCCCCACTGTCTCCGGCAGCCCGTTGACGTTGGTGGATATCACCGGGCGCCCGTAGGACATCTGCTCCATGGCGGCTATGCCGAAGGCCTCGGATAGCGAGGGTATAACGAACATCCTGCAGGTGCTCATGAGGCGCACCTTCTCCTCCTCGGTGACCCAGCCTCTCATCTCCACCCGGTCCTGCAGACCAAGAGCCCTTATCTTCCTCGATATCCTGGCGGCGTCCGGGCCCTTGCCGCATATGAGCAGTCTGCATTCCACGCGCCTCATCGCCTCCACCAGGTGCCCCAGCCCCTTCACCCTCACCATCCTCCCAAGGGACAGTATAAAATCGCCCTCCTCATCATTCGTCTCGGGGTAGGAGGACAGACAGTTCGGCACCGTGGTCACCCTCTCCGGCGGGACCCCTTTCCCTATCGTCGCCCTGCGGGCGTCCTCGCTCACGGTTATCACATGATCGAAGGTTCTCAGGCATCTATTCACAAAGATCCTGTCATTGATCTCGGAGATCGGAGCCTGCAGCCCCGCGCCCTCGCCCCACATGTTGTGGACTGTGAACACCTTACCCCCGTCGTACCTCGCCACGTCCCTGTTGTAGGACGGGGCCCAGCGATAGTTGTAGCTGACGACATCCGCATCGAGTGACCTCAGATTCTCGAGCACGTCGCTGGAGGATACGAATGGGGGGTTGTACACATTGACGAATCTGGATTTGAGTCTGACCACCCTGTATCCGAACTCGGTCCTCTCCTCCTCTGGGGTACCAGGGAGCCTGGAGGTCAGAATTGTCACGTCGTGTCCTCTGGATGACAGCAGCCTCGCCGTGTCATGCATGCGGTGCTCTATGCCGCCGGTCCACGGATAGAAGAACGGGTTAACGTCCGTTATCCTCACTCTCTTCACCACCCTCCTCCTCTTCTTTAAGGGATTCCAGCCTCTCCTTGACGGTGGAGCCCGCCGCCTTCGCCTTCCTCTTGCGGTAGTATGCGGCCGCGAAGCTTGCGGCCATTATAACCAGCACCATGACCACGGATACCGCCTGGGCCGTGGAGGTGTCGCTGAAGTATGCGTAGAAAACGTTGCTGAGGACCAGCAGCGCGCCGTACTTCAAAACGCACCCCGTTATCAGGTAGAACATGCATCTTTTGAACTCCCATTTCTCGGCTATGCTTATGAACGCACCGGTGAAGGGTATCATCGGGGCGATACGGTTCACGAGCAGCATGCGCTCATCGTGAAGGATCAGGAACCCGACGTAACGTCCGACGACCTTCTGCACGCCCCGAGGTATACGCAGATGCTCCACGATGAAGTAGAGTATCAGCACTCCGACTATCTCTCCCAGGGTGGCCGCCAGAAGCAGCTCCGCCCCGTAGAGGGCATTGCTCTGATTGCTTGTGAACGCCAGTATGAAGAATAGCTCGGGCAGAAGGGGAAAGATCATGGCGTCTATCATGAATATAACGAATATGATCGCCAGAGAGGCGAACTCCCCGCCTCCGAACAGTCCGGTCAGGAGATTCACGATCTCTTCGATGACCGACATCTCCCGCGGGCCTCCTTCCTTTCCATCTTCGAGCGTATGGCGAACTCGTATACATCAATGTGCTTAGCCGCAGAGACCTCTATTGAGAACGACTCCGCGGTCCGTCTGGCATTCCGTCTTATACCCTCTCCGGATGCCAGCGCCCTTCTTACCGCGGCGGCGCATTCCGTCCCGCCTCCGTCGAAGAGGAAGCCGTTCTCCCCGTCCTTCACGAAGTCCGCGAAGGCCCGGTGGGCGGTGCAGACGACGGGAAGACCCATGGCCATGGCCTCGAGGACCGAAAGCCCCTGGGTCTCGAACCTGGATGCCGATACGGCCACGTCGGCCGCGGCGTAGTAGGACACCAGCTCCCCGTCGGGGACGAATCCCGCGAAGAACACCCTGGAGCCCACTCCCTTCTCGGCGGCCAGAGCCCTTATGCTTTCCTCTGCGGGCCCCTTGCCCGCCATCAGAAGCACGGTGTCCTCCGGAAGATGCGCGAGAGCGTCCACGATCACCCCTATGTCCTTCTCGTAAGATATCCTGCCCACGTGTATCAGGACATTCTTGCCCTCGAGACCGTGTCTCCCCCTTATCGCCGTGCCGTCCTCCCCGGTACGGAACCTGGAGGTGTCTATGCCTGTGGGTATTATCCGGACCTCCCTCGGTCTGGCCCCTTTCGCGAGTAACTCGTCGGCGGTCGACTGTGTCGGGGCTATGATCGCGTCAGGCCTCTTCAGGAAGTTCCTCAGATACGTCCATACCAGCCTCCCCGCCAGCTCCCTGGGCATCTTTATGGGGGAGTAGTACTCCATGGTGTCCTCCACCATGGTGTGGAAGGTTGCCACGGAGGGGATCCCCAGCTCCCTGGCGCACAGTAGCGCCTTGACCGCCATCAGGGCTATCCCGTGTATGTGTATGACGTCGGCATCAAGGGATCCGATCACCTGCATCTTGTTGGAACGGAACAGGGGCAGATAGTATCCCGGGTAGGATCTGAACTCAGCGGCCGGGAAGTAGACCACACCGGGGAGCCTCCCGGACTCCCCGGGGTCCGGTGCCGCCACCACCACCTCGTGCCCGGCGGCCTCCAGGGCCCCTTTGGTTATGGTCAGGGACGTCACCACGCCGTCCCGTGTGGGAAAGTAGCTGTCGGTCATCATAACTATCTTCATTTCATCGCCTCAGACGACCCGTTTGCCGTATACGGTCAGGGACCCCCCGATGAATATGTACAGACCCGAACCTTCGGGCACTGCCGCGAAGGAACCCGTGACCGTCCCGTTGACGGTCCCGCCCGAATGCCCGACGATCGATGTGTCGTACGAAACGCCCGAGGCTATCGCCTGGGCCAGTGAGGAGGAGGCGTCCTTGGACAGGGAGTATCCCATGATCAGACAGCTGCCGTGCCCCATGGACGTGACGGATATGCTGCTGAACCCCCCGTCGTCGTATCCGACATACTGAGTGTCCGGCCTCCCGGTCTCCAGACCGTACAATATGGTGTTGGACTTGAGGCAGAGCAGGGCTCCCAGCTCCGATGAGCGGTCGTAGCCGCTCCAGGAACCGGAGATATTGAGACAGCCCTCGGAACCGAAGAACAGCGTCTGGTATCCGGTTACCTCGGCCACATCTTCGGGCGAGGACACATACCTCCCCAGGGCATCACCTATCCAGTAGACCGAGGAACCGGCGTCGAACCAATCGAATATCCCGCTTTCCGACGTGCCGTCGTACAAGGTGTCCGGGAAAGCGCCCGAGCAGAACAGCAGAGAGCCGCCGGCCGAGGGGGCCAACGTCCCCATCTCTTCGGCCCCGACCAGCGTGTACGGCACAGAACCGCGCTTATCCAGCTCCAGTGTGAGCTGCCGGATGAAGGAGCTCTGGCTGCTGTGGGATATAGTCGGATTGGCGTACCCCTCATCGTAGTATATGTACAGGCGCTCCGCGTACGAGACATCCGACAGGAGTAACACGGCATACTCCGCCGGGGTGGATGAACTAACGGTGTATTCGAGGGTGTCCCCGTCTGCCTCCGCCCCGGCTTCGTAGTGATACGGGAGGGCCCAGTATGACACGGCCTGACCGAACACAAGCAGGCCGCAGAGCAGAAGGGCTGTCGAAATCAGAACCCTGTCCTTCAAGATGCCGCCCTCCTTTTAAGCCATGGGCGGACTATGAAACCGTACGGTATCAGCAACAGACCCAGGGACATCACCGCGGCAGTAGCGACCATCAGAATGGACATAACATGAATGCCGAGGAACGAGGCGGATTGGAATGACAGGATTGCCTCGACCAGGCCCCCCAAATCCAGCAGATCGGTGTATGCGGCCAGTGAGAAGAGGACAGTCCCGTTGGCCGTGACCAGGTCGTACATGGTTGCGCCCACCCCCACCAGCATCCATTGAGAAAGGAAGGCGCGTCCGTGCACCGAGATGTAGTACGCCAGGAAGGGTATGACGATGAGGGTGTACTGCGGCGACGGGGTCCATAGGAATATCACCGCAGAGGCCGGCAGGAGGAACCTCATCAACGCCGAGTCGGGATCCCCCGACTCCTTGTACTGAAGATATGCCAGACCGATGAGGGCCAGGACTATTATCGGCTGCAGGATGATGACCAGCATGAAACCCAGGGATTGCATGGAGAAGATGGACCATTCCCCCGACGAGGAGAGCCCGATGCCCATGCGGTCCGTCAGGAAGGAGAAGGAATACAGAAAGGTACCGTCCATTATCTGCGGAATGTACACCAGCACCGAAGTGATTATCAGCCCGGCCGCCAGCAGGGCAACCGCCCTGACCGCCTCCGGACGGTTGCCCCTGTTCTTCGCCAGGATGTAGGCCAGGAGGGCCAGCAGCAGGAAGCCTGGAAAAACCTTGGTCAGTATCGCCAATGCCATGGCCACGCCGCAGAGGAGGTATCTCTGCCTGCGCAGCAGGAATATCGACAGCACCATGAACAGCACGCAGAAGGTGTCGAACATAGCCTGGACGGAGGACGCGAATATGACTATCGGGCAAAGGAACCACAGAGCGAACCCGACCGCCGCCTTGCGTTCGTCCCCGGTGTCCTCCCGAACCATGCGGTATATGAGGTAACCCACGAGGATGTCGCAGAATATCAGGGGGAGCGTCACGATTATGTTGAACTGTATCGTCGTCACGTCGGCTATGCAGGCCCACCAGGCATCCTGGAGCGGGAGCACCTCGTCGAAACGGGACGCCAGGGTGTCCAGACCGAATACGTCCATGATCCAGGACACCGCACCAAGTATGTACCCCCAGACCGGTGTGTAGTAGTATCCCGATATCTCGTACAGTCCGTTGCCGCTGCGGATGTTCTCTATCGTGTAAGCCCAATGTGAGACCTCATATCCGTAACTGAAGACGGGCATGAGGACGAACCTTATCAGCAGACCCGCTATGAGTATGATCACGACGGGACGTTTCAGAATGGCAACCATCCCGCCGTACCGGGCCGATGAAGCCATCCCGGGTCCGAAATCCATACGACCATATCCGCTGAATGCTTATTATTTGTTAGGGGGGCCCGAGGGCCTTCGGACCTCCCGGGGATCAGTTCACGTAGTCCAGCCAGGAATCGTATTCCGGGACCTTCCCCGTGACTATGTCATGGAATCTGGCGTGGATCCTCTCGGAGACCTCTCCGACCTTGCCGTCGCCTATGGCCCTCTCATCTATGCAGGTGACCGGGGCTATCTCCGCGGCCGTCCCGGTCATGAAGACCTCGTCCGCGGTCAGAAGCTCCGTCCTGCATATGTCAGCCTCCACGACCTCATAGCCCATGTCACTGGCGACCTCGATGACAGAGTTCCTGGTTATTCCCTCCAGTATGCTGTTGGAGGGGCCGGGGGTGTAGAGCTTTCCCCGCTTGTAAATGAATATGTTCTCGCCCGTGCACTCCGCGACGTTCCCTCTGGAGTTCAGCATGACCGCCTCAGAGGCCCCGTGCTGTATCGCCTCCCTCTTTGCCAGTGTGGACGTGACGTAGGAGCCGTTGACCTTGGCCCCGGCGGGTCCGCACAGGTTATCGGGCCTCTGCCAGGAGGATATTATCAGCTTGGCGCCCTTGCTGGCGTCCTTTCCCAGGTAGTTGCCCATGTGGACCGCCGTTATGGCCATGCTGGTGGGGACTTTGACCGGGTTGAGGCCGACCTCCTCTCCGCTGAGATAGACGCAGGGCTTGACGTAGTCGACCCTTTCGTTGGCACGTATGGTCTCCTTTATGGCATCCATTATGTCATCGAAGCCGTACTGCCTGCCCTCTATGTTGAGGCTTATGGACATGACCTTGCATCCGTCCATCAGCCTCTTGACGTGGTCCTTCAGCCTGAAGACCGCGGGGCCCTTCGGAGTCTCGTACACACGTATCCCCTCGAAGACGCCTGTACCGTAGTTCATTGCGTGGGAAAGGACGTGAACCCTCGCATCCTCCCACCTGACCATGCTTCCGTTGAGCCAAATCTTATCTGTCTTCTCCATGTGAAACACCTATCACAGCGCGTTTAACGCCTTGACGTACTTCTCGGGTTTTGTGCGCTCGATGATCTCCTCGACCTGGGCCGAGCCGCCGACGACGCCGACGTTGCCGCATGTGGTCGATATAAGGGCATAGGCGGACTGCCCCTCCTCATCGATTATCTGGGCGCTGGAGACGTCCTGCAGCTTGCTCACCTTGGCAAGGGCCGTGTTGGCGGCATCCTTCCCGATAACGGATAGGACGATCCTCGACTTGCCGGGCTGCTCGCATTTTCCGACGACGATGGTCTCCACGTTGATCTTGTTGCGAGTGAACTCGCCCATGACCCTCTGCATCACGCCGAACTCGTTTTTCACGACAAGGGAAATAACGTGCATTTCTGTCTCCTCTCGAACCCTGTGATTGCACACTTATAATATAGTTGTTTAGTCGTGATATGGCAATGCCCCTGACCGGAGCTGAAGGTTTGTCCGAGAGCCCTTGTACCGTGATACTGCCCACATACAACGAGGAGGCTAACATTGTCCGCATGGTCGGATCCCTGAGGGAGATGTACCCCGCGTTCCGCATCCTGATAATGGATGACAACTCCAAGGACCGCACCAGGGAGCTGACGGAGCCGCTGCTGGTGGACGGCGTGGTCCGCTTCTTCACCCGCGACCCTGCCGACAGGGGGCTCTCCGCCAGCATCTTCCAGGGCATAATGGAGACCGACACCGAGTTTTTCATAAACATGGACAGCGACTTCCAGCATCCCCCCGGGGCGTTAGGGCCGATGTTCGAGGAGCTGAGGTCCGGCGCCGACCTGTGCGTGGGCGTAAGGGCGGACCGCGGAACGGGCCTCTCCTTCATACGCTGGCTTGGATCCTGGGGCTGCCATTTCGCAGCGGTGTTCATACTTAGGTTCAGGGGGAAGAAATCCTGCGGGGACACCATGAGCGGATTGTTCGGAGGGAGGACCGCTCTGTTCAGGGAGGTCGTCGAAAGGGACGGGGCCTACTTCGAGAGAAGGGGTTTCAAGGCCCTGTTCGACCTGATGAAGAACGCTCCCGCAGACATCCGGATATCGGAGACTGAATACGAATTCGGCGAGAGACAGGGAGGGGTGTCCAAGCTCAGCCCCGCTGTGGTCACATCCTTCCTGAGACAGTGCGGCCCGGCCGGGAGGGCCCTAGCCAGAATAGTCGGTTCCGTGCTGAGCTGAATCATACTTTATAGAGGGTAGGCCATACGCGTTCCGATGATCCCGGTCACGGTAGGGATATGCGCTTACAACGAAGCTGGAAACATAGAGCGGTCCGTGAGGTCCCTTTACTCCCAGAGGACCGACGGGATCTCCATCGAAGAGGTCATCGTCGTCTCCAGCGGGAGCACGGACGGCACCGATTCCATCGTTAGACGCCTGCTTCCCGAATACGGTAACCTAAGGCTTCTGTGCCAGGAGAGGAGGGAAGGTAAGAATTCCGCTATAAACCTCCTCCTGGATTCCAAAAGCACGGAGATCGTCGTTCTTCTCAACGCGGACAACGCCTTCGGCTCGGAGAACTCCCTCCGGGAGCTTCTCGCTCCGTTCAGGGATCCGAGGACGGGGATTACGGGGGGGCACCCCGTGCCCACCAACGACCCCAGGGAGCTGGTGGGATTCGCCTCGCATATGGTCTGGAGCATGCACCACCACACCTCGATGGTCTTTCCGAAGATAGGGGAGCTGGTGGCCTTCCGGGATATCGGGACCCGCCTTCCTGTGGACTCACAGTCAGACGAGGACATGCTCAGGATGGAGCTGGAGAGGAACGGCTACATCTCCGCTTACTCACCGGACGCCGTGATACTCAACCGCGGCCCCGATACGGTGCAGGATTTCGTCAAGCAGAGGACCAGGGTGAACATAGGCGAGCGTTACATGAAGAAGAACTTCGACTATGACATACCGACCTGGAACTACGGGCTGCTCGCCCGTGCGGCCCTGGGGATGATCCGGGATCTCGGTCCCCATCCGTTCAAGATAGCTTTCGCGGCATCCCTGGAGATTGTGTCACGGGGCAGGGCCTCGTTCTACGTGTCCTCCAACAGAGGGGACATGAGCGTCTGGGACCCGGTCGGCACCACGAAGAGGCTGTAGGATCAGCCTATTATCTCATCCACGGCATCGGCGAACGTGAACGACTCCGAGACCTTGATGGTCCTGCATCCGAGCCGTCTGCCGAACTCTACGTCCTTGTCCTTGTCGCCTATCATGTAGGATGACCTGGTGTCTATCCCGTGCTTCGCCACGGCCTGCTCGCCCATCCCGATCTCCGGCTTACGGCATAAGCACAGGTCATCAGGATGGTGCGGGCAGAAGAGCACGTCGTCTATGCGTCCGCCCCCGGCCGCCACCTCGACCCTCATCTTCTCGTGTATACTCTCAAGTATCCCAGCGTCCAGAATCCCTCTGGCCACACCCGACTGGTTCGTTACGACTATCACGAGGTACCCTGCGCGGTTGAGGCGCGCTATCGACTCGGGTACTCCGGGGAAGAGATGGAAATCCCCCGGGTCCCTGCAGTAGGGAACGTCCTTGGCTATGGTGTCGTCCCTGTCGATGAAGACCGCCTTCTTCCCGTACATGCCGCGCTCCACGAGGCCGCACATAATATGGCAGGAGACGACGTAGCCCTCCTGGACCCTGGGAGTCTCCGTGGAGGGTATCACCACGGCGTGGTCCGCTATCTCCCTCATCCTTCCGCAGTCTCCTGTGAAGGATATGGTGCAGGCGCCCAGCTCCTTCGCCTTCTCCATCGCCAGTATGACGTTCCTGGAGTTCCCGGATGTGGACAGGCCTACGACGGCGTCCCCGCTGCGGCAGAATGCCTCTATCTGCCTCTCGAACACGCGGTCGTAGGAGTAGTCATTGGCTATGGCCGTGATCGGCGCTACGTTGGAAAGGCACACCCCCGGCATCGCCGGACGTTCGAGCATGTACCTTCCGGACAGCTCGGCCGCTATGTGCTGCGCATCGGCCGACGAACCCCCGTTCCCCATGAATATGGCCTGACCGCCGTTCCTGAGCGATTCTATTATTATGTCCGCGGCCTCTATTATCTGCAAAGGGTCTATGCGAGATATGACCCCGGAGCTTCTGACGAGCTCGTTGACGACCAGTTCCTTCATCCTTCATACCTCCATGTCCGGACTCCGCGGGGTTCGAAAACGAAAGAGGCGACGGTTGCCCCCCTCTTCCTCATCTCCTTGGCCACCAGATGCTTCTTGTCATATTCGCATATGAAGTACATGAAACCGCCTCCACCGGCGCCGGATATCTTGCCCCCCACGGCCCCTTTCTCCATGGCCGCCGTGTAAAGGCAGTCTATCTCCTCGTTGGTAACCTTGTCAGAGAACTGCTTCTTGTACTGCCATGAGAGGTCGAGGAGCTCTGCGGTCTCGCGGATGTTGCCCCTCGAAAGGGCGTCCCTCATGTCCTTGGACAGTTTTTTCGAGGCATCCAGGGCCGCCTCGTTGCTTCCCCTGCGGAAGTTTTCCACCTGGGAGCCGATGATTCCCGCTGACTCCCGGGGCCTGCCGGTGTAGCAGAGCAGGGAGCAGTACTCGAGTTCGTACTTGGTGCCGGAAGATATGCGGAGCGGGCTCACTCTGGCCCCCGAAGAGCTGAACTCCATGAAGTTGAATCCGCCGAATACCGCTGCGTATTGATCCTGCTTCCCCCCGCCGAGACCTATCTTCTCCCTCTCCAGAACATAGGCCAGCTCCGCCATCTCGTAGGACGTCATCTCCTTGTCCAGCCACTCGCACACGGCCGCGATTATGGATACCATGACCGTGGAGGAGCCCCCCAGGCCGGAACCCGGGGGGGCGTCCGAGTGCACGAAGAGGTCGAACCCCTCCGTTATCTCGAAGTGGTTGGCGACAGCCTTGACCAGGTCCATGTTCCCGTCGTAAGGCAGGGGCCCCTGACCCAGCTCTAGATTGTATTCCCCGTAGTCCAGGGACTTGATGGATATGTTCGAGGTGTTGTTGGGAACCACCGTGCAATAGGCGTACATGTCTATGGTGGTGTTCAGTACCGCACCCCCTTTCTTGGAGGCGTATGGGTCCACGTCCGTGCCTCCTCCCGCAAAACCTATCCTCAGCGGGGCCCTGGAGCGGATGAATTCGGTCATCGGCATATGATATTGTTCTCTATCTTAATACCGCATCCCACCTCGGTGTTGTCCGCCAACACGGAAGAGACGACCTTGGCCCCCGGGGACACCTTGCAGTTCTCCCCGAGTATACTGCCCTGTATCTCTGCCGACTCCACCGAGCAGCCCTTCATGAACAGCGAGTTGGTTATCTTGGAACTGCAGACCCTGCACCCCTTCGATATGACCGTGGCGGAGGCGGAGGAGTCCTTTATGGCGGCCCCCTCGCCGATGTAGAAGGGTTTGGTTGTGACCGTGTTGCATACCGCCGAGCTGTTCCAAGAGTAGTCCCTGTACCTCTCCATGGCCATTATCATGTTGGCGCCCAGCAGATCGCTGGGGCGGCCGACATCCCTCCATACTCCATCCAGCAGATAGGACTGGACTGTGTGGCCGTCCTCCATCAGGAGGGGCATCAGGTCCTTCGCGAAATCGAAGAAGGAGTTCTCTGGTATGTAGCCGAGGACCTTCTTCTCGACCACATATATGCCCGCGTTTATGAGGTTCGAGAAGACCTCCTCGGGGCGCGGCTTCTCCCTGAATTCCAGTATCCTGCCCTCCCCGTCCGTCCTGGCGATGCCGAACTCGCAGGGGTTGGGCACCGGGGTCAGGGCCATCGTCACGGAGGCTCCCGAATCGAAGTGAATCTTTATCTCGTCGGAGAGGGTCATGTCGGCGAAGACGTCGCCGTTGGCGGCCACGAAGGTGTCGTCCAGGCGTTTCTCGAGCAGTTTGATGGCCCCGCCGGTGCCCATAGGCTCGTCCTCGTAGGAGTACTCGATGCTGATGCCCCACTCGGAACCGTCCCCTATCGTCTCCGCGAGTATTTCCGAACGGTAGCCGCAGGCCAGGAATATCTTGACTATCCCCGCTTCCACGAAGGATTCGATCAGATACGAAAGGCAGGGCCGGTCCAGCACCGGGAGAACCGGTTTGGGCCGGTTGTCCGTAAGCGGCCTCAGCCTGGTGCCTTTGCCTCCGACCATTATGACCGCCTGAGTCACCTTCTTGTCCGACATTGTATCCTCCCTCGTTAAGTGATGTTCGTATTTCAAACATTACTGCCGGAAACGCACCACGTTTATATCCAACGGGACCCCCAGCGACTCCGAGACGGGGACGCATTTCGACCTCAACAGATGCACCACCGGCGGACCGGGGTCGCGTTCCGACAGCGCCTCGTAGTTCGCCATTCCCTTCGCGACCAAGAGGTCCGCTCCCGCTATCTCCCGCAGGAGCTCCTCTCCGGCCATCGAGAGGTCCAGTCCTATGGAGAAGCCTCCTGTGTCCAACATCAGGTCGAGCTCCCGGTCCAGTCCTATGCGGACGGCGTCCTCCCTGGAAACGTCGTTCAGAATCGGCGCCCCGCGGACCACACCGATCACCCTGGCACCCGCCGCCCGGATCTCACGTATCAACACCTTATCCAACTGTGACTCGCCGCAGTTGTCGAACACGTATATCACGGTCACCGCTTTCCTCACGGCATCCCGGAAAAGTTCCGTGTCATCGGAACCTATGCCCTGTCCCAGCATGTGGTGGAACAGCCCTCTGAACTCCTCGGGGCAGTCTATCGCTGCTATGTCGGATCCGAAGTCCATAATGTTTCCTATGACCGCCAATGTGACAGCGGCCCGGAACCTGTCCCCCGATGCAGCCACTAGCTCCTCCGCCAGGGGAAGGTACTCCCCGGCCACGGCGTCGGCCCTGATCTTGAGATTAAGATAGGGATCCTCCGACCCCAGGGCTCCATAGGAGCTCCTGTGCACCTCTGTCGCCACCGCAGCGGAGTTCATTCCCCTGCCGAAAAGCTCCGCGAAGGTCCCCATGGCCGCTGACAGCGACTCGTACTCTCTGCCGTTGCCCACGAGCTCGGACTGGAAGAGAACGCGCTTGAGCAGGCACGGAACGCATTCTGGACGTATCTCCATGCGGTTCCAATCCCTTCACGGGATATACTCTTTGCCACTGCCTGACCTTTTGATTTAAATATAAGTAACAATATCGCGTGAAACATGGCAGCCGATAAAATATGCTCCTCTTGCGGTAAGAGGCTCCTTGGCCAGGGGAACACCTGCTTCAAATGCCCCAAATGCGGAGAGTATGAGATAGGAAGGTGCGACCAGTGCCGCGACCAGGGCGTTAAGTACGAATGCGCGAAATGCGGTTTCACCGGACCCTGAAGGTGCTCTGAAATGGGACAGATCGCAGCAACATACGACCTTATGCCCGAGAACACCGACATCGATCTGAATGCCGTGATTCAGAATATCTCCGGGGCACTGCCCGAGGGCGTCAGGCTCCTGGAGACCAAGATTCTGCCCGTGGCTTTCGGACTTATGAAGGTGAACGCCGGTTTCCTCATCGACGATTCCGACGAGGAGGTCGGGGGCAAGCTCGAAGAAGCCCTTAGCTCCATCGAAGGGATAGAGAACATAGAGTGTGTTTCGAACACCGTGGTGTGACCCGGGGGCCTCCCCGGACCGCATGCCGCCATGACCGCCCGGCGGGGACGTACGTCTCTCCGCGGCGGGGCACAGTTTTTCAGCGGGAACCTCAGAGTCCGTACGTGTCCGTGACCCCTTCGATGAAATCCTTCCCGAAGTCCTCGGAATACTCCCTGGCCGCAACCGTCACGTGCTCCCTGTAATCATCGTCGGTGAGGACCCTGAAGGCTTTCTCGGCCATGTCCCTCTCATCCTCGGATGCCACTGCGAACCGTGTGACCTCCTCGGGTATGTCCGCGCCGGAGAAGTAGACCACAGGAGTCCCGCATCTCTGGGCCTCCAGAGTGACGAATCCGAATCCCTCGTGGAGGGAGGGGTTCAGTAGAACGGACACCGTGTTGTAGTAATCCAGGACCTCCTCCTCTGTCAGCCCCGAGACAAACTCCACCCGGCCGGCGAGTCCCAGATCCTCCGCCAACGTCCGAAGCTCATCCTCCTCGGGACCTTTTCCGCAGATCCTCAGTATGAGATCGCCCATGCCGGTCATGGACGATAGAATTCCAAAGGCCCTGATAGCCGATGATGTGTTCTTGCGGGGTATGAGCTCGCCTATGCATCCGAGGACCCTCCCGCGCTCGAGACCCTGGTCCCGATACGTTTTCCTTATGGGCGAGTACAACGCCAAGACCTTATCGCGGGCCGCCGGGAATCTCCCGACTATCTCCCTCCGCGTCTGCGGGGACACCGCTATCACCGCGTCGGCATAGGAGATCCCCATCCCAGTCAATGCGCTCCAGAACCTGTAGTACATGCCTTGCGGCCCGTCGGTCCTGCGCACGACGTGATGGACTGTCACGACCTTCCTCCCCGGGATGAACGGGAAGAATGCGCAGCAGAGCTCGTCTGTGGCATGATACACCGCATCCCGGTCCCTGGATTTCAGGACCTCCAGGAAGGGCCGTATCAGACCGTCCCTAAGCGCCCGGAAGAACCCGTCCTTGAGGTCCATCCTGAAGAATATCTCCTCGAATGGCAGGGCCCTGTCTATGAGCCCTTCCGCTATGTTGTCGGAGTAGACGCCCAGGCCGGTCTTCCCTGTAGAATCCTCCGGGTACCTCCTGAGCAGTATTATCCGCTTACCCATTATCGTACCTCCGGGCGGGACCGTTCCCGCATGAGCCCGTCAATCGCCGACAAAGGATAAAAACAGAGAGCACCGCCGATCATCTCATCAGCCAACGCGGGATCCGCTTGGACAGGGTGGCCGGAACGCATGCCGCAATCATGGACTTCTCGCGGGCATCGAAGACGAAGAGCACGGTTACCAGCAGATGAACGGCGAACAGAGCCGCGGCAAGCCCCAGGATCACGGGCCAGGAGGCCGGGATGTGCACCAGGAGGGACAGCCCGTAGTACGCGGAAAGGAGCATGGCGAAGCAGGCGAAGCCGTAGAGGAGGCTCACATGGAACACATGGCCCTTGAGGCCGGATATCCTTGCATGGTACCAGGGATTGAAAACACAGTTCTTCACGAACATTGTGACCGACCAGGAAAGGGCTATACCCACGAGGCCCAGGTCCGTGAAGGTCACGAGCGTCAGGGCCAGCAACACGTTGGCCAGACCGCTGAGGAAGGTCGCTATCCCGGGGACCTTCATCTTCAGATACGCCATGGACAGAGGGTAGACCGGGCTTATTGCGGCTATGCCCACCAGCGGGACCATCGTTATCCAAATAAGGAGAGACAGATCCACATACGCCTCGCCGACCCAGAGCACGAGCACCTGGGGGGAGAAGACGCAAAGGAAGGCCAGCGGCATGGAGAATATCACACCCAGGCCTTTGACGGCGAATCTGCATATGCGGAGAACCTCATCGAACCTCTTCTCCGAGAAGTACTGGTAGATTATCGGGGTGAACACCGCCGAGACGGTGTCGAAGAGGCATATCATGGCCGACACTGCCGTGACCACTATCCCGAACTGCCCGCCCAGGGATGCTCCCAGAAAAATATTCGTGATCACCAGCGATGCCTGTATGAAGAGGAGGTTACCCAAAGAATTGATTAGCGACCAGCCGCCGATGCTGCATATGCTCCTGAAATGATCCGATTCAAAATCGGATCTTTTGATACGCAGGTCCGGACAGACCCTCCTGGACAGCAGGTACGTGAATGCCATGTAAGCCAGGGAACTGACTAAGTAGGAGACCCCTATGGCCTCCAGGGACGGACCCGCGAAGGTGAACGTCAGCACTATCAGTCCGACCTGGAGGAGTATCTGGGACGCCTTCGCCGCGTTCATGTAATCCAGCCTGTTAGCGGCGAACATCACTGTTGCGAAGTTGTTGCACCAGGTGTTGACCAGGACCGACCCCAGTATTCCGGCGAACAGTATCTGCACGCTAAGCGCGGTGTTGTAGGATATGTCGAACACGGAAGGCGCCAGGAATGCTATCAGGAGCACCGCGGGCAGAAGTGCCAGAACCACACCTCCTATACCGAAGACGGAGGTGTTGTATGTCTTGGATGCGTGGGGGGATCCCACCCTCATCTCCATCGTGAGATACCTGGAGATCGCGCCCGAGAGGGAATCCGACACCAGCGTGACGTAGCCCGTTATCGAAGTCGCCAGAGGGACTATGCCGTAGGCGGCCACTCCGAGAGAATCTATGAAGTAGGGGACCAGGAGAAGCCCGACGAGCAGATTCAGGACCATTACGAGTGTGTTCATAATAAGGTTCGGAGCGAAACGTTTCGAAACCTCCTCCTGGATGCTCACATTCTCCATACTGGTAGTAAGAATGGTACAAGGTATAACAAAGTGTTGCAGAAGGTGCGGACAATGATTTTTCTATGAACAGCTGCATCACTGGTCCGAAATGCCCAAGGTCAGCATCATAGTACCCGTCTACAACGGAGCCGACTGCCTGGAGAGGGCAGTCGGATACATAAACGCCTTCGGTCAAGCCGACAGGGAGGTGATACTGGTGGTCGACAGAAGATCGGATGATGACAGCGTCCTCGTGGCCCAGGGCCTGTCTGAAAGGGACCCCTCCGTCAAAGTGCTTATACAGACGGATGGAAGCAAGACCGGCGGTGCCAGGAACATGGGCATGGACAGCGCCACGGGGGAATTCCTCTGCTTCGTGGATGTGGATGACAAACCCCGCCCTGATTATCTCAGAGACATGGTGGGAATACAGAGCGAAAGGGGTTCGGACGTCGTCATGTGCTCCTTCAGGGTCATAAGTTCCCATCGCAGGAACCTCGACGACCGCGGAAGAAGCTACCGGTGCACTGACCTGGACCGCGAAGACGCTCTGCTGGGAGTTATATCCGGCAAGTACCCCGGGACCCCCTGGGTCTTCCTGATAAGAAAAGAGTTCGCCGATTCCCGCAACCTGCGTTTCATACCCGGATCCTGCGCAGAGGACACGGATTTCGTGATAAGGATGCTCTGCGTTGCCGACGTCATTTCGTACACCGATAGACCCCTTTACCTCTATCACCAGGTCGTATCACCACTGGACTACAAGAGAAGGCCTCTTGACAGGGCGAGAGTCTACCGCGGAATCGTCCGTCACGTCGGAGACATGTACCCGGAGATGGGTGACGAATTCGCCAAGAGGGCGGCCGTCTCCATAGTGAACGATGCGATACATCGGAGACCGGGGGACTTCCGGGAGCTGCTCGGAGACCCGGAGTTCAAGGAGTGGCTCGAGAATCATGTTTACCCCGAGGTTTCTCCGACTGTGGGCCTCCTGCGGAACTTCCCGATGCTGTACTACCGGGTGGCGAGGATCGCGGACCCCGTACTCAAGATATTGAAAAAGGTAAGGTCGGGCTGAGCCGCGGCCGTTTTTAATCGAGGGGGCGATGCCCCCTCGGGTTTCAGTCGACTACTCCGCTGCAGTCCTTGATGTAGCCGTCGTCCATCATCTTCGACGTGAGGCCTCTGGATCTCCTTATCATGAACTCGGCACGGTCGAAGATCTCCTGACGGCTGAGCTTCAGGCGGGCCACGCCCTGCTCCTGGGCTTTGAGGGCGACGGCGACCGCCTCCCTGGGGAAGACCTCCCACTCGCTCATGGTGGGTATGATGTAATCCTCGGTTAGACCCTTCTCCTCTGCGCACTTGGCCAGCTCCTGGGCGGCCGCTATGCACATATCGTCTGTGATGGTCTTTGCCCTGACGTCCAGGGTTCCGCGGAATATGGCGGGGAAGCCCATGGAGTTATTGACCTGGTTCGGGAAGTCGGAACGGCCGGTAGCGAATATCCTGGCACCGGCCTCCTTGGCCTCCCAGGGCCATATCTCAGGTATCGGGTTGGCAGTGGCGAACACTATCGGGTCGTCTGCCATCGTCTTTATGTATTCGGCTGGTATGGTCCCGGGCCCGGGCTTGGATGCGGCTATGATTATGTCGGAGCCCTCCATAGCCTCCTTCATACCTCCGGTCTTCCCGGCTCCGTTGGTGCTCTTGCAGATCTCCCACTTCTGCTTGAAGTCCTTCTCCACGTCGGTACGTGACTGGTTCAGAATCCCCTTGGAGTCGCACATGCAAAGGTTCCCGGGCTTGAATCCGGTGGCCAGAAGCAGCCTCGCTATGGCTATGCTGGCCGCACCGGCGCCTATGATGGTTATCTGGGATTCCCCGAACTTCTTCCCCACCAGCTTCATGGCGTTGATGGCCCCTGCGACCTCCACGGTCGCCGTTCCCTGCTGGTCATCGTGCCAGACGGGTATCTTGCAGTCCTTCCTCAGCTCATCCAGGATGTCGAAGCACTTGGGGTTCGATATGTCCTCCAGGTTGATGCCTCCGAAGGAGGGGGCCAGAAGCCTTACGGTCTCGATTATCTTGTCGGGGTCCTTGGTGTCCAGGCATATAGGTACGCTGTCAACCCCGCCTAGGTACTTGAAAAGCATGGACTTGCCCTCCATCACGGGCAAGGCCGCCTCGGGTCCGATGTCTCCCAGACCCAATACGCGCGTACCGTCCGATACCACCGCTACCGTGTTCCACTTCCAGGTATGGTCGTATACCGCGTCGGGGTTCGCCGCTATGTCGCGACAGGGTTCGGCCACTCCGGGGGAGTACCAAATGGCGAAATCGTCGAAAGACCTGACACAGGCCTTGGGCACCACTTCGATCTTCCCTCCGTAGAACTTGTGTAGAATCATGGCGTCCTGGCCGGGCTTCTTAGCTTTGGCCAGGCGCTCCTCAACCGTCATTTCCTTATCAATAGTCATCTTTTTCCCTCTTTTTTGGCCCAAAAAACTACGATTATCGTAATAATTTTTATGGAATCTAAAAAACCAGAATAAAGTAATGCTATTTATATCTAGTCAATGATGGGAACCAGAACATGAGGCAGGACATAAAAGTGTTACTCCTGGACGGATACATAGACGACCCCGCCGCCCTGGGCGTACCCCCCTACATCTCCCCGATGGCCCGGGCCGTCGCCGGAGCCGCCATGGACACGGGTGCCGATGTGGAGTACATCACGATAGATTCGATCCGCAGAGGCAGGAGGCCCCCGGAGGCCGACGTCTCCGTTGTCCTGTCCGGAAACACCGTGCCAGGGAAGTATCTGAGGACGCTTCCCATGTCCTCCAAGGAGCTTTCCGCCCTTACCCCGAAGCTGTTTGGATGGAGGATGATAGGGGGGTCATCCGCCAAGGGGCCCGCGGCGGCGGGTTTCGATTTCGCTGTGGGTACAGACCTCGCGGCCGCCTTGTACGACGGGATCTCCGGCAAAGAGGTCGGAGAAAGGCTCAGGTCGCTGGATGAATGGAACCGGTGGATGCTGCTGGGCGCGGACATAGTCAGGCAGCACCCGGACTTCCCGCACCCCCTGATCGCCGAGATTGAGACGTTCAGGGGCTGCCACCGCTTCTGCACCGGAGGGTGCTCTTACTGCATCGAGCCCAGCAAGGGCAGGCCTCTGATGCGTTCCCCGGAGGACATACTGGCGGAGGCCGAGAGGCTCAGGTCGCTGGGTGTCAGGAACGTCAGGGTCGGAGGACAGACCTGTATCCTGTCTTACGGGTCCGACCCGGATTCAGAGGTCCCGCGCCCTAATCCGGATGCCGTGAGGGAGCTGTTCGGAGGGCTTTCAGCAATGGGTTTCAACGTTCTTCATGTGGATAACGCCAACCCCGCCGTGATATCCGAGCATCCGCACGAGTCCGAGGAGGTCCTGCGGATATTGGCGTCGATGTGCACTCCGGGGAACGTTCTCGCACTCGGCATGGAGACGGCCGACCCGCAGGTCATATCACTAAACAACCTCAACAGCACTCCCGACCAGGTCATGGACGCCCTGAGGATGATAAACCGCATAGGATCCGAGAGGGGAAGCAACGGCATGCCGCTCGTGCTTCCGGGGCTTAATTTCATTGCGGGACTGGACGGTGAGACCCGCGACACCTACGCCATGAACCTCGATTTCCTCAGGAAGGCTGCCGCGGAAGGACTCATGATAAGACGCATAAACATCAGGCAGGTCATGCCCGTCAGGAGAATGTTCGACACCTTTATCGATCAGGCCCTTTTCCGCAGGTTCAAGGAGAGTGTGCGCACCGAGATAGACAGGATGATGCTTGAGCGCATTGTCCCCCGGGGGACCGTGCTCAGGGACATCTACACGGAGTACAACGACGGCGGGGTCACATTCGGACGGCAGATCGGCTCCTACCCGCTGCTGGTGGGCATACCCTACCGCTTGGAGACGGGGAGGACCGTCGACGTCACGATACTGGACTGGGGATTCCGGTCTGTGACGGGCATAGAGTATCCCTTCCCCGTGAACACCGCACCGATGTCAGCGCTTTCAGCCCTTCCAGGGGTGGGCAAGAAGAGGGCGGCACGGATAGCCAGGGAGCGCCCAATCAGGGACGCGGAGCACCTCGGGGACATAATGGAGGATGCGGCCGCGACAGAGGACCTTCTGCGTCTCGTGACGTTCTGATGGTTTTGGGAACCGGGTGCCTCGCTGTGATACTTTTGGGCTTTTATCTTTATTTTAGTAGCACATAATACATAAGAATTTATAATTCGTATGTTCTATTTCAATCTGAGATGCATCCGGAAACCGGGTGTCCGCCGGAGTGACGATCGAACGGGCCGGTTATGCCTCCCCGGTCCGAGAGCGACCGACGGGGCGTCTGTCCGTGCAGGACGGACATAAATATATCCTGCGCCCCTTTTATGTTTCCATGGACTCGCTTCTCGCTGCAAGGTTCCCTTTCCTCAAGGAATCCTCTACGTTAGCCGAGGAGAACTCCGCGGACCTGGATTCCCTGATAGGCTCTCCCATGTACGAGGCCGCCAGGTCCAGAGGCATCCAGCGGGTCGAGGATGCGATATCGGCATCCGAGGTGTCCTACATACCTCTGATGAACGAATACGACCGCCTTATGGAGATAATGTCGTATCCTTATGCCAGAATGATAGTCTCCTGCGTAAACGACCGTTTCCTGACCAGGAGATACGCCCTTGCCGAGGCCGTCAGGATGAACAGGCTTCTGGGCGAGGAGGGCCCCGTGTCAGCGCTAGCAGTATCCAGGGAGCTGGGCCTCAACACCGTCGCCGACGACAACGGCGACCTCATGATGCACTTCAGCGATTACCTCAGATTCTCCAGCAGGATAAAGAGCCAGGACTGGAAGCTCATAAACTCGGACCTGAGGGGCGGTTACGTGCATCTTCCCCACGAGCGTTTCGATCGCGTTCTGCAGAACGCCCTGCAGGACAGGATAGAGTCCGAACTCCCTCTTGACGTTCCAGACTATGTTCGGAGCGCCATAAAAAGGGACTTGGACCGCGCCTCGATGCTTCTTTCGGAGATGAAGAGCCATTACAGCCCCTCCGGGGGCGGGCCGATAGACCTCGGGATGATGCCACCCTGCATGCGCACCATACTTGCGAATGCGCAGAACGGCATGAACCTGCCGCATAGCGCAAGGTTCGCGGTGGTGTCCTTCCTGCACACCCTCGGGATGAACTCGGAGCAGATACTGGGCCTTTTCTCCCAGTCGCCGGATTTCGATGAATCCAAATCGATCTACCAGATAAAGCACATAACCGGGGAGCTCTCGGGCACCGAAGGCTACACCCCGCCCGAATGCTCTACGATGAAGACCAACGGGATATGCTTCGATCCGGATGCCCTTTGCGGGAGGATAAACCATCCCCTGAGCTATTACCGCGCCAAGGCCCGTGGGCCTCGTCCCCCTGAGGGGGAGAGGGCTCAGGACTGATCCTCCCTGCCCATGTTGCGCCAGGTCACCACCGCCCTCTGCACCGCGGTCAGGTTGCCCGCCACTGCGAACCAGATAATCATGACCTCCATCCAGTTCAGGGTCACTCCCAGGATCTGGAAGGATCCGAATCCCGCCGCCAGCATTATCAGCTGCAGTATAGGGAAGACTGTGCTGAGGACCACCCTGTCGGCGCGTCCCAGCAGTCCTGCGTAAAGGCGCGGGGCGCCCACCGCCTGGGCCTGGGTGCCCATGTAAGATGTCAGCAGCACTCCCACCAGCGCGAGGATGCCCAGATACGGATCGCACCAAGCGCTGACGGCGACCCCTCCTATCATGAAGACATCCGCATAACGATCGAAAACGTGGTCCAGGTAATCCCCCTTGCGAGAGGCTTTACCGGAGAGCTTGGCCACCTTCCCGTCCAAAGCATCCAGGTATCCCGAGAGGAGTACCACCAGGGCCCCTGCCGCCAGAAGCAGATGGTGTTGGTAGCTGAAGTACAGCAGAACTCCCGAGAGAAGCGCCAGAAGCAGACCCGCCCAGGATATCAGATTGGGGTTGACATTGATCATCCTCTTTGCCACCGGGGTCAGCGCGAAGTCGGCCCTCGATCTCTGTTCGTCTAGAACCATCTGTCCATCTCCTCTCCCCAGTTGACGCTGCCCGGCAGGTACCTATCAACCTCCCCGCGGATAATATCTTCCACCGCGGCCACCGCGTGCGAGGTCCCGCCGGTGCAGTCTATCTCGTAGACCGGCCTTCCCGTTTCATCGGATTCACAGAGTATCACATCCAGGGCCTCGGCCTGGACGTTCTCTGCCACCTTGCTCTCCGCGTATCCCCTGGATTCGAGCCTGGAGCGCAGGACGTCAGGATGGCATCTGAGCACGATTATGGCATCGCATTCCAGGTAATGGGACAGATGCCCTTCCATTATGACGGCGCCCCCGACCTCTCCGATACCGCGCAGGGATTCGGACAGAGCGTCCGTGTCCACCTCGTAGGTGTCCCTGGGGGAATCGAGGCGCCCCCGGAGATCGTGTTCGTTTATGTGTGCCGAAAGATCGATGACACGATAGCCTGCCGCGCGCAGTCCCTCCGAGACCGATGTCTTCCCTGTCCCGGGTGTGCCTGTCAGGGCGATCACCGTCATCTCATATCCTTCCCAGAAGGCCTTCGGCCCTTTCCATAACGGCGTCCCACGATGGTATGTTCGACAGGGCGCCCACGTCCTCCACGACGAAGGACGCCACTGCGGAAGCGGCCACCAGGGAGTCCGTGACGGACAGCCCGTGATACCGCCCGGCGTAGAATCCCGCACGGTAGCCGTCCCCTGCGCCCGTGACATCGCGTACCCTGCGGGGGGTAACCGCCGGTATCTCCAGGGCCCTGCCGTCTATGTACGCTATGCTGCCCTGCGACCCCTTTGTGCACACCACCAGCTCCTTGTCGATGCCGGAGAGGTCCCCTGCGCCGAGATACCCCAGTATGTATCCCATCTCGTGCTGGTTGCAGAAAAGCATATCCGTGAGCTCCAGGGCCCTGCGGAACCTCTCCCCGTCCCAGGCCTTGTAGACCTCCTGGGCCGGATCCAGGGCGATTCTTCCCCCGGAGGCCCTGACCGTGCCCATGACCGATATGTAGTAATCCGGCTCGCCGGTGCAGAAGTGTGTGTACTCGGACTTACCGGCGTTGGAAGTCAGATACCTGCCCAGTTTCGTGGCATGCCCCTGGGGGCCCTGGTAGAACAGAACCTTCTGGTCCATCCCTCCGTCGTTCACGACGATAGCCTGAGATGTCTCATACTCCGGCACCTTCACGAACTCGTCCATGATCAGCCCCTTGGACCTCATCGTGTCCTCGTACTTGGGAGGGAAGTCCTCTCCCACGAAGGCGCAGATGGCCGTGGGAACCCCCAGTGACGCCGCCATCACCGCGATGTTGGCGCCCGTGCCTCCCAGCCTCGTGTCCTTCCTGGTTATGTCCGCAGAGGTGTTCTTCCTCGGGAATTCATCGACGAAGACTATCTGATCTATGGAGACGTGGCCGTAGACCGAAAGGAACGGTCTCATCAGGTGCCTTCCTCCCATCCGGTTATGTAATCCTTCTGCTCGTCGGAGAGGCGGTCTATGCTCACACCCATGGCCTCCAGTTTGATACCTGCGATCAGACCGTCTATCTCCGGCGGTACGGTGCACACCCGCTTCCCCAGGGACCTGTGGTTTCTCACTAGGTACTCAGCCGATAGGGCCTGCACGGCGAAGCTCATGTCCATTATCTCGGCCGGATGCCCCTGGCCGGCGGCCAGGTTCATCAGGCGGCCCTCGGCCACCAGATACAGTCTGCGGCCGTCCTTCATCCGGTACTCGTCGACGTGCTCGCGAACCCGTACCCGGGACGAGGACATGGATTCCAGATCCTTCTTGGAGATCTCGTTGTCGAAATGACCGACGTTGCCCATTATGCATCCGTCCTTCATTACCTCCAGATGCTCGGATGTTATTATGTCCTTGCACCCGGTGACCGTTATAACCGTGTCGGCCGTCCTCACGGCCTCCGCCATCCTCATGACCTCGAACCCGTCCATCTTCGCCTCTATGGCCTTTATCGGGTCCACCTCCGTCACCGTGACGCTGGCCCCCAGGCCCTTGCCCCTCATGGCCACACCTTTGCCGCACCATCCGTAGCCCGCTACCACCAGCCTCTTCCCGGCCAAGACCAGGTTGGTGGCGTTCATCCACCCGTCGAAGGCGGACTGCCCGGTGCCGTATCTGTTGTCGAACAGGAACTTCATCTTGGCATCGTTCACCGCGATAACGGGGAACTCCAGTCTGCCTTCCGCCGCCATGGCCCTGAGACGTATCACCCCGGTTGTCGTCTCCTCGTTGGCGCCTTTCACGTTGGCCAGCGCATCGCGTCTGACGGTGTGCAGCATGGCGATTAGGTCCGCTCCATCGTCTATCACGTAGTCGGGCTGCATGTCCAGGACGCTGTTGAGGTTCGCATAGTATTCCTCCTGGGTCTCCCCCTTCCTTGCGTAGACCTCCAGACCGTACTCCTCCCTCAGGGCCAAGGCCACCGAATCGTCCGTGGAGAGCGGGTTGCATGATGCCAGCCGTATGCTGGCCCCCGCATCCGCCAGGGTCAGAGCCAGTATCCCGGTCTTGGCCTCGGTGTGCAGGGCCATGCCTATCCTGACCCCTTCGAGAGGCCTCTCCCTGCGGAAGCGCTCCCTTATCTTTCCCAGGACCGGCATGTGGGCCTCCGCCCAATGCAGCCTGAGCTTCCCCTTCTCAAGCAATTGATCGTCCATTCAGTGTCCTCCTTCGAACTCTCTCATCAGGTTTGCGCATATGCTCTCCACCGTCGCCCTGCGGTTCTCCGCATTGGAGAAGCCCTCGACCTCCGAGACGGCATCCCCGCGGGACATCCCCCTCACGAAGGACGTTATGTTATCAAGTGCCCTGGACATCTCGTCAGATATCGAGACGGTGGCGGTCCTGGATGTACGGGACAGGGGATTCAGGTCTATGGAGATGACGACCTTCCCCATCCCGACCAGCGCCTCAGCGCGGTCGCCGTCCTCTATCGGAACGAGTATCACGTCTGAATCGAATATCCCCTCTTTCGTACAGAGGGCCCTGTCCGAAGAAAGACCGGGTATCCGGGAATCCGGATCCCTCCCCAGCACCTCGTCCGCACCCTCGGATTCCAGATACGATATCAGCATCTCCATCCTCTCCTCGGTGCGATGGAATATGTTCACCTCCAGCTTCGCCGGGATGACCCTTGCCAGCTCTATGAGCCTCTTGGCGTCCAGCGCGGCGGCGTTCCCGTTGACGCAGACCACCGGGTTCCTTGCCCTGATCAGGTACGCTGCGGCGGCGCGCTCCGCCCGGAGCGAGGCGCCGAGGGTCCTCTCCCCCATCAGGTAGTCGAACGCCTCGCCCCTTCCGTGGGATATGAGACCCGTCGGGTTGACCAGTCCTTTCCCCACCATCTCCGCCAGCCGCTCCCTGGTCATTAGCGATCTGTATCTCGGATGGTCCTCGGGTATGCTCACGTCCGACCATACTGCGGAGTCCCCATTTAGGGTTATCGTTAATAGGGGGAAAGCAATCCGGAGGGGTGCAATGCCCGACATACGCATAGTCTTCGTGGGCGCCAAGTTCGAGGGCAACATAGGCGCTGTCTGCAGGTCCATGGCCAACTTCGATTTCGGAGAGCTGTATCTCGTGGATCCGTGCCCCATAGGGGATGACGCCTATCGGCGGGCGAAGGGCGGATCCGATATACTGGACGCATCCAGGAAGGTGGGAACCCTGGAAGAGGCCCTGGAAGGGTGCTTCCTCGTCGTGGGCACCAGCGGAATCGTGACCGAGGGGGACAAGAACTACACCCGCATACCCACCACCGCGAGGGAGTTCGCGGAAAGCACAAAGAAGTATCCGGAGAAGATCGCCATACTCTTCGGAAGGGAGGACACGGGCCTTTTCCAGGAAGAACTGGAGAAGTGCGATGTGCTCATACACATACCGTCCAGCAGGACCTGTCCCGTCCTGAACGTGTCACACGCCGCCAACGTGGTCATGTACGAGATATTCCAGGCGGGCCATGGCACGGAGCATCCCGTTCCGGCCGATCCGGGGGAAAGGGAGCTTATGCAAAGGTTCTTCGATGACCTGTTGGAGGCGATAGAATACCCCGAGCACAGAAAGGAGGGCACCCGGGTCATGTTCAGAAGACTCATGGGACGTGCTGTCCCCTCGAAATACGAGTACAACACGGTAATGGGCGTGTTCGGCGATGCGGCCCGCATCATCAGAAGACTTCATGGGCCAAAATGGGGATGAACAGCATCACTCCCGCCGTCTC
This sequence comes from Thermoplasmatales archaeon, assembly GCA_012515075.1. Classification (GTDB taxonomy): domain Archaea; phylum Thermoplasmatota; class Thermoplasmata; order Methanomassiliicoccales; family Methanomethylophilaceae; genus JAAYZC01. The sequence goes on from JAAYZC010000002.1 coordinate 33,691, forward strand.
CCCGCGGCCACGACCGCAGAATACCTCCGGGTAGTGGTTGGTCCTGCCGCATATCGCTTCCACCATGTCCGCCCTCTCATCGTCTTGCAGCTGCCTGTCCACGTGCACCACCGTCCTTCCCGCCTGATCCGCAGAGCACATGGGTGCGGAGAGGGCCTTGATCGCGGCCTTCGCCGGATCCCTGTCCTCTCCGAAGGCCATCGTGTAAAACCTGTCAGGCATGGTGCTGAGCAGAGGGCCGTGCATGATATCGGATATGCGCATAATCGATTCGCACAGCAGCTCGTCGGCCGCCCGTACGGCCTCGTCCGCCCTCAGCAACGAGTCCATGTCCGGTATCATGCCGATGTCCAGGACCACCGTCCTGTCGGCCGTCTCCGAAATCCGCGGGAGTGCGGAGAGGGCCTTCCTCCTGCGTGAAGCTTCGAACCCCATGGGTACGGATACCGCCGCCACGACCCGTGAGCCATTGGATGCCGCGCACTCCGCCACGATGGGCGCCGCCCCTGTGCCCGTCCCTCCGCCCAGTCCCGCCGTTACTACTACGGCCGGGAAATCCGCTATACGACGGGATATCTCGTCGACGAAGTCCGATGCCAGAGCCCATCCCAGATCCGCATCCCCGCGGCATCCCCGCACATCCTCCGGAGCCATCACGATGTCACACCCGGAGACGCTGTCCGCGTTTATGGTGAGGGCGGGCATGTCCGATATGCTCCTCAGGCGGGCCACGGTGTTGCATCCGGCACCGCCGCAGCCCACGACGATGCATTGACCTTCACCGCTCAAATCATTCCTCCGGCTTCATCCGGGTCCTCACGTACTCCCTCACGGCGTTGCGGACGGCGTCGTCCAGGGATACCGAGTCCCCGTTCTTAACAAGGGACTCCAGCTCGACCACCTTGGACCTCGGCAGGTCCACGGTTATCTTCGATATGTTCTCGGGGGTGAACCTGGCGTCAATGAACTCGTCCACCGCCGTCCTGATGACATCGGATATGTTGGGGTACTGTCCGCTGTCCACCAGGCTCATCAGGACCTGCAGGGTCTCGGCAGGCAGTCTTACGGTCACCCTCTCGACAGACGTCATGTATCCTACGGACCTCCGACAGATGTCTGCCGGATATTAAGTTTGGCTTATAGAAAGAGATACGGGATAAAAGGATAAAATAAAGATTGTGTTTAAACGGTTTGTCTTGGTCAGTGACCAACTCTGTGCTCATCCGAACAGTGCGCTCAGACCGGCGGCAGCCTCTTCCTCGCTGACTGCTTCTTCCTCTTCCTCTACGGGTGCAGCGGCTGCGGGTGCAGCGGCGGCGGCGGGAGCGGCGGCGGCTGCGGGTGCAGCTGCGACAGAGGCGCTTGCGATGGCCTCCTTTATGTCAACTCCCTCGAGAGAAGCTATCAGAGCTTTGATCTTGGCTGCGTCTGCCTCTACGCCCGCGGCGCCGAGTATGGCTGCGATAGCATCCTCGGTAATGTCCTTGCCTGCAGAGTAGAGCACCATTGCGCTGTAGATATACTCCATTATATTCAACCTCCTATTTTTTAGCCGAATAATGCACTGAGGCCAGCGGCTGCTTCTTCCTCGCTGACCTCTTCATCTTCCTCCTCGATGTCCTTCGCCGTCTCGGCGGGTGCTGCTGCAGGAGAATCGACGACTGCTGTCGCCGCCGCGGCGCTGAGCCTGGCAGCTATGCTGTCGTTGGTGTATCCTGCCGCAGATGCGAGGGCAAGCATCTGTACGTCTGCCTTCGCAAGGAGCATCTCGATGTTTTCTCTGGTTGGTATCGCGGCCGATATGGAGAGGCCCAGAGCCTCCCTGAACGCCTTTGCCACCAGCGGAACGATCGTCTCCTTTGTGGGGAATGCGATCGATATGCCGAGTGCGCGTGCGTTGAACGCGGCCGTAGCGAACATCGTGGAGTAGTAGTCTTCGGGGATGTCCAGTATGTCCCTGTGGTAAACCGCACCGCCATCGAAGGCGGCTCTGAGGTCCATACCCACAATCATGGGCAGGATCTCCAGTTTGGGGAGCATTGTGGCTACGGGTCCGGGGATCGGCTCCCCTTCCTTCACCAGGGTGGTATCCTTTTTGACCACTATCTTTCCCGCCTCTATAGCGGCGGGAATGCCTATTTTCTGAAGTTCACCGATGATCGGTCCGGGGCCGAAGGGCGTCGGGCCCTTCGGAACGACTATGTCGAAGGGCGCGATCTCGTCCGCTTTCGCGGCGGCGGGCGTCTTCGTGGCCTCGAGCTGTTTGAAGAGCTTGAACGGATTGAGGTCCGTTGCCACGATGGCGCACTGGCCGTGCACGACGTCCTTCAGTACTTCCAGTCCGGGCCTCTTCTTGGAGGCCTCCTCGATTGCCAAGAGCATAAGGTTGTTCTTGGTCATCTTGAGGGCCGCATGGGCCCTTAGGCCCGCCCTCATGGACTGAATCTGCTGACCGGGGATGCCGTGGAGATCGACGATAGCGACCACGGGGTACTCGACCATGTTCTGGGCGAGTTCGTTCACCAGTTCCTTCTTCCAAGCTGCGACGTGTGCCATCCTTCCGACCTCCTTAGATTATCCTCTCCGACGGCCCCATGGATGTCTTGACGTAAGCTGAAGCTATGTTCATCTTACCTTTCTCAAGGCGGACCTCTACACGCTTGAGGAGAGCTTCGATGTTCTCAGCTACTTCCTCGGCGGGCATGGTCACTGTTCCAACGGGGGCGTGGAAGGTCTTCCTGTCCTTCGTCCTGACGGAAACGCTTCTGCGAAGATTCTCGATCATCCCAGTGGGATCTGCTCCCGTCGGGATGGGCTTGGGCATCTTTCCGCGGGGACCTAGGACGGTACCGAGCCTCTTACCGACGACGGCCATGAGGGGCGCCTCGGCAATGAAGTAATCCGTGGAATTAGCTATCTTCTTCGCCTGCTTCTTGTCGTCCGCGAGAGCACCCAACTCCTCGGGGGTTATCACGAGATCGGCAACGTCTTTGGCTTTAAAGGCAAGTTCGCCACCACCAATCACGCAGATGCGGACCTTCTTCCCGCGGCCGTACGGGAGGATGATATCCTCCTGGATACGGTTCTTGGGAATAGTGAGGTCCACGTCCTTGAGATTGATGGCCAACTCAACCGACTCGGTAAAATTGCGCTTCTTTGCACCATCCAGTGCCTTCTGCACAGCCATCACGGTTGGTTTTTCTGCCAATACAATTCCTCCTTGTAGTGCGTGCGAGCCGTGAGGCTCTCCTACAAGCGGTCCTCCTAACCGCTAGTCGTATATAAGCGTTGAGGATGTTTACCTATAAATACTACGAAATGTCCGGGTCCGAAAACCGGTAATGGGGGGTTCGCCCCCGGTTTATATCAGAACTTGTCGTCGTAGACGCCAGCCTTGAGATCGGCCTGGAAGATCTTGGGTTCCTTGCCGTCGACGGTGATCCCCACACAGACGCAGTTGCCTGCGACCTCGGAGACGCGCGCCTTCTCGGTGGCCCCGAGTAGATCGTCCTGCTTCATGGCAGCGATCTTCCTGGCCTGCTCCAGCGTCAGGTTGCCGACCTTGGTGGTACGGGTGTTGCTGGATCCGCTCTTGAGGCCGAGCTCGGACTTTATGAGAGCGGACATGGGCGGGGTGCCGACCTTTATGTCGAAGGTTTTGTCGTCGTTAATGAGGATCTTGACGGGGACCTTCATCCCGTCGAATGCCTTCGTCTTCTCGTTTATCGCCGCGATGATCGCGCCGATGTTGACGCCTTTGGGTCCCAGCGCGGGACCCAGGGGCGGACCTGCGGAGGCTCTGCCTCCATCTACCAATGCCTCAACAGTATCTACCATTGTGTTCATTTCTCCTTCTCGATGACTCTGACGCTGTCGCCCTTTACGGTGACGGGTATGGGAACCATGGCCTCTATGAGCTCCACGGTGATCTCCTCCTTGCCCTGATCGATCTGCTGCACGCGGGCCTTCTCTCCTTTGAAGGGCCCGTTCACCAGCTCAACAATGTCCCCCTCCACTATGCCCACCACGGTGGACAGCGGAGTCAGATAGTGATCGATCTCGTCTATGGAGGTCTCCCCGTCCACGAAGGAACGGGCTTTCCTTATATCCCTGGTCTTCTCGCGCAGACGGTCCGTGTTCATACCCTCCACGAAGAGGTATCCCCTCAGGTTGGCGGGGCTGAGTATGGCGTAGAGGTCCTTCTCGCCGGTGTTGGACTTGGCGAGCAGGCTGTCGGCCACGCTCTTCTCCTGGTCTATCTGCGTCTTGAGGACCATTATGGATTGTTTCGCCACCGCGTTGAAATTCACGGAGGCGTTGCCGGCGGGGGATGAGGCCGTGACGGTTATCTCGACCTCGTCGCCGTATCTGGCGCCCTTGGGACAGATGACCTCGAGCCTGAGCTCCTTCGGCCCGCTGCCCGGGACATCCAGCAGGATCTCGCTCTTGCTGCGGTAGTTGCTCCACAACTCCCCTTCCGCGGTGTCGAACAGGGCTACGTTCCATTCCGGCGCGTTTGCCGAATCGGGACCGGTGTCCACCGCGAAAGCGAGTTTGACCTGGCCTGCACCCGCGTTCAGACTGAAGGGCCAGGATACGGCCTCGCCCGCGCGGACCTCCCCCGAATAATCCCCATCTGAGAAATAGGGGTCTTTGAAATCAGAACCTGTCATTTGATCGCCTCAGAAATACGTGGGAAGATAGATCATCGCCCACATTATGGCAAAGCCGACGGCTCCGAGCAGGATGATGCCGATTCCGGTTATGTACACCGTCTTCTTGTACTCATCCCTGGTGGGGGTACGAGCCATCTTGAGAATCCTACCGTACTTGCCTTTGCCGATGCTGCGAAACTTGGACTCGAGTTCGCCCTGGATCTCCTCTGCTCTCTTCTCCGACTCCATACCTATCCTTCCAGTGGTCCCGCGCATGTCGGCACGGGGCGTCTTTCGTTCACTCTCGTTACCACTGAAGGGTAACATGTGAAGATACCCTTAAAAAGCATTGTATTTTTAAAGATTTCGGTATCTACCAAACCGCGAGCCCTTAACCGTTTTCGAGAGAGCTTCGCTAACCATTATATATCATAGCCTTATTGCCCTTTTAGTTCTTGCACAGGTGGTGTAATTTATGGAAGAAGTTTTGTGCAACGTGGAGCTCATAAAGGAGAACAACGACTTCGTGGCCAAGATCCAGAGCGATCTGGGCGGCGTCAGGGAGTACAAGTCCCCCAACTTCGAGGAAGTACTGGAACAGCTGATGATAGACCTCCAAGAAGAGTTCGAGTCGCTCTGAAGAACCTTCCGAGGTGATTGTATGGCTACAGTAAAAACCAAACAGATAACGGATATGCTAGACTTGCTGTCAGACGACACATCCGTACCCAGAAACATAAGGAAAGGCGCGTCCGACGCCAAGACCAGGCTCATGGACGCCAAAGAGGCCATGGACGTCCGCGCCACGAGCGCGATGATCGTCCTCGACGACCTCGCCAACGATCCTAACATCCCCCTCCACGCAAGGACGCTCATCTGGAACGTCATAAGCCAGCTTGAGCTCATAAGCAACCAGTCCAGCTGACGCGGCACCGGGCCGCATTGCTGGCCCCCTGCGGGGGACCGGCGGCCCCGGAATCATTTTTGCCAATCGTCTATTATCTTCAGGAAATTACGGAACATCTGGGGCCCGAACTCGGTGTGTTCGACCTCCGGATGGAACTGCACCCCGTATATCGGCCTGTCCGCGGAACGCACGGCCTCGACTGGGCAAGAAGAAGAGGATGCAGTGACCACGAAACCCTCGGGAACCTCCTTGACCTCGTCGTTGTGGGAGGCCCACACGCATATCCCATCGGGTATGCCTTTGAATATGTCCCCGTGATCGGATATCCTCAGGTCCACGTGGCCGAACTCCGGGACCGCGCTCTCTCCAAGGGTGCCTCCGAAATGCTCGCACAGGAACTGCATCCCGGCGCATATGCCGAAAACGGGGAAGTCCGCCCTGTCCAGATATTCCCCGTTGTTGCCCATCGCATCGGCATCGGAGGCGACGTTGGGAGATCCGCCAGAGAGGACCAGCCCGTCCACGTCCGATATCTCGTCGAACGGCGTGGTGTTTTTTACGATTCTGGTGTCCACGCCGAGATATCTCAGAACGCGCCACTCGCGGTGTGTCCACTGACCGCCGTTATCGACGATGTAGACCTTCATGGGCGCTAATCATGGGCTTTCGATATAAAATTAACTGGGAAGGGGCCGCCCGCTGATCGGGAAGGGCGGCCTTTCCGGTTTCATTCCCACTCTATGGTTGCGGGCGGTTTATTGGTGATATCGTAGACCACGCGGTTGACCTGGGATTTCATCGTGTTGGTTATGCGAGAGGAAATCCTATCGAGAATCGCCGTCGGTATGGGGGCGTAGGTCGCCGTCATCCCGTCCACGGAGCAGACGGCCCGTATGACGACGGTTCTGCCGTATGCCCTCCTGTCGCCCTGCACCCCGACGGACCTTGAGGGAAGCAGGACGGCGAAGTACTGCCAGGGAAGCTCCATGCCACCCGATGCGGCCGCCTTGCCTATCTCATCCTCCACGATATAGCACGCCTCACGCACTATGGCGACGTTCTCCGGGGTGACCTCCCCGAGACATCTCACGGCCAGTGCGGGGCCCGGGAAGGGCTGCCTCTCGGAGGACCTGACCCCCAGGAACCTGGCCACCTGTCTGACCTCGTCCTTGTACAGGTCCCTGAGGGGCTCGCAGAGGGACATCTCCATGTCCTTGGGCAGGCCTCCCACGTTGTGGTGGGACTTGATGGTGTCACGGACCCCGTCCCCGCTCTCTATCCAGTCAGGTGCGATGGTGCCCTGGACCAGTGTGTCGGCGCCGAAGGATCTTGCCTCCCTCTCGAATACCCGTATGAACCTCTCGCCTATTGCTTTCCTCTTGGCCTCTGGATCGGTGACACCTTTCAGGGCGGAGAAGAACTCTTCGGCCGCATCTACGACCTTGAAATTGATGCCCATCTCCTGGAGCATCCCGCGGACCTCCTCTGTCTCGCCTTTCCTCATGAGCCCGCTGTCCACGTATATCGCTAGGAGTCTGTCCCCCACGGCCTTGCTGACCAGGGCCGCGGAGACCATGCTGTCGACCCCTCCGGAGCATGCGATTATGGCCTTTCCGGAGACCTGTGCTTTGATGCTCTCCAAACTCTCGTTAACGAAACCCTCAACATCCAACATTCGAGACCACCTGCTCAGAATCCTCGATTACCCTGTCCGCCATCTCCTCCCTGTAGGCGACGAGCCTCTCTGTCAGGGAGGGGTCGCCTATGCCCAGCATCTCGGCCGCGAGTATCGCGGCGTTCTCGCCACGGTCCAGACCGACCGCGGCGACCGGGATTCCTGGGGGCATCTGGACCACCGACAGCAGAGCGTCCAGCTCCAGCTTCCCGCTCACGGGGACGCCGATGACCGGCTTGTTCGTGAAGGATGCTATGACCCCGGGGAGGGCAGCCGACATGCCGGCGACCCCCACGAACACGTCCGCGTCGCTTCCCTTGACCAGCTCCTCCACCCTCCGGGGGGTCCTGTGCGCGGAAGCCACGGCCACACCGTACGATATCTTCAGCTTGTCGAAAACGGCCAGGGCTTTCTCGACCACCGGTAGGTCGCTCTTGCTGCCCATGATGACGAATACCTTTGGCATCGTGCGTCTGACAGTCTCAAAGGATATAAAACCACCGAAACGGAGGGAAACAGATAAGAAGGGGGACCTGCCCCCAGAGGTTTCAGCTCTTCATCACGGCCACGAGGAAAATCCCCAGAGCGATGAGGGCGCCGATGAGCACGCCCATCAGGCCGACGAATGCATCGTATATCGTATCCCAGAGGGGCACTGACGCAAAGGGCTCCACGTTGCTGTATCCGGTGAGGTACGCCCATACCACGCCGACGGCGAGGCCGACGGCGAATAGGACGATACCGACAACTCTGCTCTTCCCGCTACCGAAGTACGCCGAGAAGATGCCGACGATTATCATCACTAACGCGAAGACCAGGACGATGACCGTCAGGAATGACATCCAATCCCAAACCATTTGTTTTCCTCCAAAGAGTATCCTTCATGTTCGCCTAGGCGACATTGAACCTAGCTACTGCAACACGCTAAATCTTATTTAATCTTTCACTGTTTGGAACCCCCCCAGACCTTCGCCGGGAAGGCCGCGGCGGCGCCTGTTCGGAGATGCGGCGGCCATGCTCTGAACCGGCTGGACACCCTGAGATAGGAACAAATACGGGTATCGTTCTGGTAATTAAAATAAATCCATTAGTTTATATACTAAGTCTGTTTACGTTGAGATGTAGATGGTATAAAGCTATCTGTCCCGGGAACGAACTGCATGGATTTTTTAGGCACTGTTGAAGAAACGACATCCGAGGGCCGGGTGATCGTGAAGGCGGAGGCCCTGCCAGACGTGGGAGACATGGTGTTCGACCAGAGACGTACCAGGATGGGATCGGTGAGGAGGATATTCGGGCCCGTTGACGGGCCGTACGTGTCCGTATCGGTTTCAGACAGATCCCTGCTGGACGGAATCAAGGGAAGTAAGCTCTATTACGAAGGGGTGACCCAGCATGGTAAAGGTAAGAGAAGGAACAGAAGAGATTGAGGCATGTCCTGAGTGCGGGAGCCGCCACCTTGTCCGTGATTACGAACGGGGGGAGCTGCTGTGCGAGGACTGCGGTCTGGTACTCGACGACCAGTTCATAGACCAGGGACCCGAATGGAGGGCGTTCGACGTAGAGCAGGGAGAGAAAAGGGCCCGTACCGGCGCCCCGATGACCTATACCATTCACGACAAGGGGCTTTCAACGGAGATATCCTGGAAGAACAAGGACAGCTACGGCAAGAGCATCCCCACCAGGAACAGGGCCCAACTGTACAGGCTAAGGAAATGGCAGAGGAGGATACGCGTATCCAACGCCACGGAGAGGAACCTTGCCTTCGCCCTGTCCGAACTGGACAGGATGGCCTCGGCCATGGGGCTTCCCAGGAACGTCAGGGAGACCGCGGCCATGGTCTACAGGAAGGCCGTCAACAAGAACCTGATAAGGGGCAGGTCCATAGAGGGAGTCGTGGCGGCGTCCCTTTACGCCGCCTGCAGGCAGTGCGGCGTGCCTAGGACCCTGGACGAGGTTGCCAGCTCAAGCCGCGTCGGCAGGAAGGAGATCGGAAGGACCTACAGGTTCATGACCCGCGAGCTGAAGCTCAAGCTCATGCCCACCAAACCCCAGGATTATGTCCAGAGGTTCTGCTCGGAGCTGAAGCTGAGCGGAGAGGTGCAGAGCAAGGCCGCGGAGATTCTGAAAGACGCCTCGGAAAAGGAGCTCACCTCGGGTCGCGGTCCCACCGGGGTCGCGGCCGCGGCGATATACATATCGTCGATTCTGTGCAACGAACGCAGGACCCAGAGGGAGGTCGCGGATGTCGCGGGAGTGACCGAGGTCACCATAAGGAACAGGTACAAGGAGCTCACGGAGAAGCTGGGAATAGAGATACAGCTCTGACCCGAATCCCGAAAAAATCCGACCCCGTGTTATCGGCGCCTGCCCCGTCGGGGCGGGCACCCTCAGGGCCTGAACCATCTGAACTCCAGATATTCAGTGCCCTCGCTGACACGACAGAAAAGTATCTCCTTCTTGACGCCTCCGGAGAGACGCACGGTCCTGGAGATCTCGGGCCACATGGCCACGTTGGATGCCGACACCGCGTGCACGAGATACCTGGCATGACAGTCATCTGGGGACCTCTCGTAGACCCTGAAATGGGTTCCGTACTTGAATCCGGTCTTCACTACGAGGCCCCGTCTCCTGAGATCCTCGAAGGCCCTCAGCCTAATGTCGAACTCGTCCTGGGACGCCCTTCCGAAATCGACGAGATCCTGTGAGGACATGGCCGCCCCTGTCTCGGAGGATACCACATCCAGAGCGCCCTCCCTCATCAGGAAGCAGCTCTCTATTATGGACAGCTGGAGGATGTTGTTGAGCATCTTTCCGTAGAACCCCGCCGCCCTTATCCTCTCAGCCTCCTCCTTTGAGAACACGAAAACGCGGTCCCTGATGAGCCTGCCCGCGGCCTTCCCCTCTATAGGCAGTACGGGGGCCTCGCCCCGGGGATCGCGGACGGACATGTTGTAGTAGGTCAGGTCCCCTTCCTCGTCCACCACGCCGTAGAGCAGCTGCTTGCCCTTAGCCGCCGTCTCGGACACCTCCCCGGAGAATGTGCCTATGTCGAAAGCCGTCCTCTCGGACGCGGCGCGGACCATGTATATCGGGCGGGAGTCGCTCATGGTCTTGCCGCGGGGGAACACAGACATGTCGAAGCCCCCGGATTCCACTTTGACCACGAAACCGCGCTGCCGCATGTCCCTGTATACCATGTACTTGATGTCGAAGCCCTCCAGCACCGAGGACGAGTGGTTGAACAGCTCTTCAAAGGTCAGCGGAGAGCCGTTCTGCGAAACCTCGATCCTGGAGGACTCGAGCAGATACGTCGCCTCCGCCAGATCCAGATCCAGCCCGCCTCCCCTGCGGGGGTAACCGTAGTTCCCCCTGTTATAGAGCTGGTTGCCTTCCTTCTGATCGGATACGACCACAGTGTCTCCCGCGAGCTCCCCCGACATGGTTCCGATGTAGAATACTGGCGTATAAATCTGTTACCATGTGCGAGGGTCGGGAAGGAAAAGGAGCCCGCCGGGGCGGGCGGTTTGCACTCAGCACTCTCTGGCCGAAGAGGGCAGGGTGCCGGTGAGGTACTGGTCGTAACCGTACAGGTCCAGAAGCCCGTGGCCGGATAGACAGAAGACTATAGTCTTCTCCTCATTGGCCCTCTTGGCCTCCAGGGCGAGGTCTATGGCGCCCTTTAGCGCGTGGCAGGACTCGGGCGCGGGTATTATGCCCTCGGTCCTTGCCATGAGGACCCCGGCCTCGAACGTCTCGGTCTGATCATAAGACCTGGCACTTACGAACTTCTGATCGTACGCGGCGGATACGAGCGGCGACATCCCGTGGTATCTCAGTCCTCCCGCATGAATGCCGCTTGGTATGAAGTCGGAACCCAGGGTGTACATCATCAGCAGCGGTGTCATTCCGCCGGCGTCCCCGAAGTCGTATCTGAACTCCCCCCCGGTCAGGGAGGGGGCCGCCTCAGGCTCCACGGCGACGAACTCGCAGTCGGTCTTCCCCCGGATCCTCTCCCCAATCATAGGGAAGGTGAAGCCGGCGAAGTTCGATCCGCCGCCGACGCAGGCGACCATGTAGTCCGGGTCTATCTCGGCCGCCTCCATCTGCTCCATGGTCTCCTGTCCTATGACCGTCTGGTGCAGCATGACGTGATTGAGAACGCTTCCCAGGCTGTAGCAGCACTCCGGATCGCCGGCCGCCATCTCGCACGCCTCTGATATCGCTATGCCCAGGGAGCCGGACGTGCCGGGATGCTCCTTCAGCACCTTCCTGCCGTATGCGGTCATGGGGCTGGGCGATGCGTGGACCGTCGAGCCGTAGGTGTGTATTATCGTCTTCCTGAGGGGTTTCTGGTCGTAGCTGCCGCGCACCATGAACACCGTGCAGTCTATGTCGAAGAGGTTGCACACCATGGCCAGGGCCGTCCCCCACTGTCCGGCGCCCGTCTCCGTCGTGAGATTCTTCACGCCGCATTCCGCATTGTAGTAGGCCTGGGCCAGGGCGGTGTTGCCCTTGTGGCTTCCTAGAGGGCTCATGTCCTCCCGCTTGAAGTATATCTTCGCCGGGGTCTTCAGATACCTTTCCAGCCTGTAAGCCCTCTGGAGGGGGGCCGGTCTGTTGAGGTAGATGTAGTTGTCCCTGACCTCCTCCGGTATGTCGATGTACCGTTCAGCAGACATCTCCTGTCTTATGATGTCCTTGCAGAAGATGGGTTCCATGTCCTCGGGACAGAGGGGCTTCATGGTTGCGGGGTTTAGAGGGGGCTTGAGCCCGGGTATGTCTGCCACGAGGTTGTACCATCTCTTGGGGATGTGCTCGGGGGGAAGGTCGACTCTCGCGTCTCTCGGTATAGTCATGACACTTGTCATACATTATCTATATTTATACATTATGTACATTAATGTATATTGTTATACATCCATATACACAAAAATAAATGAAAACGTTGCATATAACGATATGTTTATATAGAATATCAAACATATTCATATGTTGTGAACCTTGGGTTGATAACCTGGTGATGAAATGGATGACGTGGACATGCTACTGTCGATAATAGAGAATCCCACGAGGCGGAGGATCCTTGAGGCCCTTGTCAGGGAGCCCCACTACCCTCTTCAGCTTTCGAAGAGGCTGGGGATCAGCCAGCAGGCTGTGGTCAAGAACCTCAACTTGCTCGAGAGGAACGGGATGGTAGTGAGCTACAGGGAGAGCAGTTCCATTGGACCGGTCAGGACCGTGTACCAGCCCAGTTCCGAATTCACGCTGGTCGTGGACATGCGCAGCGGCATGTTCGTGACCCGTGTGCTCGAACCCTCCGAAGGGTCCGAGTACGCCGGAGAACGCACAGTCCCGAATAACGACTTCAGCTTGGAGGAGGTGAGGAGAAGGATATCGGATATAGACGGGAAGATGGAGGAGTTGGAGAGAAAGCGCTCCGCGCTTCTGGGGGAACGCGAGGACCTGCTTTCATCTTCCATGGACAGGCTTTCCGAGGGCGACTACTCGCACAGATACCTTCTGTACGAACTGCTCAACTGTCCGGAAGCGGGCCTCCGGGATATCTCAAAGAAGTTCAACGCCAACGAGGAGACTGTGAGGGAGATGGCCGCCGAGATAGACATTGCTCTCGGCGCACAGGAGAAGGAGATGATGATGTGACATTGAAAGACAAGGCATTCAAGGTGGCCGAGCTGAAACCCAGCGAGGCCGGAAGGGGCATAGCCCGTATAGACCCCGAGCTCATGGACATAATCGGGCTCAAATCGGGGGACATAGTGCAGATAGACGGTGAGAGGAGGACGGCGGTCAAGGTCCTCAGGGGCGAGGCCGAGGATGCGAACCGCGGCATAGTCAGGATAGACGGTTCCACCAGGCGCAACGCCGGCACCTCGATAGACGAACGTGTGGATGTCAGGAAGATAACCGCCAAGAACGCCGAGAAGATCGTGTTCTCCCCCACCGAGCAGCTGAGGCTGCAGGGAGGAGAGGAATATCTTAGACAGGTCATGGAGGGCCGCGTCTTCGCCAAGGGCGATACGATAACCCTGAACGTAATGGGCAACAAGATTGACCTTGTGGTCACGTCCTTCACGCCTTCCGCAGAAGCGACGATGATGACGGGGGCGACCGAGGTCAAGATCTCGGATAAGCCCGTGGCCGCCGGCAGAGAGGTTCCCAAGGTGTCCTACGACGACATCGGAGGGCTCGGGGACGAGGTGAAGAAGATCAGGGAGATGGTAGAACTACCTCTGAAGCATCCCGAACTCTTCAAGAGGCTCGGCGTGGAGGCTCCCCAGGGCGTCCTGCTGCACGGGCCCCCCGGGACGGGAAAGACCATGCTCGCCAAGGCCGTGGCCGGGGAGACGAGCAGCAACTTCATATCCATAGGCGGTCCGGAGATCATGAGCAAGTTCTACGGAGAGTCCGAGGGAAAGCTCAGGGAGATATTCCAGGACGCCGAGGAGAACGCTCCGAGCATAATATTCATTGACGAGATCGATTCCATCGCCCCCAAGAGGGACGAGGTGACCGGAGAAGCCGAGAGACGCGTCGTGGCACAGCTCCTGGCGCTGATGGATGGCCTCAACGCGCGCGGAAAGGTTGTCGTCATCGGTGCAACTAACAGACCCAACGCGATAGATGAGGCCCTCAGGAGACCGGGTAGATTCGACAGGGAGATAGAGATCAAGATCCCCAACAGGGACGGACGCCTCGAGATACTGCAGATACACACCAGGGGAATGCCCCTGGCCGACGACGTGAACCTCGAGGACCTTGCCGACAAGACCCACGGATACGCCGGGGCGGACCTGACGGCCCTCTCCAAGGAGGCGGCGATGGCCGCATTGCGCCGCGTGATCCCGGAGATGGACCTTGAATCGGAGGAGATACCCGTGGAGACCCTGAACAAGATAAGGGTCACCAAGGACGATTTCCGCATCGCCCTGAAGGATCTGCAGCCCGCCACGATGAGGGAGGTTCTGATAGAGAAGCCCCGGGTCAGGTGGGAGGACATAGGCGCACTGGAGTCTGCAAAGCAGGAGCTGAAGGAAGCCGTGGAGTGGCCCCTCAAGTACGCGAAGGTGTTCGAACACATGAACGCGAAACCTCCGAAGGGCATACTGCTCTACGGTCCCCCCGGCACTGGAAAGACCATGCTCGCCAAGGCCGTGGCCACGGAGTCGGAGGCAAACTTCATCGCGGTGAAGGGACCGGAGTTCCTGAACAAGTGGGTCGGCGAATCGGAGAAGGCCGTTAGGGAGACTTTCAGGAAAGCCAGACTGGCCTCCCCGTGTGTCATATTCATGGACGAGATAGACTCCATAGCACCCAGGAGAGGCACGGGAAGCGACAGCAACGTTACGGAGAGGGTGATATCCCAGATGCTGACGGAAATGGACGGCCTGGAGGCCCTGAACGACGTGGTCGTCATAGCGGCCACCAACCGGCCGGACATCATAGATCCCGCCCTGCTCAGACCCGGAAGGTTCGACAGGAGCATATACATCGCTCTTCCGGACGAGGAGTCCAGGAAGGCCATATTCGGGATACACACTGCCGGAAAGCCCCTGGAGGAGGATGTGGACATAGATTACCTGGCCGACAGGACCGACGGATGCACTGGCGCCGATATAGCCGCCATATGCAACGAGGCGGTAATGTCCGCCGTGAGGAGACTCGTCGCCTCCGGCAGCATGCCTTCCGAAGAGGAACTGGCCGCTTGCAGGGTGGGAAAGGACGACTTCGTCAAGGCGATCGAGAAGTTCGGTCCGGCCTCGGCAGAGGAGCTCAAGAGATACAAGGACAAGAGTGAAGAAAACAAGGGGTGATGAAATGACCGACATATGGGACGACCTCTTTGGAGGTCTGGACGAATTCAACAAAAGGATGGAACGCATGTTCACGGAGATCAGCGGCCCGGGGGTCAAGACCTACGGGTACACAATGTACCGCGGGCCCGATGGCGTGCCGCATATACGCGAGTACGGCAACGCAAGGGAGGAGCGGTTGATATCGGGCGGCACGGTCCGCGAGCCTCTCACCGACGTGTGCAAGGACGGAGAGATCGTCAGAGTGGTGGTGGAGCTTCCCGGCGTAAGCAAGGAGGACATCCGCCTGGAAGGCACGGAGAGCACGATCTGCGTCTCGGTGGACACTCCCTCGAAGAAATTCGAGAAGAAACTGGCACTGCCTTGCAATGTCGTGCCGGACTCCGCCAAGGCGATGTACAACAACGGGATTCTCGAGATAACCCTGAACTCCGCGGAGGCCGCACCGAAGGGCAGGACCATTCCCGTCGAGTGATTCTGCAACAGCGGCCGGACGCGTCCTCCTTTCGCCCGGCCGAAATCTTTTATCGTGGTTATCTGGCTATAATGCACGCGCATTCGGGGGGCTTGCAGATGGATTGTCCTGTTTTATATAGAAGGACAACCACTATTGTATTGTGAGCAGGGAGGAGCTGATAAACACAACCCGGGCCATACTGGCCAAGGCTGGTTTCGACGTTTCGTCGGTTCTCAGCCTGCGCAGCATATGCTTTGACGTTGTGGGGCGCAAGGACAACACCCTGCTCATAATAAAGATACTCAGCAACGTGGATGCCTTCTCCCGGGAGAACGCCGAGGAACTCAAGGTCCTGGCGGAGGTCCTGGAGGCCAGCCCCATGCTGATCGGGGAGCGCTCCAGCTCCGGTCCCCTGGAAGGCGGGATAGTCTACTCCCGCTTCGAAATACCCATCATATCCAACGAGACCTTGGCGGACCATCTGCTGGAAGAGGTCCCTCCCTTCATATTCGCGGCACCCGGCGGCCTATACGTAAAACTGGATGGGAATCTGCTGAGGGAGATCAGGGAGACCCGGGGCATAAGCCTCGGAGTGCTGGCGGAGACCGCCGGAGTTTCCCGGCGCACCATACAGATGTACGAGGCGGGCATGGGGGCCATGATAGATGCCGCTATGAGACTCGAGGAGTTCCTGGACGTCCCGATCGTGGAACCTGTGAACCCCTTCGTCCGCAAGAACTCCGAGGGCGTCAACGAATACGAGATAAGGGGGGATTCCCTGACCCAGTCTGTACCTCTGAAATGCCTCCTCAACCTGGGATTCTCGGTCACACCTGTCACCAGGAGCCCGTTCGAGGCCCTGACAAGGAATCCGAAGGTGGTGATGCTGACCGGCCTGGGTAACGATGAGGGGAAGATGACCCAGCGGGCCATAATAGCTTCCGAGATATCGAAGATAGCCCATCGGCAGTCCGTGGTAATAGTCGAAAAGAAGAGGGATCATGACAGCATAAAGTCCACGGCGGTCATCTCCAACGATGAACTGATAAAGATGGACGACGAGAAGGACCTCATAGACCTCGTGATGGAAAGGAGCCGCGATCAATGATCTCCCTGACAGTGGGCAGGTGCTCGGTGGACATCCTTCCCGTGGTCAAGGGCCTGATCTCGGAAACGGACAAGGTCAGGAGCGCTCTGGCGGCAAAGGAGTACGAAGCATACGCCGTTGCCCTCGGTGTCGAGGAGATAGAGGCTGTCAGGATGCGCGCGGAACTTCCAGAGGAATACGAGCCGGTCGACCTTGACCTTGTATACTCCCACAGACTATCCACGTTCGGAAAGGTCACCCTTCCGGACCCTTCTTTCGCTTATCTCATAGACGAATGCGGGAAACGGGGATTACACGTCCTTCCTCTGGACATGAACGATCAAAGGTTCACGGATCTCTACTGTGAAAGGGTTAAGACCTCTGATTTCCTGAGGGAGAGAGGACTCGCCAAAAGGGCCTTCAAGGCCAGATGCGATATGAGCACCCCGGAATCTTTCGTGATTGATTGGGATCGTGTGGTCAACAGGGTCAAAGGCTATGCCCTTGTAAGCCGGGAGAGGGAGAGGTACATGTCCGATCAGATAAAACAGACCGCCGGATACCGGAACAGCCTGCTTGCAGTCATAGAGGCCGAGCGCGCCCAGGGGGTTGCGGACCTTCTGAGGGAAGTTTCATAATGAGCGGCTGCCCACGTTGTGGCGAGTCCCTCGAAGCCGGGCACCAGTTCTGTGTGCACTGCGGAAGGCCGCTGGAGGAGGAACCGCCAGTAGGGCCCTGCACGGAGTGCGCCGTTTCCGAAGGGAGGGGGCATAGATTCTGTGTGAGATGCGGCAGGCCGGTCGGCCGGGCCACGGATGCCGCCGGAAGGTCCCCCGCCGCCGTCATAGTCGGGATAGCGGGGCTGTCCGTGACCGCTGTCTGCGCTCTGCTACTTCCATTGGACCTCCTGGCCCTCGCGATCAGCTATGCGGATATATTCCAAAATCTGTACCACAGCATATACCAAGTGAACCTCTGGCTCCCCGTGAGGATCTTCCTCTTCGACCTCTCGGGCCCTTCCCTGCAGGCCTACTTCGTTCTCATAACGATAGGTGTGGCGGCATCGGTGGCATACATTCTGCTGAGGTCCGCGGATGTTATGAGAAAGGAACCTACGGCGGAAGGGGCGAAAAGGACACCTCTGTATTCAGTATGCACCCTGACCTTCGCAGCAGCGGCCTTCCAGGTGGGATTCTTCCTCCTGGCGGCCCTTTTCGGTCAGGGTACCGGATACGAACCCGAAATCGATCAATGGAAACTGATGTTCGGTCTTCTCAACGCATCCATATTCGAGGAGATCAACGACAGGGTGTTTCTCCTGGGTCTGCCCATGTTGATACTGGTTGTGGTGGCTCGCCGGAAAGCTATGCCCCTCTGGAGATATGTAGTCGGAGGGTTCGGCGTGACCCCGGCGGCCGTTGTGCTTATACTCTTCTCAGCGACAATGTTCGGCATCAGCCACTACGAATCCTGGGGCTGGGTCAAGGTAATACCGGCAACGGCCGCGGGTATCGCCTTCGGATACCTCTTCGTACGGTTCGGCCTGTACGCAGCGGTCACCGCCCATTTCATCACGGACTACATGCAGTCGGTGCTTTGGCTGGCCCCGGGAGCGGCCCTGCCGTACGGGCTTCTGATAATCGTCCTGACAGCCGCCGGCGCAGTGATGCTTCTGCAACACTCCGCCATGGGACTCAGGTTCCTCGCAGACTGGAGAAGGAAGGATTTCTGGACCGGAGAGGACGTCACAACCCCGTGAGCAACTCCAGACGGGACTTCGAGACCACCGCCGACTCCAGGCCTTTGGACTCTATGATGTATCTCCCGCTGTATCCCCTGAGCTTAGACAGTACCGAATGGAAGTCTATGCTGCCTTCACCTATTGTCATGTGGGAATCGCGGTCACCGTTGTTGTCGTGTATGTGAACGTTGACTATCCTCCTGCCCAGCAACTCGATCATGCTATCCATCTGGCCCGTCGTGTTGGCATGACCTATGTCGAAGCATACGCCCAGGTCCGTGTCGGTTATTATCTCCTGCAGCTGGGAGGCTTCGCGGCCCAGCATGAACGACAGAGAAGGCATGTTCTCTACGGCCACCGTTATACCGAACTCTGCGGATGCCCGGTCCAGCGTCCGCATGGATTTCTTCGCCTGCAACAGGGCCTTGTCCTCCTGGTTTTTTATGGAGAACGAAGCCGTGCCGGGATGGACGGTGAGGGTGTTCATGTCGAGCTCGGCCATGCGTTCCATGGTCGCTATGATCTCCAGGACCGAGGCTTCCCTCATTCTCTCACTGAGCCCGGCCAGATTGGTCTCGCTTATAGGAGAGTGAACAGAGAAGGTCATCCCGCTGTAGGAATCCTTCACGGCGAGCAGACGGCGGTAGACCTTGTTCAAATCGTGCTCCGCTTCTGAGAATATCTCCCAGTGAGAGAATTCCTTGGAAACGGACTCTAGAGACTCTTCCAGGTTATTCTCGCTGAAGACCGTGGAAGATACGCCTATGATCATATCCTCACCTCCTGTCCGTCGACGGTGAAAGGGGCCACCGAGTCCACCAGCACCGACGGTTCCGGATTCTCCACGGTAACGCGTATGGATCCCAGTATGGTCCTCTCCTCGGTGAAGGATACCTTGCCCACCGTCGCCACCTGTTTGTTCAGATAGAACACAATGCGATCCGATGACGTCCCCCTCAGGAGGACTGAACGGGCCGTGTCCAATATCTTCTGCCTCCTTATCATCCTTGAGAACTCCCCCAGAGATTCACAGGTTCCATGTAGGCCTTTCTCGGAAGCTTCCAGAACCGCGTCCGGGAATATTCTAAGTATGGCGGCGGAGACCTTGTCGGGATCCTCGCTCGGATAGACGGGACAGGATATCATGACCTTCGGCATGCCCTATAGCATGGATGGAGACGTATTTTATAGGTCGTTCCCGCCCCCTGAGAAAGGTTTAAAGATGCCGACCCTCTGATACACCCTTCATGCGGTCGGAGGTCCTGAATGCTGCTGCCCGGAGGAATATGTTCCTTTCTCCAGAGGCACTGGAGATGATATTATCCAACTCCGAACCTATGGCACTTACGAATACAGTCCTCAGCGCCCTGTCCTCCAACTCCATGTTCGTTACCAAGGAGGACATAATGGGATGCATAGCCGGAGATGCGCCCCTGTTCGGTTGCGGGAAGCCCATAACACCTCGGAACAAAAAGCATCATGACATACAGGTGGTAACCGAGACGGACGTTACCGGACAGTCGACCTGCGAGGGCACCATCGAGGATCTTGCCAGATTCTTCCAGAGCAGATACTCCTCCTTGAAACGCCTGATAGAGAGACGCAGGGACTTCGGCATCGCAATGCCCATAGCCAGGGCCATGTCCCTGGACAGAGAGACGAAGATAATAGGTATCGTGAGCGACCGGGCCATCACCAAGAACGGGCACATGATACTGACCCTTGAGGATGACAGCGGCATATGCAAGGCGCTGATATCAAAAGACTCCCCGCTTATAGGCGAGATAATCGTCAACGACGAGGTCGTCGGTGTTGCTGGCAAGCGCGCCGGCAACGGAGGCCTGTACATCATATCCGAGATTTTCAGACCAGACATACCCTTCAACAACGCATGGGTGCCCTCCGACACGTCGTCCAAGGTCGCCTTCCTGTCGGATGTTCACGTGGGAAGCCGCACCTTCCTGGACAGCAACTGGAAGAGGATGATACGCTGGCTGAAGGATAATGCATACGATTGCGAACTGAATTACATAATACTTCCAGGTGATGTGGTGGACGGAATTGGTATATTCCCCGACCAGGATAAAGAGTTGGATATAAGCGATATCTATGTCCAATACGAGACCCTGTCCGAGTACCTCAAGGAAATACCGGATCACATCAAGATGGTACTTCAACCCGGCAATCACGACGCTGCCCGTCCCGCCGAACCGCAGCCCGCCTTGTCCGAGGTTTTCACCAAGACCTTTGATTCCAATGTGATAATGACCGGGAACCCAGTTAATATCAGGATAGAGGGCAGGAACATCCTCACCTACCACGGAAGGAGCATGGATGATTGGATAACGGGGGTTCAGAAACTCACGTACGATGACCCGACCGGTGTGATGAAGGAGATGCTTGTGCGCCGCCACCTGGCCCCGATATACGGCCAGAAGACGGCCCTTGCTCCTGAGAAGAAGGATTATCTTATAATGGAAACTGTTCCAGACATATTCGTGTCGGGCCATGTTCACGGGGCCGGCGTTATGGAATATCGCGGCGTCAAGACGATAAATGCGTCTACCTGGCAGAGCCAGACGGACTACCAGAAGATGCACAACTTCAACCCGGACCCCGGCATAATGCCAATAGTGGATTTGGGATCCGGCCGCGTGAATATGAAGAATTTCATGATGTGATAGATTGTTTGATCTGAATTGGATATACCTTATAGTCGGGGGTCTCCTGGAACCTCTTTGGATAATCTCTTTGGAGAAATCGAAGGGTTTCAAGAGGATAGGCTGGGGAATAGCCGCCGCGGTGCTGATCGTAGCGAGTCCCTACTTCCTGTCTCTTGCTATGAAGGAGATTCCGATGGGCACGGCCTACTCCATATGGACCGGGTTGGGGGCTGTTTTCACTCTGATTGCCGGCCGCATGGTGTACGGTGAGCGGATCAAGGCCGCCCGCATGCTTTTCGTAGCGATGATCGTGTCGGGCGTGGTCGGTCTGGAGCTTCTGGGGGTATACTGATGAGGCCGACCCCCTGGGCCTATGTCTTCGTAGGCGGACTCCTGGAGACCGTATGGGCTGTTTCCATGAAGATGTCCGAAGGACTCACCGACCCTTTCTATACGGTGATAACGCTGATATTCCTTTTCGCCAGCACCTATCTGCTGTACTGCGGGATTAGGAAAGGTGTGCCGGTGGGCGTGGGTTATGCCGTGTGGGTGGGCATAGGGGCTGTCTGCTCGGTCATAATGGGCATAATACTTTTCGAAGAGACCTTGGCCATCGGAAGACTTTTCTTCATAAGCCTGATAATAGCCGGGGTCGTGGGTCTGCAGGTCACCGAATCAAAGACGGACCCGGAGTGCCCCGGATGATACCAGCCCTCCGGGTACGTAGCCGAAGAAATGGAAAATAAGAGTTTTTTAAGCGGTTTACAGACCTTCCGTGAGCAGCACGTACACTATGATGAAGGCTCCGAGCATCAGCATACCGTAGGATACGATCCAAATCATCTTGAAGGCCCTGGCCTTCTTGACTGGGTCGTTCTGAATCTCTTCGAATCGTTCCTCCAGCGACTTCACTCTACAGCCTCGCTCTTCTTCTTCAAGTGCTTGAGGCGGGTGGTGTTCTCCCTCTCCATCTCCTCGAGACGGAATTTGACGAACCTCTCGGCTTCCTTGAGATCAGGTATTATCTTGAACTCAAGGGCGTTCACCCTCCTCTTCGTCTTCTCGATTTCGTCAAGAAGCTTCTTCATGGTTGTCTCGATCTCGGCCGCACGTATCAGAGTGTCGAGCAGTTTCTCGAAGGCCAGGGCGGCCTCCTCGATGTAGGGGGATGTGGATATCACACCGTATCCCTTGTCGACCATCTTGGTGTGCACAGAGGTGGCCTCGACCTTCGGGACCATCATACCCATGATGCTCTTGCTGCCTACCGTGACCTGGGGATCGGCCTTGAGGGCATAGGCCGCGCTCTTAACCGCGATCTCTCCCTCTACCGCCCTTGCGATGGCGATCTTGTCCATCGCGGACTCATAGTCCGACGTGACTCCTGCGCGCATCTTCCTCGCCTTCTCCAGTACCTCGAAGAACTCGATGATGAGACCGTCTCTCTTCATCTTCATGATCTTGTATCCGCTCTGGGACAGCTTGATCCTCTTCTTCAGTTCTATGAGAACGGAACGAGTGGGGGTGATCTCTTTGGTGGCCATGGCGCTCACTTCTTCTTGAGGTACTTCTCGATGTACTTGCGGTCGATCCTGGTGATCTGATCCATGTCGAGTTCGGCGATGATCTCCCAGGCTATGTCGAGGGTACGCTCTATGGAACGGTCCTCCTCTACACCCTGCCTGACTATGCGGTCCTCGAATATGTCGGCGAAGTCCAGGAACTTCCTGTCCTTCTCGGACAGGGACTCCTTACCGACGATGGCAACGAGTCCGCGGAGGTCCTTACCCTCGGCGTATGCGGCGTACAGCTGGTCGGAGACGCCTTTGTGGTCCTCACGGGTCTTGCCCGCACCGGTTCCTCCTCCCATCAGCCTGCTGAGGGACGAGGAGACGTTTATCGGGGGATAGATGCCCGCGCGGTGAAGCTCCCTGGACATGACGATCTGACCTTCGGTGATGTAACCGGAGAGGTCGGGGATCGGGTGGGTGATGTCGTCTCCGGGCATGGAAAGGATCGGGATCTGTGTGATGGATCCCTTCTTGTCCTTGATCCTGCCTGCGCGCTCGTACAGCTGTGCCAGATCTGTGTACATGTAGCCAGGGTAACCGCGCCTTCCGGGCACTTCCTCCCTGGCGGCTCCGACCTGCCTGAGGGCCTCGCAGTAGTTGGTGACATCGGTCATTATGACCAGCACCTGCATGCCTAACTCGAAAGCCATGTACTCCGCGGTTGTGAGTCCGAGCCTGGGCGTGACAATACGCTCGACGGCGGGGTCGTCCGCGAGGTTCAGGAAGACCACCGCGTTCTTCAGCGCGCCGGTCCTCTCGAACTCCTTCATGAACATCTGCTTCTCTTCGTTGGTGATGCCCATGGCAACGAACACGACCGCGAACTCCTCGTTCTCGCCGCGTACCTTGGCCTGCCTGGCGATCTGCAGGGCGAGCTCGTTGTGAGGGAGACCGGAACCCGAGAATATGGGAAGCTTCTGTCCCCTGACCAGCGTGTTCATGCCGTCGATGGTGGATATGCCTGTCTGGATGAAATCAGACGGGCTGTCCCTCGCCCAGGGGTTGATGGCCGATCCCTCTATGTTCAGCTTCTTCTCGGGAGTGATTTCCGGACCGCCGTCAAGGGGGGCACCGGCTCCCGTGAGGACGCGACCGAGCATGTCCCTGGAAACGGGCATCTTCATGGTCTCTCCGAGGAAACGGACGGCGGCGCTCTTGTCGACGCCGGATGTACCCTCGAAGACCTGGACGACAACGAGGTCATCGGAGGTGTCGAGGACCTGACCTCTCTTGACGGATCCGTCGGAGAGCTTTATGCTGACCAGCTCCTGATATCCGACGGGTTCGGTCTTCTTGACGAAGACCAGGGGTCCGGCGATTTCCGAGATGGTCTTGTACTCTTTGGATATTATAGACATATGTAATCACACTCCCAGTTCGGCGAACTGCTTGTCCATATCCGCCTCGACGGCCTTCAGTTCCTCGTCGACCGTTTCCTCGTACTTGGCCTGCTGGAACCTCTGTCTGGCAGGTATGTAGGCGACCTTGTTCACCTGCACTCCCACCTCCAGGGCCTTGATGGCCAGGTCGGAATACTTCTTGATGAGCTTGAGCATCACGTACTGCCTCTCGATGGGGCAGTAGGTGTCCACGGGGTGGTATGCGTTCTGCTGCAGGAATATCTCCCTGATCATCTTGGAGACCTCGAGGGATATCTTCTGCTCGTCGGGCAGGGCATCGGAACCGACCATCTGGACTATCTCCTGGAGCTCGGACTCCTTCTGCAGGGTGAGCATCGCCCACTCCTTGAGGGCGGGGAAGTCGGATGCCACGTTGGATGCGTACCAGCTCCTGAGCTGCTTGTCGTACATGGAGTACGAGGTCAGCCAGTTGATGGTGGGGAAGTGCCTCCTCTCCCTGAGCTTGGTGTCCAGCGCCCAGAAGACGCGGACGATACGCAGGGTGTTCTGAGTGACGGGCTCGGACAGGTCTCCTCCCGGAGGAGAGACCGCACCGATGACGGAGATGGATCCGTCGTCGCCTCCCAGGGTCATGGCGCGGCATGCGCGCTCGTAGAACTCTGAGAGCCTTCCCGCGAGGTATGCGGGGTATCCTTCCTCTCCGGGCATCTCTTCCAGCCTGGAGGAGATCTCTCTCATCGCCTCGGCCCACCTGGAGGTGGAGTCGGCCATGAGGGAGACGTTGTATCCCATGTCCCTGTAGTACTCTGCTATGGTCATCCCGGTGTACACGGACGCCTCTCTGGCCGCCACAGGCATGTTGGATGTGTTGGCTATGAGGACGGTCCTCTTCATCAGAGGCTCGCCGGTCTTGGGGTCCTCCAATTCAGGGAACTCCGTAAGGACCTCGGTCATCTCGTTGCCGCGCTCTCCGCAGCCGATGTAGACGACTATCTCGGCATCCGAGTGCTTGGCCAGCTGCTGCTGGGTGACGGTCTTACCGGTACCGAACGCGCCGGGGATGGCCGCCGCCCCTCCTTTGGCCAGGGGGAACATCGTGTCCAGCACCCTCTGCCCCGTTATCAGGGGTATGTCGGGCTGGTACTTCTCCCTCACAGGCCTGGGAAGACGTACGGGCCAGTACTGCAGCATCTGCACTTCCTTGCCGTCTATGACCGCTATCGTGTCCACAACGGTAAAGGAGCCTGCCTCTATCTTGTCGACCTTCCCCTTCACGCCGACGGGGACCATGATCTTGTGGACCATGGGGCCCTCCATGACAGTTCCCAGCGTCTGCCCGGGGGACACCTCATCGCCTTTCGATACGACGGGGGTGAAGTCCCATTTCGTCTCTCTGCTAAGTCCAGGTGCGGAAACGCCGCGGAAGATGAAATCTCCCATTTTGTCCCTCAGGACAGGAAGGGGCCTCTGTATTCCGTCGTAGACGGACGTAAGAAGTCCGGGGCCAAGCTCCACTGCGAGGGGGCGACCGGTGTTAGAGACCGGCTCTCCGGGCTTCACGCCCGACGTATCCTCGTAAACCTGGATGATCGAATAGTCGCCGACGATCTTGATGACCTCTCCCATCAGCTGCTCATCCCCGACGTGTACCACGTCATACATCCTGGGTGAGATACCGGTGGCGGTCACGACAGGACCCGCGACTCTGTAAATTACACCTTTAGTGCTCATTTATTCATCCTCTGTTTTGTATAAATCAACGCCAATCGCTCTCTTAACCTTCTCACGAAGGTCGCTCTCATCTCCGCCTACCGGGACGACGACGGGCTGGATGGAATCCATAACCCTGTGTCTGACGACGGGACTCAGGTTGTCCAGGTCCCTTGCATCCACTGCCAGTATACCAATTTCCGGCACGGCCATCGCCTCGAGGATCTTCTGCTGGTAGTCCTCGCTGTCGGCCACGAACACGCGCCTTATGCCGGCCAGCCTGAACCCCAGAACGAATTCCTCGCTGCCAATAACTGCTATCTGCATCAGATCACCAGTAGTCCTTTGATGGTCTCTAAGGCGATTCCGGACTCCAGACCCCTGGCGATTATCCTGATGTTGTTGACTTCATTCTCCTTGTGGATCATGTAGTCTATTATCGGGATGACCGACAGAGGGTACAGGTGCGAGAACGTCTTCGCCTCTTTCATCTCGTATTTCTTCAATCCAGCCACAATGTCCCTGAGCGAATTGGTCTCCGACTCCAACGCATCCTTGATGTCCTCGTAGAAATCAAGCTGAGTTAGGTCGGCTGCCGCTGCCGAGAGCGACTCGGCGTTGGCGAGCTGCGTGGCCAGCTTCCTGTCAATCTGTTTTCCTCCGGGGACGATGTACTTCACGACATCCTCTCCGTAGATCCCCTCGGCCTTGAGTTTCAGGATGGTCTGGAGATTGAGCAGGTCGATCTCCTTCCTGATGTAATCCTGGAACAGGCGCGTGGGTCTCGAAGACGGGTCTATGCTCGCGAGAAGCTTCTGATAGTAGTTCCTGTCGAGGAAATCCTCAACGGCCGCGAGGCTTCCCGTCGCCTTGTATTCGGCGACGGCCTCTGCGGGTATGTTCACGGACTCCATCTTGCCGTAGGACGTTAACACATCCTCCTCGCTCTCCAGCGAGATCAGTTTCTCCAGCGACTCGGTTTTGAGGCTTCCGGCGGGAACCAGGTCCTCCCTGATGCTTTCAGCATCCACGCCGTAAGACTTTCCGCGGACGATTACCTTCAGGTTCCAGATGTCCCACTTCTCGAGATAGGCGGCAACCATGTCGTAGAGCTCGCCCTGGGAGGCCTGCAGTATGCTGCTGAAAACCCTGGCCATGTTGCTGTAGGTAGCATGCTCCACAAGATCGATGCCCTGTATCCTGCCCGCAAGCTCGGCCATCTCCTTCTGGTATCCCGTCTCGCTTATGAAACGGGATATCTCCGGAAGACTCATCATGAGCATCTTGTTGTAATCGTCCTCCTTCATGAGCAAAGACTTCTTCGCCTTCACCCTTGCGACGGAGTACGCATAGTTGCCTGCCTTTCCGCTGCGCCTGAACATTTGTTCACCCGAAGAGAATATCGGACAGGTTCTTCATCTCGCGGTCCCAAACCGTCTGAAGCAGCGTCCTGTACTGAAGGTCGATCTCGACCGAGCCGTCCTCGCTCTGGAGGATCAGCCCGGCCTTTATGCCGGCGACCTCCTCCACGGAGGCCACGCCGAGCTGCTCGGCCGTGAAACCGTCGCCCAGCGGTATGAACGCCTTGGGCTCGGACACCACGGACTTCGCTGCCTCGATCATGCCCTTGTACTGCTCCAGTTTCTTATCCTTGGGAGCGGATTCAAGGGCATCGAGGGTCTCGGCAAAGGCCTGGGAGAGGATCTCCTTCTTCTTCGACAGGACTATCTTCTTGCTCTCCAGCTCAGCGCTGGAAAGCTCCTGACGGTTGAGGCGCTCAATGGCTTCACTGAGCTTCTTGTCCTCTTTTTCTTTCATCTCAGAGATAATCGTGTCCGTCTCCGTCACGATCCTTTGGACCTCAGCGTCCGCCTCGGCCTTTATCGCCGCGATGCTCTTGTCGGCGGATGCGACTATCTCTTTCTTTACGCCATCTAATGCCATGAAACGGCCTCAAGACACACTTATACATTCATCACGAAGATGCCAAGGATAGCGATAACGAGACCGAAGATGACGATTGTCTCGGGCAGAACCATGAAAATCATGGCCTTACCGAAAAGTCCGGGGTCCTCAGTGATGGCACCGACGGCTGCGGCACCGACGTCTTTCTCGGCCATGCCTGCGCCGAGACCGGTGAGTCCAACGGCGAGTCCAGCTCCGATCGCAATCAATCCAGTTCCTGTAGATACGTCTACCATTTTTATACCTCTGTTGTAGATTTTTTAGCTGAAACGGTTTCCTGAGACGAAACGGGTTTTGTCTGTTTGTGCCTTATCGCGAGCGGATTGAAGAGCTTCCCTCCGCCCACGAAGAACTTCGACATCATCTCCACGTACTGCAACCTCAAAGCATGCAGTCCGCCGGAAAGGATGGCGAGTGTCCACACCATAAGGTGACAGAACGAGAATACCACCAATCCCACGATTATGCCGGCCATTCCGCCCAACCCGTCCGCGACCATGAAGATCGCGATGTAGTTGAACGCCAGGGCCATGCCCGCCTTGGACATGCCTATGGCCGCCAGACGGGTGTAGGAAAGGATGTTCCCGACGATCCCGGGAAGTTCCAGGATCGCCTGTATCTTCTCTGTCTTGAAGTTGACTGCCACTCCGGCGACCAGAAGCGCAACGCCTACCAGCGTTATGTACATGAAGTCGCCTTCGACGGGCCTCCCGTTGAACAGTATCTCCGTGAGAGCCCAGCAGACAAGCACCATTCCCATGAAGGTTATTATCCAGCCGCCCTTCTCGAAGAAGGCGGCCTTGTTCCCATGCTGCATCCTGATGTTGATATATCCGCAGACATACCCCACCATGAGGTGCACGATGCCTATGTATACGCTCAGCTTGAGCAGGAACGTGACCTCGTGCAACTTGCCTATGCCCACGATGACACCGTTGAACCAATCAGGGAACGTTACTCCGAGGAGAACCTCCCATGTGGTCGACGTGGCCGTCTGGGATCCGATGAAGTGCATTCCCAGCATCTCTCCGAAGAAGAAGAGGCCGAAAAGGAACGCCCAGATTCCTCCGAAGAACAGGACAGTCGCTATGGCGCGCCAATCCTTGTTCTTGGCCACCTTCAGGCCGTAGGCTCCCAGGATTATGAAGGGTATCGCATAACCCACATCCCCGACCATGAATCCGAAGAAGAGGGGAAGGAATATTCCTATGAGTATCGAGGGGTCGATCTCCTGGTATTTGGGTACTGAGACCAGCTTCGTCGGATACTCGAACTTCTCCCCGTAGTTCCCGTTCTTCATCTTCGTGGGGGCTTCTTTGAATCTTTCCTCCGCTTCCTCCGACTCGTGCAGGTTCCTTCCGCGGTCCTCCTGGACCTCCATATGGACGCTGTCACCCAGGACGGCTGTGATGCCGTCCACCACGGCCGCGGTCTGCTTGGTCGGCACCCACGCGTCGACGACATAGGAGTAATCGCTCGTGGCTATGTGCAGCGGTATGCTTCCCTGCTCCACCGTGATGGAGAGGCGCTCTTCGGCAGCCTTCAGGAAGGTCTTGTGCTTCTCGCGGAGCGCTTCGATCTGCTCCCCGACAGCCACGAGGTCCGCTTCCGCTGCTGCGACGGCCGCTTCGGTCTCACTGAGAGCTTCGGCGGCCGGGCCCTTGCCTTCGGGCACGGACATCTCCGTGAACCCGTAATCGGAAAGGATTGCGGAGGCTTTGTCCTTGTCGTCGTTCCTGACGAATACTGCGACGGCGCCTCCTTTCTTCCTGTCCGCGGATATAAAGCACTCGGCTGACTCCAAGGCCTTGAGGCTCTCGGAGGGGTCGCCGCTGACCGCCCCCACCAGGACCGATATCGACTCGTAGCCCGAGTAGAGATCCAAATCCACTGGGAGCACGGACAGGGTTTCAAGGTCTGTTTTTCTAGCGTTTAGCTCGGTGACTTTCTGATTGATCCTATTCCTCTCATCGATGACGCGGTAAACCTCCTCATCGACGGATTCGACGCCTCCGGATTCGATCTTTCTGCTGATCTCATCGAAGGGCACCGAGGGAGCCTTGGTGTGCTTGTCGATGCTCAGCTCCTTCTCCATCGCCCGGACCTTGAGCAGCCTCTCGGAGGCCTTCGAGGTGTAGGGACGGGAGTGCCCGATCGAGAATCCTTCATCCGCGCCGGTGATGTGATCGATCAGGTGGACGGCCCCCACACTGTACAGGGCGTCGATAGCCTCGTCAATGCGGGATCTGGTGCCCACTATCACAATCCTACTCATCGACTCAGGTAACGACATCTAGGGTCCTCTCAAACTCTTGACTAAGATGGTTCTTGACTACCTGTATCCTCTCCTTGGAGTCGGACTCTATCTTGACGGCGATTTCCCTTCCCTCTCCGAGCAGGGCCTCGCGTCTTGCGTCCAGAGCCTCTTTCTCCTTGGCGATCGCGGATTCGTAAGAGCTGCGCATCTGAGCCTCAGCGTCCTGTATCCTCTTCACAGATTGTCTGCGAGCTTCTGCGATGGCGTCTTTACGGTCGGCCTCGGCCTTTTGGACCTTGGCTTTGGTTTCCGCCTCCGCAGTCTTTATTTCCATAAGTATGTCAGTTCGGCTCAATTTACACTCCCCGACCTATTTCGGGATGTCGTATCGTTTTGAGGTACTTAAGCGTGATTGTCCTAAATAGGCCATTTTATAGGTAGTGAGGCTGATGCATCACTCTGGCGGATATTTCCTGAGAACTATGTTTGTCTCGGCGAAAAGGTTCTTGGAAAGGTCGTCCACATAGCTCTCGGAGTACACCACCTCAGCTATGCCCGCGTTTATAAGTATCTTCGCGCACATGGAGCATGGGAACGTGGTTGTGTATATCGCGGCATCCTTTATCGAGATGCCGAAATAGGCCGCCTGGGCTACGGCGTTCTGCTCGGCATGCACACCCCTGCAGAGCTCGTGACGGGTCCCGGAGGGTATCTTCATCTGGTCGCGTATGCATCCGAGGTCCTCGCAATGGGCGGTCCCTCTCGGAGACCCGTTGTAGCCGGTTGCTAACACCCTCTTCTCCTTGACTATGACCGCGCCCACCTTCCTCCGTATGCATGTGGATCTCGTGGACACGAGCTTCGCCATCTCCATGAAGTACTCGTCGTTGCTCGGACGTGGCATCAACGCCCAATCGACCGCATAGTATATCTCTTTTGCACGGCCAAGAAGGGATGATGTTAATAGCTGCGGAGACAGTGCGGGGGTGTGGACTTGGAAACGAAGAAGATGCTTGTCGCCGTGATAGCATTCCTTGCCGTGGTCGGAGGTGGCGTTCTCTCCGTCGCGGTTTATTCAGGGGCCCCGTGGCCGTTCTTCTCAACAGTGGATTCCGAGAGCATGCAACACGAGGAGCACGAATCAGCGCTCGGGATAATAGACACCGCCGATATGGTCGTAATACGCGACCCCGGCCTTGTGGACATAAAGTGCTATGTGGATGGTTACAACACCGGGTACCGTACGTTCGGCGAGTACGGGGATGTGATAATATATTACAGGGGAGAGGGGCAGAACCCGGTAATACATCGGGCGATCATCTGGCTGGAGAACAACGGTGACGGGACATGGAGCGCGCCGTCTCTGGCGGATTATCCGTCTGATCTTTGGTCCTGCGTCGACGGGGGCGTCGCCGTCACGGATCACACCCGGCTCAGCGGAACGTTCACCATGTACTCCGTGGGGTACGCCGGAAAGACCGTGGGCATTGATCTGTCGATGCTTACCGGATCTCCGAGCGGATACCTGACCATGGGTGATAACGCGACTACGAACAACTATTTCGACCAGGCGGTCAGCATATCCCAAGGCAGGCTGGTTTCAGAAGACCGCATAAAAGCGGTAGCTGGTTTCGAGATCCCCTGGGCGGCTTGGTTGAAACTCTACCTCTCTAAAGGATACGGATATCTAGAGGAGCGCGTCAGCAACACCCTCCCCTGCATTGTTATCAGCGCGACAACATTCATTCTTCTCTTCGCCGCGGCGTTTATTCTGATCGATTATATCGGTCTTCGCAGAGAGGATGAAAACCCATGAAGGATCGGGGGGCCCACCCCCCTATTTCCACTGGAAAACGGAAATCAAGGGCGGGCTTCCGTTCAGTTCACAGATAGGTGCCGATGATGTAGAGGATTCCGACAGCCAGAGCCAATGCACCGATGCAGGCGCCTA
This sequence comes from Thermoplasmatales archaeon, assembly GCA_012515075.1. Lineage (GTDB taxonomy): Archaea > Thermoplasmatota > Thermoplasmata > Methanomassiliicoccales > Methanomethylophilaceae > JAAYZC01. The sequence continues at coordinate 65,526 of JAAYZC010000002.1, forward strand.
TTACCAACCAACCTTTCAATTCAATCTCTCCTTGCGCGGAGCGCAGAATCAGTAATGGGGCTTTCTTTATAAAATGATTCTAAGCATGGAAGAAGAGTCCTATGAAAGCAATATATATCAAAGAACACTTCCACTAGAATCAAAGGTATATCCTGTGGACATGATAAAATGAGCGATAACATATTTACTCAATACATCTCGAACAGGAATACCCTTGTGAAGAACAAAAAAGCCCTTCAAACGACATATATACCGGATCAGCTCCCCCACAGAACCGACCAGATAAACGAGATAGTCTCCATATTCTCCGCTGCACTGTACGGAGACAAACCCTCCAACATAATGATATTCGGGAAGACAGGAACAGGGAAGACCGCTGTCATGAGCTACATCGGCCAGGAGCTGAAGAAAGCCGATCCTAATGAGGATAAATCCGTTTATGTGTATGTGAACTGCGAAGTCGTCGACACTCCCTACAGCATACTGTACAATATAGCCAATCAAATCATCCCCGACTCGGAGATGAGGATACCTTTTACAGGTTGGGTGACAGACAAGGTGTACAATGAACTGAGGGAATACATCGATAAGAAGAGGAAGGTCTTCATAATCGTCTTGGATGAGATAGACCGTCTGTTCGCCAAAGCCGGTGAGGATATATTCTATCTCCTGACCATAATAAACGAGGTCCTTACTAATTCAAAGGTATCCCTTGTGGGGATATCGAACAACCCCAAATTCATAGAGTTCATGGATCCCAAAGTGAGGAGCAGATTGGGAGAGGTGAGGATAATTTTCCCCTCATACGATGCCTCCCAGCTAGAGGACATTCTCCAGGCCAGAGCCCTCATGGCATTTGAGGATGGGATTCTGGAAGACGGAGTTGTTCCCTATTGTGCGGCGCTCGCCGCTCAGGACACCGGAGACGCAAGAAGAAGTTTGGACCTTCTGAGGATAGCGGCGGACATAGCAGAGAGGAACGGCGACCCCTCCGTCACCGAAGCCCATGTCAAATCAGCCAAGAACAAGATAGAGCTTGATGCAGTCGCCGAGGTAGTACGCACCCTTCCCTCCCAGTCCAAGACCGTTCTCATGAGCATAATAGTCAATACGGAAGAGGGACACAACAAGATGACTACAGGGATGGTCTTCTCCACCTACAAGGAGGTCTGCAATCTGATCGGGTGCTCCATACTCACACAGAGGAGGATATCCGATTTCATATCTGAATTGGATATGCTGGGCATCATATACGCCAGGGTCATATCCCTCGGAAGGTCCGGTCGCACCAAGGAAATCGAGCTGAGCATATCAAAAGATGTTATAAACATAATAAAGAACGACGATATGTTCAGGAACGTCTCCTCCTACCATCCTTCTAAACAGATGACGCTTATCTGATACCTCTGTGTTCCAGTGGAAACGGGGGGGTGGGGGCGTCGTTTAGCTAACTGTACGAACGCTGCAGAAAAACATCTTTTTCGATGTTCTGCTTATGAGAGGATTGTTAGGAGACAGGTTCTTCCTATTTTCCCTGGCGGTATTCGCCGTGCTTGTCCTCTTAAGTCTTCTCCCTTTCGATGTGTCCAACCAGGGAACCTCCGAGATTACAGGAATAGCCAAAGACCCGCATTCCTCCAGCAGCGGTTTCGTCTTCACCCTCGAGGACACGGAGGGGCGGATCATCAGATGCTTTTCGTATACGGAGCCGACATGCCCCCTGCTGTACACCATGCATGGCGGCTTCTCCTCGGACGGCAACATGTTCTTCGTCAGGGAGATGTACCCGGGATAGTCTTTTATCGGCCATCCCTTCTTACTACCTGAGATGTACGTAGCTGTGGACGACACAGACTCGATGCGGGGGAACTGCACGACCTTCCTGGCAACCGAGATAATCCGCGAACTCTCGGATCTGGATCTTATAGGGTACCCTCGCCTTGTCCGCCTGAACCCCGCCACTCCCTGGAAGACCCGCGGCAACGGCTCGCTCGTCATGAGGTTCGGGAGGGGTGCGGGAGGAAGTATCGAGGTCGGAGAGATCGGGGGTCGCAGGATATTCTGCAGAACCTTTCAGAAAGGACCGGAGCCCGATGCCCGGGAGCTAATCTCCCGCATCGCGCCTCTGGTGGAAGAACGCCGCGAGGAGGACTCCGATCCCGGGCTGGTGGTCTCAGTGAGAAAACCGTCTCAATCCCTGTACTGGCTCGGCGTGCGCACTATACTCGGGCGCGGGACGGTCGAGAGGGAGCTGGAGAGCATCGGCGCCCTACGTTTTGAACTCGGCTGCGGTCGTGGCATCATCGGCGCCTCGTGCGGGATGGCCTGGAGGCCCCGGGACAGAACCTATGAGCTGCTGGCTTACAGGCCGGAAGACCGCTGGGGGACTCTCCGTGTGTTCGATCCGGAGTCCATACGGGAGGTGGACGCTAAACACCACACCACCTTCAACAGCTGGGAGGAGAGGGGGCGGAAGGTTGCCATGGTCCCGTCCACCCCCTGCCCGGTTATGTACGGGCTCAGAGGCGACGACCCTCAGGAGCTGGCGGTCGCGGCCCGGGAGATAAGGACCGAGCCGCTGGACAGATGGATGATATTCCTGACGAACCAAGGCACCGACGATCACATAATACGCGGATTCTCCGAGATGGTACCCAACCGCTCTTATTATATTGAGGGGGTCTCCCTGTCGCGCAGCAGGCACATACCCGGCGGGCATGTCTTGATGGATCTGGCGACCGCCCATGGGGGTGTGACCTGCGCGGCGTACGAACCGTCCAAGGAGTTTCGTATGCTGTTCGACAGGCTGATTCCAGGGGACCGCATCGGCGTCATGGGGGAGCTGAGGGAGGAGCCCCGCACGCTCAACGTCGAGAAGGTCAGGGTGATTTCCTTGGCCGAGGACATACGCAAGGTGGCCAACCCCTCCTGTCCGGTCTGCGGCCGGAGGATGGATTCCATCGGCAGCGGGAAGGGCTACCGTTGCAGGCCCTGCCGCACCAGATCGGATTCGCCGGTCACGGAGAGGTTTGCTCGCTGGGTGGCGCCGGGTTGGTATGAACCGCCCACCGCGGCCCGGAGGCATCTCTCAAAACCTCTCAAAAGGATGGGTCTGGAACAGCCTTTGGAGTTCGTCAATAGCCGTAATTGATGACCGACAGCGATTTATACTCTCTTTCGATAGCATTGATTCAGAGGTTTCTCTCATGGAAGAAGTCGTCATACTCAGCGCGGCAAGGACGCCCATCGGAAAATACGGAAAGGAATTCTTAGACCTTAAAGCGACTCAGCTAGGAACGGTCGCGGTCTCGGAGGCTCTCAGAAGGGCGGGTCTGGAGCCCGCCGACATAGAGGAATGTATCATGGGGAATGTTCTCGGGGCCGGCCTCGGTCAGAACCCGGCCAGGCAGGCGGCCGTAGGCGCCGGCCTTCCTGTCGAGATCGGATCGTTCACCGTGAACGCGGTATGCGGATCCGGCATGAAATCCGCCATGCTCGCCGCCGATGCGATAAAGGCCGGGGAGTACAACTGCATAATGACCGGCGGAATGGAGAGCATGTCCAACGCCCCCTATCTTCTCACGGGAGCAAGATGGGGGTACAGGATGAACGACCAGAAGGTCGTCGACGACATGGTGCACGACGGGCTTTGGGACATATTCAACAACCAGCACATGGGGTTCACTGGTGAGGTTGTGGCCGAGAGGTTCAAAGTCACCCGGGAGGACGCCGACACCCTGGCCTTGGAGAGCAACCTGAAAGCCGCTGCGGCGCTCAAGGCAGGGAAATTCAAAGATGAGATAGTCCCCGTGACCGTGAAGGACAGGAAGGGGGAGGTAGTGATAGACTCCGATGCCGGGATAAGGGGGGACACCACCATGGAATCCCTGGGAAGGCTGAAGCCGGTATTCAAGAAGGACGGAATGGTCACCGCCGGCAACTCCTCGCAGCTCAGCGACGGCGCCGCCGCGATGGTGGTGGCTTCGAGATCCTGGGCCGAGGAGCACGGCCTGAAACCCCTGGCCACAATAGAGGCCTACGGGGAGCGCGGCGTGGCCCCCGAGCTGATCATGGAGGCTCCGATCCCCACCACCAGGCACGTGCTGAAGAAAGCGGGCATGACAATCGACGACATAGACCTCTTCGAGCACAACGAAGCCTTCGCCACGGCATCCTGCGCGGTCAAGAAGGAACTCCAGATACCCGACGAGAAGTTCAACGTGAACGGCGGCGCCGTCGCGCTGGGCCACCCCATAGGATGCTCCGGCTCCCGTGTGGTCACCACACTTCTCCATGCTCTGAAGGATCGCAACAAGGAGACCGGTCTGGCCACCCTTTGCCTCGGCGGAGGCAACGCGGTCACGATGATCATCCGCCGCTGCTGAGCGGCAGGCCCCGGCCCCGTGCCGGGGCCTCCCCCTTTTACTTTACACCGCAAAGGATTATGAACCCCTGCAATAATCCGTGCCACATGACTCTGGAGGAGGTCCTCGAAAGCATAGAAGCGTCCCGGGACGAAATCGTCTCCACAATGGTGGAGATGATCGGCATACCTGCACTCGCACCGATCAACGGAGGCGAGGGGGAGGGAAAGCGCGCCGACATGCTCATGAGGAATCTGCAGGGTTACGACAGCGTCATACGGGTCGACGTCCCGGACGTCACGGATCCTTCCGTGATGCGGCCCAACATACTGGCCAGCAAGAAAGGGAAGGAGAGGGGCACCGTTTGGATCGTAGCGCACACGGACACGGTGCCCGCGGGAGATCCCGAAGACTGGGACACGCCGCCCTACGAGGGGCACGTCAGGGACGGTAGGATCTACGGGAGGGGCACCGAGGACAACGGGCAGGCCGTCATATCTTCCATGTTCGCGTCCAAATTCATACCGGCGGGGACCCTGACCAAGAGGAGCCTGGGCATAGCATACGTCGCAGACGAGGAGACGACCAGCCTTATGGGCATCTCACATCTCATAGATCACGGATACTTCGATCTTGAGAACGATGTGGTCATAGTCCCCGACTGGGGCGTCCCCGGCGGGACGCTGATGGATGTGGCCGAGAAACACCTCCTGTGGGTCAAAGTGGCCGTCAGGGGCAAGACCACTCACGCCTCCACACCCCATAAGGGACTCAACGCCTTCCGCGTCAGCTCCGCTCTCGTAAAGGACCTGCTGGACAGGCTGGAGTACTACTATGATGATGAGGACCCCCTCTTCGAGCCCCCGATGACCACCTTCGAACCCACCAGGAGCCCCTCCACCGTGGAGAACGTCAACACGATCCCGGGGTACGCGGAGTTTTCTCTGGATATAAGGCTGATACCCCGGCACGACCCCGACGAGGTGTTCGAGTTCATACGGTCCGTGGCAACGGAGCACGCGGAGAGCACGGGCGCTTCCATCGAGGTCACAAAGATACAGCGGACCTATGCGGGAAAGCCCTCTTCGACCGACACCCCGGAGTTCAGGGCGATAGCGGAATCCATACAGTCCGTCATAGGCGGGGAGCTGAGGGCCGTGGGCGTGGGCGGAAACACCTGCGCCAACTTCTTCAGGATGGCTGGGATGGACGCATACGTCTGGGAGTGCGGGGGCGGTACCCTCCACGCACCCAATGAGTACGCGGAGGTGGACAACATAATAACGGATGCCAAAGCCTTCGCAACAGTCTTCCACAGACTCTGCGTCTGATCATTCCTCGAAAAGGCGGTTGAGCATCCACTCGGCATCGAATTTTATGATGTCCCCGTAGTCCTGTCCGTTGCAAACGAAAGCGATGGGCTTCCCGATTGTATGGGCGATCGACAGCGCGGCGCCGCCCTTCGCATCCGTGTCTATCTTCGTGAGGATTATCGCGTCTATGCCCACGGCGGAATCGAAGGCCCTGGCTTGTTCGACCGCGTCGTTGCCGGCCAGGGAGTCTCCAACGAAGATCTTGAGTCCGGGCTTGGCGACCCGGACGATTTTCTTCATCTCTTCCATCAGGTTGTTGTTGGTCTGCATGCGCCCGGCCGTATCGACGAGGACGACGTCCCTCATCTTAGCTTTGGCGTGCTCCACGGCATCGTAGGCGACGGCGGCGGGGTCCGCGTCCTGGGAGTGCTTCACAATCTTGCAGCCTATCCTGTCCGCGTGTATAGTGAGCTGTTCTATCGCCCCGGCTCTGAATGTGTCGCATCCGGCCATGACGACCGACAGCCCCGCCTTCTGAAGACGGTCGGCTATCTTGGCGATGGCGGTGGTCTTCCCTGTGCCGTTTATGCCCATGAACATGACCACGGCGGGTCTCTTCTGGGAATCAATCCAGGCATCGAAATCGAATTCGTTGAGTCTCAGGACGTCCCCGACGGCATCCTTGACAGAGATCTCGACGACCTCTTCCATTGTGTAGTTGCGGCTGTACTTCCTGCCGTAAAGGTTGTCCCGGACGCCCTTGGTTATCTCTTCCGCAACAGGGTAGGCCACATCGGCCTCCAGGAGGACAATCTCCAACTCGCCGAGGATCTCGTCCAGGGCGGTGCTGTTGATCTTCCTGCCGGAATCCCCGACGACCTGGGAGGGGCGCCCTTGGGATTTCTCCTGTTTGACCTGCTTCAGCCTCTCCTTTCTCGAGAGCTCGGGCTGAGCCCCCGGAACGGTCTCGGCCGCGGGGCTCTCGGGAGCCGCCCCCTCGTAGACCTTCTCGGGGTCCAGTGCCTCGGGGGCTTTCTTGAAAAGGCCCTTCAGCTTGCTCTTGAGGGAGTCGAACATGCCACCCTCACTGCTGCCTTCTCTGGTACTCGCTCTGTATGGCCGCCTGCAGGTTCCCTGCCGCCAGCTCCATCTCGTTGAGGGCGGAGGAGGATTTCTTCAGAGCCTCTGAAAGCTCGGACAGGGCGGCATCCATCTGGGCCGCCGCCTCGGTTATGTCCTTCTCTACGGAGAGTCTGTTGCCTATGCCCACGACGGCCGTCCTCTTCCCGGTAACCTTTGCGTTGACGAACGACGATGCGCCTATCGGCACCAGTATCTCGTCGCCCTCCGCCGCAGCCTCGAAAGCATTGAGCGTCATACGTGCGCCCATCGTCTCCTCGTAGGTCGCCTGCAGCAGGCGGGCCTGGCGGGTCAGAGCCTCAAGCTGGGACCTGTAGGAATCGAGGATCGTCAGCGCCTGACGGAGCTCGTCGTCGTTCATGGTCCTCACGCACCGATCTGGTACTTCACGGTGTGGTCCACTACCTTATCCGCGGGGACCTCGGATATGTCGTCTATGGATATCTGGTCCCTTCTGAGCTTGTGCCTGCTGCCAAGCGTGGAGAGGGCCTTCTCCCTCACAGCCGCCTCGTCCTCTGCGGCCAGCTCGATCGAGAAGGGCTGGTTTTTTACCCTGGGGTCTGCGAATGTGCCCGTTATACGAAAAGCCTTCATAGTGATTACCTAGTTCGGGCAACTATATTTACGAAATAAAGCTTTTGGTATAAAGCACAATGGAGGACACCGAGAAACTCATCCTATCGTGCGTTCCGGGCAGCAGCTTCCCGGCCGTATCCGTCACGGGGGCCCGCTGTGAGCAGATGTGCGAGCACTGCCGGGCCGTGCACCTGCGCGGAATGAGGGAAGCGTGCACGTCGGAGGCGCTCATATCCATCGCGGAGAGAACGATCGCTTCGGGAGGATCGGGCATGCTGATAAGCGGGGGCTGCGACCGCACAGGCAGGGTCCCCCTGCTCCACCTGCGCGATGCCATCTCGCAGATATCCTCCATGGGTCTGGAAATAAACATCCACGCCGGATTCATAGGGCCCTCGGAGGCGCGCGAGCTCGTGTCGGCCGGGGTCAGGCGGTTCTCCGTCGACATACACCAGGACCCCGCGGTCATAAAGGGCGTCCTGCATCTTGACAGACCCCCGTCGGATTACGGGGACCTGTTGGATGCGGTCATCACCGCCGGGGGGGTCCCGGTCCCTCATCTGACCGCGGGCCTCGGGGGAAAGGACATTGCGGCCTCCGCGGATCTGCTGCTGTCCAGAGGTCTGAGGCGGGCGGTGCTCCTGGGTCTCGTCCCCTCGCACGCAGGGTCCCCGATGCCGGGGGCATCCACGGAGACCGTGGTCTCGGCCGTGGACATTTTGTCAGGCAGGGGGTTGGAAGTCACTCTGGGATGCATGCGCGACAGGTCCTGCAGGGACATGGAGGCGGAGTGCATAAGGCACGGGGTGATGCGGATAGCGAACCCGTCCCGCGAGACCCAGGAATGGGTCAAGGCCAACGGGTACTCCGTCAAGGAGGATCGCCGCTGCTGCTGCATGTCCTCAGAATAAAGGGTCCCTGCGCTCGCTGGCGTATCCGTAGTCCGCGACCTTCCTTCCGACCAGGAAGACCGCGGCATATTCAGGGACCTCGGTCTCCCCTTTGGCCTTTATACGCTCCCCCCTCATCGAGAACTCGTAGTCGCGTCTCATGGTCACCTTCACCGGGTCGTCCGTGTATATTTCCGGGACGGCATCCTCGAGAGGCTTGAAGTCCGAGAGCTGCTCCCGGGTTATCGGTGTCACCCGAAGGCCGCTCTTACCGTGGACGGAGCCCGGAAGACGTATCAGCCTCTTTATGTCCGCCGTCACCGGTTCGTCGACCTCGCCGGACAGACGGCAGGCCACATCCTCCTTCATCGTCCTGACCAGCAGTTCCTGGGTCCCCTTGGGCAGTGATGCCATGGTGTTCTTCTCGAACATGATCCTGCGGGACCTCCTTACATCCTCCTGTGCCTTGTCCAGGGCCCTGCCCTTCATGGAAGGGTATGCCGCGCGGAGGTACTTGGGGTCCTGGTCGCAGACATCGTCCACCAGCTCCATCAACCCCCTTCTCATCCTGAGCCTCCAGCCCCCGGTATCGGCAGGCGGGATCAGCCTGTCCTTGGCAACGTTGGTGCGCACATTCCCGTTGACCACGATCTGCGAGGTGGCGACCTTGCTGTACGGGAACACCCAGTCTATGTTAAGTCCGGAGGCAGTTACGTAGTCTACGATCTCCCTGCGCTCGTGGGGACCGAGGGTCAACACGTTCTCCTCGGGCACGTGGGCATGGTAGCCCCTGCCCCCCGAGAAGGTCAGATGGACCTGGTCCTCGGAGAACCCCAGGTCCCCCAGCAGGAACGAGTCCACGAGCTTGGCCATCTCCTCGCGTATGCGTTCGAGCATTTCCTCATAGGACATTTCCGCCGCGCCCTCCAGATGATCCGCGTCCAGGTCGAATATCAGTTCGGCCCCCAGCCATTCCTTCTCCTCCATGGTGGGGGCCCCCGGCTTTCTGTAGTACGCTGTGGAGTAGTAGCTGTGGGAAGGCACTTTGGCGACCATGAAGCGGTTCAGTTCCTCGGGCCGGCTGAACGCCATGTGACGTTGCACGAAGGTCTTGTCGAAGAACATGAAACCGAACTCCCTCCGGGTGAAGCGCTCCGGCATAATCGGACGGTTCTCCTTGTAGTACCTCCTGAACACCTTGAGAAGGAAACGGGAATTGGGGTCCATGTCACGGAAACAACGCCGGGCAACGTATAATTATATTGTCGGCAGTGGTCCTCTCATGGCGGAGAAGGTCCCGATCTACGACAACCACATACATATGAGCCCGTCAGGACGCAATGTGGACGCCCTGCTGGAGTTCCAGAAGGCAGGAGGGACCGGACTCACCCTTGTGACACTGCCCCACCCGGAGGTCCCGATAGCCTGCGGCGGGGACTTCATGGAATCCTACGGCATAACCCTGGACCTGGCCGCCCGGGCCAGGGAGAGGACGGACCTGGAGATCAACATAGCCGTCGGTCCCTATCCGGTCCTCATAGTCCAGCTGGCCGCCGCATACGGTCTGGAGGCGGCGGTGTCGATGATGATGAAGGGGATGGAGGACGCCGCATCCCTGGTGGACAGCGGTCAGGCGCAGGCCATCGGGGAGGTGGGCCGCCCCCATTTCGAGACCTCCCCCGAAATCGCGGAGGCCTCCGACCGCATACTTCTGAGGGGCATGGAGCTGGCCCGGGAGAACGGCTGCCCGGTGATAGTGCACTGCGAGAACTCGGAAGGGACGAATGAGAGCCTGGCACGCATCGCCGGGAAGGCGGGCCTGGACCCCGGAAGGGTAATAAAGCATTCCTCGCCCCCCCTGATTCTGCCGGAGGAGAACTTCGGCGTAATGCCCTCCATACCCGCATCCAAGGTCTACATCTCAGAGGCACTGTCGAAGGGGAGCAGGTTCATGCTGGAGACGGACTACATAGACGACCCCTCGAAGCCCGGGGCGGTGATGTCCGTGAACACGGTGCCCAAGAAGATCAAGGGGATGCTGGCATCCGGGGCCGTGGATCCGGAGACAGTCTTCCGCATATGCGGGGAGATACCGGATTCTATGTACGGGCGTAGGTAACCTATTTTAGGTGACAGCGGTTTAGAGTGCCGAGTGACTCTACATGCAGGCGAAGGTCCTTTCCGTATACGATGAAGGCGCGACAGAGGATACCCAGCTCATAGGCGCAAAGGGGCTGTCCGTATTGCTGGAGGTCGATGGTCAGAGGACCCTTTTCGACACCGGCCTGCGTGGCCGTTACCTGCTGAACAACATGGAGCAGCTGGACATCGACCCCGCCTCGTTGGACCGGGTGGTCCTCTCCCATGGACACAGGGACCACACCGGAGGCCTCAATGCGCTCCTCTCGGCCAGGGATGAACCGTTGGACGTGTTCCTCCCCCAGGGATGCCTCAGGGCGGCGGGCGGAAGGCTGTCGGGCCTGCTGGACCGCGGGATGCCGAGGATAGCCGAGAGGAACCTTGCCAAATCGAGGGTCAGGGAGGTCTCGGAATGGATCGGCCTTAGCGAAAGCCTGTCGCTGTCTTCTCCCGTCCCGGGGGACGTCACGGAGATGGTGATGGTTCTCCGTTCCGCGCAGGGCCCGGTGGTTATCTGCGGCTGCTGCCACGCCGGGGTCGAGGTCGTGCTCTCGCACGTCAAAGCGCATTCGGGGTCCAACCCCCGCGCCCTTATAGGGGGCACGCACCTCCGCAAGGCCGGTAAGGAGCGCGTTGCCGAGCTGTCCGGGGCGTTGGACCGTGAGTTCGGCTCTCCCGCTCTCTATGTCAACCACTGCACGGGTATGGGCGGAATAATGAAGCTGAGAACGAACCTGGGCCTTTCGGCGGTCCGGGACTTCTATGCGGGCACCGGTCTGGAGTTCGAGGTCTGAGGACGGAATCTGTCAGGGGTTATCGAGATGCTATGGCGTGTAAGGACGGCGGCGATGTTCATAGCGATGTCGCTGATATTGCTGGTCATCGGGACTGTTGTAGGATGGTTCTTCAACAGCATGTGGTACGGTCTGCTGATAATGCTTGCCCTGTCCGTGCTGATGATGGTCTACTCGTACTTCTTCTCGAAGTCATCGGCACTCCGGGCGAACCGTGTAAGGCTGGTCACCCAGGCCGAGGAGCCCCGCCTCTGGAAGATCGTGGCCTCCGTCGCCGAGAAGGCGGGATGCCCCATGCCGGAGGTGGGGGTGACAGAGGACGCCTTCCCCAATGCCTTCGCAACCGGGCGCAGCCCCAAGGATGCGGCGGTGGTAGCCACAAGAGGGCTCCTCAGGATGCTCCCGGACGACGAGCTGGAGGGGGTCATAGCCCACGAGATGTCCCATGTCCGGAACAGGGACATACTGGTGATGTCGGTGGCGGCCACGATGGCCGCGGTCATATCATACCTCGCCAGAATGGCCACCTGGATGGCGCTGTTCTCCGGCGGGGGCGACAACAGGAACAACGGGGCCATACTGGTTCTGGCGATAATACTGGACGTGACGCTGCCCATCGCGGCGATACTGGTCCAGCTGGGGGTATCCAGGAGCCGGGAGTACCTGGCGGACGAGACCGGAGCCAGGATAACGGGCAACCCGCGTGCGCTCGCCAGGGCGCTGGCCCGCATAGAGGGGGGCCCCGATGCCGACTACGACCAGCCGACCTACGCTCCGCTCTGGATCAAGAACCCGGACAGCAAGAAGCAGTCGCTCACCAGCAGGCTTTTCAGGACCCACCCGCCGACCGAGGACCGCATAGCGCGGCTCAACAGGATGGCGGATGAGATGGAAGGCGGCCGCACCAGCGGCTACCCGGTATGGGAATGAGCCCTTATCTCACAGGCTCCCATTTGGCCAGTTCGTTGACCTTGGACAGCGTGGAGCCCCGCATGATTTCCTCACGGGTGCGGTCCTCCCGCTCATGCACGTCCAGCGCGCGGTTGGCAACCTCCACCGCGTGCTCCTTGGGCACCACGACCAGACCCGATTCGTCGCCCATTATCCAGTCCCCTGTCCTGACGGGCTGTCCGCCGATTGTTATCTCTATGCCTATCCCGCCGTATCCCTTCGGCTCCCCGGCATTGGGCACCGCGGTCCTGGCGAAGGCGGGGAATCCCATCGCCCTTATGTCGTCTATGTCGCGTATGGCCCCGTCTATCACCACTCCGGTGCATCCCATGACCATCGCCGAGCATGTGGCAAGCTCGCCCCAGACCGCGACCGGGGCGCCGCCCACGTCTATGACTATGACATCCCCCTTCTTCGCGCGGTCTATGGCCTCGACGGGTTTCGCCCAGTCCCCGTTCGTCGTCTGAACGGTCAGGGCGCGGCCCACCATCCTGGTGCCGTCCCTTATGTATGGGCGCAGCCCGTGCACTATGCCCTGTTTGTGGTATGCGTCGGATATGTTGCAGGTGGAGACCCTCGAGAAGGCCTCGAACAGCCCCTCCTCGGAGTACTTCTTGCCGAGGTCGGTGCTCTGTTTGACGCCCTGTATGGATTCCTTGACGGCCCTGGCCGCCCCCCGTATGTCCGCAGTCTTGAGTATCGCTCCTCCTACGATTATGTCCGTGGCGCCCGCCTCGGCGTACTGCCCCGCCGTAACCGCGGTTATGCCCCCGGCGACGGCCACCGGGATGGAGGTCTCAGCAACAATCCTGCTGAGGAGCTCTGTGGGGGCGCCCTCGCCCTTCATCTGCTGATCTATGCCCATATGAAGGCATATGTACCCCACGCCCAGCTTCTCCACCTGTTTGGAACGCTCCAGGCGGTCGCGGACATTGATCATGTCCACCATTATCTCGGCGCCGTACTTCCTCCCGGCCATAACGGCTTCCGATATGGTGGCGTCGTCGGCCAGGCCCAGGACCGTCACCACGTCGGCCCCGGCCTTGGCGGCAATCTCGACCTCGAAGGAGCCCACGTCCATGGTTTTCGTATCGGCGATTATCTTCCTACCCGGGAACTCCCTGCGGATCGTGCGGATCGCTTCTGCGCCCTCGCTCTTTATGAGCGGTGTGCCCACCTCTATCCAATCCGCTCCCCCGTCCACAGCCTCGCGGGCTATCTCGACGGCTCTGTTGAGTTGCATAAGGTCCAAGGCCACTTGAAGTACGGGCATAAACGAGTGATTGCTGGGTGCGGTATTAACGTTTCCGAACGGCAATCGACGACATGGTAAGGAGGGTCGCCGCTCAGCTCGCCCGTCTATCATCAGCCGTCAGCTCATGAAGCATCATCATCGCGGCCATTCTCAATCAGGGGCATGGGATAAAACCTTTGGGTGGGACCTTCAAGAAAACGTTTAACCCCCTAGACGCATCTCGGCGGCGGTAAAGATGCTCGATAAGAAGAATAAAAAGGTCAGCGTGCTCTTCGTCGACGGCGCCAACGATCTGCAGTCGCAGATCGCGGAGTACTTCCTTCGGGAGGCATACGGGGATAGATACGAGTCGTACAGCGCCGGCCCGCATAAGGATTTCATCGACTGCGACATGATATCCGTCATGTACCAGCACGGTTACGACATACGCAGGGCGGTTTCGAAGGACACCGGATCCAAGGACCTTCCCGAAGCATTCGACTACGTCGTCTTCCTCCAAAGGTCGACACACGAAGAGATAGGAGACAGGGTTCCCCCGGGAAGCAAGGTAATTCTGAAGGACTTCGGCAGTCGTTCGGATTTCAAGGCCACCGACGACATGGAGCTGTTCCAATGCTACACGGACCTGATCGAGAGGATAAGGTCATGGGTCGCCGAGACGTTCGCCGACCCATCATCGCTGGACGATAAGGCATCGGCATGATACCTGTACTGATATACGATAAGTGCCAGTGCGATCCCAGGAAGTGCACGGCAAAGAGGATGGTCAAATTCGGGCTGGGGAGGGATGTAGGGTCCCTGTCATCCATACCTTCGGGGTCCGTGGTTCTGTCGCCCTTCGCCGAGAGGGCCCTCTCTCCCGCGGACCGCAGGCACGCGTCACGCGGCCTGGTGGTGATGGACCTCACCTGGACCAACATAGAGGGCTTCCCCCGTCTAAGGAGGGCGGAGGAACGCGCGCTGCCGTATCTGCTGGCATCCAACCCGGTCAACTGGGGCCGGCCGATGGAGCTGAACAGCGCCGAGGCCGTGATGGCCGCGCTTTTCATACTGGGCGAGAGGGAGCAGGCGGAAAGCTTCCTCCCCAGGTTCAACTGGGCACCGGAGTTCATGCGGCTCAACGGGTCCCTGCTCGAGGACTATTCCGGGGCACGGGATTCGGCGGAGGTGGTCAGGATACAGAACGAGTACATACGGGACATAACGGGCTGAGTCCCCCGCCGCACGGAGGCATCCGGGACCCTCCCCCGCGGCGACCGATACTTCTTTTATCATAATCCTCCTATTGCCGGAGGTGCAGAGAGACGTCGCCCCGCTGATATGGGAGGCGCTGGGGGATCTAAGGATGACCACCGGCGAGATAGCCTCGGCCCTGGAGTCCATGTTCGGTTACCGGTGCCCGGACGACCTGGCCAAGACAATGACCAAGCTGAAGCGCCGGGGGCTGGTCAAGGGACAGGTGTCCATGGAGCACGGGGGATGGATATGGTGGGCCGACGATGATTGCAGGGCCGCGGTCGGAGAGGATATGCGATGACAGTCAGTTTCCAGGACAATGAGGTATTGGCCGGATGGGAGGAGATCCTGAGCAAGGACAGCTACCGCCTGATGATGGCGGAGATAGCGGACAACTACCCGGACAGGAAGAGCCTGGTGGTCCCCTACGACGACATAGATTCCTACAACACGGATCTGGCGATGTTCATACTCGACAATCCCGACAAGGCCCTGTCCCTGGGGCAGAAGGCCGTAAGGAACGCCATGCCCCCCACATGGGACCCCAAGGACAACGTGAACCTGAGGATAGTCCGTCTTCCCCGGGATGCCAGGGTGGAGATACGCCATCTGAGGGCGAAGCACCTGGGCAAGATGGTCGCGGTGGAGGGGCTGGTCAGGAAGGCCACGTCGGTGAAGCCCCGTATGACATACGCCCTATTCAGGTGCGCCAGGTGCGGGGCGGAGATATGGGTTCCCCAGAGTGGCATGCTGCTCAAGGAACCCGTCATGTGCACCAACCCGGAAGGCAGCTGCAACAAGACCGCCACCCGTTTCATTCTAGAGGACAAATCCTCTCTATATATAGACACCCAGAAGGTGGAGATACAGGAGAACCCCGAGGGCCTCAGGGGCGGTGCGCAGCCGGAGAGGCTGACGGGTTACATAGAGGACGACCTCGCCGGCAACACGACCCCTGGGAACAGGATAACGATCAACGGGATAATCCGCTCGGTGGAGAAACCCGAGCGCGACAAGACCACCGTCTTCGAGGTGTTCATGGATGTCGTGTCGGTGGAGTTCGAGCAGCACGAATACGACGAGCTGCAGATAACCGAGGAGGACGAGGAGAGGATCGTCGCGATGTCCAAGGACCCTCAGCTGTTCGACAACATCGTCAAATCGATATCGCCCACCATATTCGGCCTGGACCAGGTGAAGCGGGCGATAGCCCTGCAGCTCTTCGGAGGTTGCCACAAGGAGATGGACGACAAGACCTCCATAAGAGGCGACATGCACATACTTCTGATCGGCGACCCCGGTGTCGCCAAATCGCAGCTGCTGAGATACATGAGCATGCTGGCACCCCGGGGAATATACGCCAGCGGCAAGTCGGCATCCGCCGCGGGGCTCACCGCCGCCGCGGTGAAGGACGATTTCGGGGACGGACGTTGGACCCTCGAGGCCGGCGCCCTTGTTCTTGCCGACAAAGGTCTCGCTTGCATAGACGAGCTGGACAAGATGACCACCCAGGACCGGTCCTCCCTGCATGAGGCGATGGAATCCCAGCGCATATCCGTGGCGAAGGCCGGCATCACCGCCACCCTGCAGTGCAGATGCTCCATGCTGGCGGCCGCCAACCCCAAATACGGCAGGTTCGAGGAGACAGACACCATAGCCAACCAGATAGACCTGCCCCCGGCCCTTATGTCCCGTTTCGATCTGATATTCGTCCTGACCGACAAACCGGAGAAGGAGAGGGACCGGGATATAACCGAGCACATACTGAAGGCTCACCGCCGCGGACAGGTTAAGATGATGGGCGAGGGCGAGGTCATAGAGGGCATCGACGCGGAGATGATCAGGGCCCAGACGAACGATATAAAGCCCATCTACGACATAGACATAATGAGGAAGTACGTGGCATTCTCCAAGCGCATAACCCCCGTGATGACCGACGATGCCGTGAGGATAATACAGAACAGCTATCTCAAGACAAGGGCCACCGGCGAAGGGGACAACAAATCCGTCCCCATAACCGCCAGGCAGCTCGAGGCGTTCGTCCGCCTCTCCGAGGCCTCGGCAAGGATGCGTCTCAGCCACCTCGTGACGGACAGGGACGCCAACTACGCCGTGGACCTCGTGGAGTACTATCTGGAGATGATAGCCGGAAACGGGACGGGCCAGTTCGACATCGACAGGCTGGCGACGGGCATAGCCAAGAGGGACCGCGACTACATAGGCACGCTGAGGGGCATACTCAGCACCCTGGGGTCCGACGCCGGAATGTCGGTGGAGGAGATACTGCTTCATGCGGTCTCGGAGGGTCTGGAGGAGAAGGACGTCCGCAAGAGCCTCGAGAACATGAAGAAGGCAGGGGACGTGTACTGTCCCAAGCACGACCTGTACAGGCTGGCATGAAGATGATAGCGATACGCATTCACACTAGCAGAGGGGAGAGGATACTGGCCGCGGCCGACGAAGAGCTCCTGGGGCGCACCTTCAGGGAAGGCGACGCCAGGATCACGGTCTCGGAGACCTTCTACAGAGGCGAGGTCGTTCCCGAGGAGGTGCTGGCGGAACGCATGAAATCCGTGACCATAATGAATCTGGTCGGGGAGCGCGCGGTCTCCGTGGGCATATCCGAGGGGCACGTCGCCGCGTGCTCCGTCGTAACGATAGGCGGAGTGATGCATGCCCAGGCGGTGAGGATGTGAACTTCTGCGTCAGGTGCGGGAAGGACTGCGAGACGACGATAGACGGCCTGTGCACAGAATGCTTCCTGGACGGCCGCCGGATAATCAGGCTCCCGCACCACGTTGACATGGAGGTCTGCGCGAACTGCGGGGAGATCCGCCAAAGGGACAGCTGGGTAAGGAAGGACATCAGAATCGCCGCCGAGGACGCCGCGGCCGCGTCCATCCTGGCCATACCCGAGGCCCGGGTAATTAGCGTAGGTACGCGCTCGGTGCAGCAGGACCCATCGAACTACGCCGTGACCGTCGATGTCATCGCGGACATTTCCGGCTTCGAATCCTCCGCCGAGGACATCACAACGGTCCGTGTCAAGAACACCGTATGTAAAAAATGCTCCCGCCAGCTGGGAAGCTATTACGAATCGATACTGCAGTTGCGCACGGGCGGGAAGGA
This sequence comes from Thermoplasmatales archaeon, assembly GCA_012515075.1. Classification (GTDB taxonomy): domain Archaea; phylum Thermoplasmatota; class Thermoplasmata; order Methanomassiliicoccales; family Methanomethylophilaceae; genus JAAYZC01. The sequence goes on from JAAYZC010000002.1 coordinate 83,313, forward strand.
TGACATGCCGGCAGGACTCAAGAAAGAGGTCGCATACAGGGTCGAGAGGACGGTGGGGGAGCAGTCCCGCACGAACCGCCAGCTCTTCATAAGCAAGATCGGCGAGGTCCAGGGAGGAGTGGACATCTACCTCTCCTCGATAGCCCTGGGCCGGCAGATATCGAAGGAAATGGGCGACTACTACGGGGCCGAGACCAAGGAGTCCGCTTCCCTGGTGGGCGTGAACGCCACCGGCGAGGAGGTGTATCGCGTCACATACATGGTGAGGATACCCGAGTACCATCTCGGGGATGCAATAGAGTTCGAAGGCCGCATGTACAAGCTGTCCTCCCTTTCCAAGACAGGCGGGCGCGCGACAGACCTGCTGACCTTCAGAGAAAGGACAATCAGGAGGTCCGACCTTCTTTCCGTCAGGATACTTGTGAAGTACGAGGACATATCGGATGCCACGGTGGTATCCGTCGGGAACGGGGAGATCCAGGTCCTGGATCCGCGCAACTACCGCACCGTGGACCTCCGTGTGCCCGAGGGCACGGAGCCGGGGGAGACCGTGCCTGTCGCGGACATAGACGGCGTCCTCTACTACATGCCCTGACCGCATCTTTTTGAAACCCTACGCGCTACCCCCTGCCATGATAAAGATGCCCGAATCGACGGAGGACGTGGTCGTGAAACTCCTCCGCTTGGCGAACACCAAGCTGCCTGCCGACGTTGGCTGGGCCCTGGAGGCCGCGGCCGGATGGGAGTCAGATCCCACGGCCTACTCCCAGCTGGGCGCCATAATGGACAACTCCCGGAAGGCGGAGTTCCTGGGACGGCCAATGTGCCAGGATACGGGGTTGCCGGTCTTCTACGTGAGGGGAAAGTTCGACTCCTCCCTGGCCGGAGAGATCTCCAGGGGGCTGGCAAGGGCCACCCAGGAGATACCGCTGAGGCCGAACACCGTGGACCCGATCACAAGGGAGAATCACGGTGACAACCTGGGCGGGGGCATGCCCATAATCCATTACAAGCCAACGGACGATCCCTTCACCGAGATATCCGTGCTGCCCAAGGGGGCGGGCTCGGAGAACATGACCCGCCTGGGGATGCTGGATCCCGCCGAAGGGGTGGAAGGGGTGAAGAGGTTCGCAGTGGACGCCGTCCTGGACGCGGGAGGGCGCCCCTGCCCACCCGGCATCGTCGGGATAGGGATAGGTGGCACCTCGGACCTATGCGTCGCCATGGCCAAGGAGGCGCTGCTCCGGCCGGTGGATGTTCCCAACGAGGATCCCGCACTTGACAGGCTGGAGCAGGACATATTCGTCGCCCTGAACAGCAGCGGGCTGGGCCCCATGGGTCTGGGGGGGTCCACGACCGTGCTAGGAGTCAGGATAAGGAGCGCGTACTGCCACACCGCCAGCCTTCCGGTGGCCGTGAACATAAGCTGCTGGGCCACCAGGAGGGCCACTGCCCGCATCACAGCCGAGGGTGTGGAGTACCACCAGGGGGCGGCACCGTGAAGGTCATAGGCTCGCCTCTGGGAGAGAGGGACATACGGTCCCTTAAGCTCGGCGAACAGGTGCTGTTCAACGGCGATATGATCACCGGAAGGGACGAGATGCACATCCGCGCCCTGTCTTTGGCCAGGGGGGGCGGGGACGTTCCCCGGGAGATCCTGGGGTCGGTTCTGTTCCACTGCGGTCCGATAATGAGGCGTTCAGGCGAAGGCTGGGAGGTCGTGGCCGCCGGCCCCACCACCAGCTCACGCATGGACTCACTGGAGCCCGAGATGATAAGCAGGTTCGGCATAAGGGCGATAATAGGCAAGGGGGGCATGTCCCGGGAGGTCTCGGAGGCCATGGCCGCCACTGGTTGCGTGTACCTTGCGGCCACCGGGGGTGCCGCGGTATCCCTGGCCGAGGGCATAAAGAAGGTCACGGGCGTTGAATGGGAGGACCTGGGGATGGCCGAGGCCATGTGGAAGCTGAAGGCGGAGAGGTTCGGCCCCCTGACCGTTGCCATGGATTCGTCAGGCGGCAGCCTCTATGAGAACGTCAGGCTTTCCCTGAGGCGCTGATCACTCCTTTCCCCTCTCCTTATTGTCGTCCATCAGCTTTATCCCGGAGCCCCCTTTCTGGAGACGGCTGCGGTATATCAGTATCATGGCCAGCAGGGAGACGCCGAAAACGCACCCTATCACCATGAGGAAGTGGGGCAGGTCCATGCCGAAGTAGACTTTGTCGTCTATCACCGTCATGGTCACGTTCTTCGTGGTGACGCTGTCCCCCCGCACCTCTACCTCGCCCAGGTCAACATCCTCAAGGCCGGTGTGGGTGACGGTGAGATGATAGTTCCCGCTGATGCATCTCATGGAGTATCTTCCGGAGGAGTCCGTGGTAGCGGAGTAGGAGTTGTGGCCGTCGGTGATCTCCACCAGGGCCCCGGACACGGCGGCGCCGTTGCAGAAGACGACCCCCTCCAGCTGTCCGAAGGACTGGGACATGGTTATGTAATGGAGGTCGCCAGAACCGTACGTTAGGTCGTACGTCTTCGTGGACGAATCGTATCTGACGGCGTCCAGGCTGAGGGAGTATATCTCGCTGGCCGTGAGCGTCACATTGTCTATGCAAGGTGGCGCCCCGCTGAGGGCATACCCCTCGAGGTCGAAGCTTATGTACAGTCCGGAGTTGCGCGGAGTCCCTATGCTGAACAGACCTCCGGAATCGGTGGACCCGATCCAAGACAGGCCCTCGGAGGTCGATATGGTAACGCCTACCCCCTCCAACGGCGTCCTTCCGTTGGAATCGACAATGTATCCCTGCACAGTGTAAGCATCGGCCGCCTCCGCCGTGTCGGCCAGAATGTCGGTTGCAGTCAATGTAAGGAAGAAAACCGCCACTAAGGACGCCAAGACTGTCAGCGAGGACCTCATATCCCCTTATAATCCATCTAGTTGATTTTATTGTTTCCGTACGTCAGGCGCTTTCAGCGGGGCGGGCGTGGCCCGTACACCCCGTCCGCTTGGTACACAAAGTAGATAACAGATGAAGGTTAGACGGGGAGGATTCCGGGGGCGAACGATTGCAGAGGGCTGATAGGACATACACCAAGGAAGAGGTAATGGACCTGATGGAACCGCTGGTGTCCGCATGGTTCAGGGAGAGGTTCGACACCCTCACCGAGCCGCAGGCCCGGGCGGTGCCTGTTATACACGAGAGGAAGAACGTCCTCGTCTCGTCCCCCACCGGCTCCGGCAAGACCCTCACGGCCTTCACTAGCATAATCAACGAGCTGACCCGGTACGCGTCCGAGGGGAAGCTGGAGGAGAGGGTGTACTGCATATATATTTCGCCCCTCAAGGCCCTGGCTAATGACATAGAGCGCAACCTGAACACACCGCTGGCCGAGATGCGGGCGGTCGCCGAAGCCCACGGCATGAACATCCCCGACATAAGAGTGGCCGTCAGGTCCGGGGACACCCCTCCCAACGAGAGGCAGAAGATGCTGAGGCACCCACCTCACATACTCATAACCACACCGGAGTCCATGGCCCTTATCCTGGCGGCACCCAAGTTCAGGGAGAGGATAAGCCAGGTGGAGTGGGTGATCCTGGATGAGATACACGACATCTGCGACTCCAAGAGGGGGGCGTTCCTCTCGCTCACGCTGGAACGTCTGCGGGAGTTCTGCGAGAAGGACTTCACCCGCATAGGGCTCTCGGCAACGCTCGCCCCGATCGATGCGATAGCCGGGTTCCTGGCGGGGGTCGACCCCAAAGGTGAAACCCGCGACGTGACCCTGGTGGAGTCGGGCTCCAAGAAACAGCTGGACCTCAGGGTCATCTGTCCCACCGAGGATATGACGGCTCTCTCCTCCGACATCGTCAACTCCATGATGTACGACGAGCTCAAGGAGCTCATAGACACCCACGAGACGACCCTGGTGTTCACGAACACGAGGTCCGGCGCCGAGAGCGTCGTATACAAGCTGAAGGAGCGCGGACTGGACAACGTGGAGGTGCACCACAGCTCGCTGGGAAGGGACATACGTCTCAACGTCGAGGAACGCCTCAAAAGGGGGGAGATCAAATGCGTGGTGTCCTCCACCTCCCTGGAGCTGGGCATCGACATAGGGTCGGTGGACCTGGTCTGTCAGATAGGGTCTCCCAAATCCGTGGCCAAAGGCCTCCAGAGGATAGGCAGGAGCGGCCACAGCATGGGCAAGGTCGCCAAGGGCCGCCTGCTCGTGTTCGACCCCGACGATCTGGTGGAGTGCGCCGTGATGTGCCGTGCCGCCCACCGCAGCGACATAGACCGCGTGGGCATACCGGAGAACAGCCTGGATGTGCTCTCCCAGACCGTGGTGGGGATGAGTCTGGACAAGAGATGGGAGGTCGACAGGGCCTTCGCCGTGATCAAAGGGTCCTACTGCTACCGCAACCTCTCCATGGAGCGTTTCGTCAGCGTCCTGAAGTATCTGGGTAGCAAGGACGAGTTCGAAGGCGTCTATTCCAAGATATGGTACGATGAGGCGGAGGGCGTCTTCGGCAGGAAGAAAGGCTCCAGGATGATATACTACATGAACCTCGGGACGATCCCCGAGGAGGCCAACTACCGCGTTATAACCAATCATGGGAGCATCGCGGGGGAGCTCTCCGAGAAGTTCGTAGAGAGGCTCTCCCCCCGGGACATATTCGTTCTTGGGGGGAGGTCGTTCGAATTCGTCAGGTCCAAGGGCATGACGGCTTACGTGAAGGAGGCCACCGGAAGGAAGCCCACCGTGCCGTCCTGGGCCGGAGAGATGCTTCCAAGGTCCTTCGATCTGTCCGTCGATGTGGCAGAGTTCAGGAGGGAGATGGCCGGCCGTATGGATGACAGTCCGGCCAACATCAAGGCGCTCAGCGACGAGTTCGACATCGACGAGGGGTCGGCAAGGAGCCTGGTCTCGTATTTCAAGGAGCAGCAGGCGGTATGCGGTCTGATACCCGACGACAAGGTTCTGGCGGTGGAGGAGTACATAGACCCCTCCGGGAACCAGAGGCTGATCTTCCACTTCCCCTTCGGAAGGAGGGTCAACGACGCCCTTTCAAGAGGATATGCTTACAGGATATCCAACATAGTGGGGTCGAACGTCTCCGTCACGATGTCCGACGACAACTTCATGATAGGGACCCCAAGGAAGGTGGACCCGGCGAAGATCCCGGGCCTTCTATCCTCCAATGACCTGGGGGGCATACTCAGGAAGGCCGTCAAGGACTCGGAGATATTCAAACTCAGATTCAGGCACACGGCGGCCAGGAGCTTCATGATACTTAGGAACTACATGGGCCGCCCCATATCGATAAACAGGCAGCAACTTCGCTCCACATATCTGCTGGAATCGCTGGCCGAGATGGAGGATTTCCCGGTGATAGAGGAGACCTACAGGGAGGTGCTGGAGGATGATATGGACATAAAGAATGCCCGGTATATCCTCTCGCTCATAGAGAAAGGGGAGGTGGAGATGGTCCCCATACCTTTCAGCGGGACCCCTTCACCGTTCGCGCACAGCATAATCCTCACGGGGTTCTCCGACATAGTCCTGATGGAGGACCGCTCCGCGCTCCTGCGGGAGCTTCACCGCAAGGTCCTGTACCGGGCGCTGGGTGATTCGGTCAGGGACTTCGAGTTCGAGGAGGACCAGGTGGTCCCCTATTTCAGAGAGAAGGCCGGTCGCATAACATGCAAAGAGGACATACCCCGGCTTCTGATGCGCACCGGGCCCCTCCAGGCCCTGAGGGAACGGGGCAGGAACATCTACTCCTACGCGGACGACGACAAGAAGACGGTGGACGGCTGGGTGAGGGAACTTTTGAAGGAGGGCAGCATAGGCACCGTCTTCCTGGACGAGCCCCACATAATGGCGGTGGCGGAGATCCGCCACTATGCAGCCGCGACCCGCAAGGAGAGGGAGCTCACGGAGACCGACGCCGCCGTCCTCGGATGCGTGGAGGGGCAGGTGGCACTCAGCGACATAACCGAGAGGCTCGGGATAAGCGAGGACGTCACCTTCCGGTCCGTGAGGAAGCTTGAATCCATGTATCTGGTGACCAGGACGGATGTCACCTCCAAGAATAAATGGTACTTCTCCAGGTACAGCCCGGAACCCGAGGACCGCGCACGGGCCATCGACAGGACGGTGTACAGATACCTGGGGTGCTTCGCGCCGGCCACGGTGCAGGAGGTCGCCTTCGCCCTGACCCTGACCGAGTCGGAGGCCCGCACATCCCTAGAGGCCCTGACGGCAGCCGGAGAGGTGTCGAGGGGAAGGTTCCTGATATCGGAGAGCGATCAATACATGCACAGGATCGACCACATGAGGCTCCGCACAGGCAAGAACAACGTATACGACTTCGAGACGGTGGAGCGTTACAGGCGCCGCAAAGGGCGCCGGTTCGGTTCGATCAGGGAGTACTTCGAGTTCTACGGCACCGCGGGTTCGGTGGTCGACGTCTTCAGCCGCGTGGAGGGGTTCGACCTCTCCCGGTGGCATGCGATGAGGGAGTCTGGCGAGATACTGCTCGGAAGGTTCGCCCGCGGCAGGGTGAGGTACGTCCTATCTGAGGACGCGTACATGTACGCCGCCCTCAGGGAACCGCAGACCACCCCGTTCGACGACAGGCTGCTGAGCATTATCTCCGGGATGGGAAGGGCCACGATGCGCGAGATTGTGAACCAGACGAAGATGGAAAGGGAGGAGGTGAAGGAGTCCCTCATGCGCCTGGACCGCTCCCTGAAGCTGATAAGGGCCTTCGACGAGAGGGAGGACGGCGGATCCGAGAACATATACGAGGTCTTCGTCCCCAAGGTTCCTCCGGAGGACCCATTGGGACGCCTTCTCCGCAGGGCCATACTGGCTTACGGCCCGATACCCGCCGCGGGCCTGAGGCATCTACTCGGCCTGTCTCCCGAGGATGCCGCCCGGGCCGCTATCGGAGCCGGGGCAGTCGCGATATCCGTCGGTGACGGGCAGACGCAGATGTTCATCATGCCCGAGGAGGTGTCTCTGCTGCAGGAGGACGGCGACGACGAAGAGGAGGAGATTAGGATACTGTCCCCCTACGATCCGGACCTGGCATCCAAATGGGCCGAGCTCAACTCCCTATACGGCGACCGCTGGGTATATCCGGCGGTCATGGGCAGTTCCATCGTGGGGGCCCTGGAGCTCTGGGAGATGTCGGGATGCATAGAGATAAGGTCCGTCGACATAAGGGACCCGTCCTTTTTCCCCGGGGTACTGAGGGCCCTGGACTCCCTGATGGCATTCTTCAGGATGAAAGGCGTGGACATGGTGCGCATAAGGGAGGTCCTGAACCGGGACGCCTCGGATTTGGAAGCGGAGACCGAGGCCGTTCTCAGGTCTTTCGGTTACAGGTTCGTGAACGGATTCTATGCCAAGGGCAGGTTCTCGGACAGGACGTTCTCAGAGGACGAGATCATAGGCTACGTGCTGAGGAAACAGCGCGTCCTGAGATCCGAAAGGTATACGACGGTCTACGAGGCCGTGGCGGCTCGCGGGTACATACGCGGGGACGCGGAGATACTGACGAGGGTGGCGGAGCGCACCACGATGAAGAAGCTGATGGAGAGGGGGCTGCTGATGGAGACCTCGCTGATACCCCCATACATCGGATACACCACCCCGGAGTTCGCCTACCTCTACAGAGCGGCAAAGGAGCACGAAACGGACGACGACATGAGGATGCTCATATCTCTGATAAAGGATCACCAGCCGGTCTCCAAGAAGAAGATGCTGGAGAAGTCCATACTTTCTGAGGACAGGACCTCCGAGGCCCTGAACCGCCTTTTCAGGGAGACCGCGGTGTTCCGCGATGCCTCATCCCAATACGGGCTTGTGCAGCTGCGGAAGATGGACCGCGCGGACGCCGTCAGGGAAGTGATAAGGATGCACTTTCGCGATTTCGGGATCTTCTCGGCGGAGGGGCTGGGACAGTTCACGGGATTCAGGATGCCGGCGGTGCGCAGGGCCCTTCTGGAGCTCGAGGACGAAGGTTTCCTCGTCAAAGGGTTCTTCCTACGGGGCGATGCGACGCCCCGCTGGATGCTGAAGGAGGACGCGGACATCACCGTCGACACTCCGGAGGAGATGATCCTCCTGAACACACAGGACAACCTCCATCTGTACCTCCGTGACATGATAAAGCGGGAATGCGGAGCAAGCGAGAACGTGATCTTCCAGGGCACGAGGATCGTGGCGTCTTTCAAAGGCAAGCTGACCGCGACGGGGGCCAAGATCGAGGGGTTCAGGGGATCCCCAGAGGCTTACAGGTTCCTCATGGAGACCGCCAGATCCCTGGGTGTGAAGATCGGCAGGGAGAAGGAAGAGGAAGAAGAGGAATGGGACCCGGCCGAGTTCTATCTGAAGACCAACCCGGGTGCCTGAGCCCGATTATGTCATGATTAAATACCCGGTTCGCCATGGTTCAGACATGAAGATACCCTGTGAGCTGGTCGTATGGTACGTCCTCCCCACGATACGCAGGGAGGTCGCCAAAGAGCTCGTGGAGGTCCACAAGATGTCGCAGGCGCAGGTGGCGAGGATGTTCGGAGTCACCGACGCAGCCATATCCCAGTATCTCAAAAGGAAGAGGGGCGACAACCCTCTGATAGAGGACAGCCCCCATCACGACCTCTTCGCCGAAGAGATAAAGGCCGCAGCGTCCAGGATGGCCCTCGAGGGCTCCGATTTCGCCAACGAGATCTGCAACATATGCACCATCGTGAAGAAGACGGGGATGCTGGCCCGCATATACGAGGTTCAGATGGGATGCTCGCCGCCGCTATGCGCCTGCGAGCGCGACCGCATGATAATATCGCTGTGATAGAGCAGCTCCTGGGCGTATCCGGCATAAGAACCGAACCTTTCCCTTCCGAAGGCCGCCAGACGGTCGTATCCGCCCCTTACCCCGTACACTTTTTCCAGGGACCGGGATATTCTCGCATCCACCGGGAAGGCCTCCAGATGACCGTAGGCGAACAGGCATACGCAATCTGCAACCTTCGGGCCTATGCCCGTTACTCCGAGCAGCGTGCGCCTGCACTCCGGATAGTCCATCTCCTTCAACGCCTCTGGATCCAGAATCCCATCCTCGACGATTTGTGCCAGCATGATCAGGCGGTCCTTCCTGTATCCCAGTCTGCACGAGTCTATGCGGTCGATGCCTTCCAGTATATCCGCGGGAGAGGGGAAGGACGCCCTCCCCTTCCCGATGTCGCGGCCCAGCTCCCTGCATACGGAATCGATCATGCATCCGATCCTCTTCACATTGGCATTCGTGGCGAGGATGTAGGTCGCGGTGCACTCCCACGCCGGCTGCCTCAGGATACGCATGCCCGGGCACATCACCGCCAGAGAGGACACATGGTTGTCGCGCGAGGATATGTCGGAGTATATCACCTTGAGATCGTCCTCTGCCCGGAAATAGTGTTTCAAAGCAGATTCCGATGTACCCGAGAATTCCAGACCGTCCTCCGTCTGCCTTATGTCGGCGGCATCGTTGCCGATGACGCCCTCCCAGACGTCCCCGTTCTTCCTCCACCTGTGGGCCTGACCGCAGCCCAGGGTCGGATCCAGGGCCACATCCATCTCCATCCTCATGAGACCGGGGAGAGAATCCGCGGATAATAACGTTTCATAAATACTTCGGCGCACATACGCCATCATGAGATTTGGCCCGTCGGGATACCCAAAGAGCAGCAAGAATCCGGAGGAGGCCTTCAGGATGATAAGGGGTATGGGCCTGGACGCCCTCGAGGTAGGATTCGTAAGGGGTGCCAGAATCGCCCCGGAGAGGGCCGAGGCCGTGGGGAAGGCGGCGGCGGAGAACGGGATCAGACTAAGCTGCCACGCCCCCTACTTCATAAGCTTCAACTCAGACAATCCCGAGACGCGGGAGAAGAGCCTAGGGTGGGTGATGGACACCGTCCGCGCCGCCCACGCGATGAGGGCCTACGTCATAGTCATCCATGCGGCGACCTACGGTAAGTCGCCCGAGACCGCCACACACTCGGTCATAGAAGGCCTGAACAGGTGCAGGTCTATGATGGATGACGAGGGCATAGACGACGTCATGCTGGGTTTGGAGACCATGGGCAAGACGGGCGCCTGGGGAACGCTGCGGGAGATATCCGAGGTCATGGACAGCGTGGAAGGATCCTGCGCTGTGCTGGACGTCGCCCACGTGCATGCCCGCGGCAGGGGATGCCTGCGGTCCGAGGACGACATGAGTTCCCTGCTGGAGGAGTTCTTCCCGCTTGCGGGGGATGTGGCCCATTTCCACATAAGCTGCATAAAATACGGGGACAAGGGTGAGATATCCCACCTGCCGCTGGCATCGAGGGATCCCGATCTGTCTCTGCTTGCATCGGTTCTGGAAGACGAGGGTAGGGACTGCACCTTCATATGCGAGTCTCCGCTGATGGAAGCGGACGCGGTCGTCTTCAGGGACATGTTCCCCAAGTACCGTATCTAAACCTTTATATCGAATATCACGCTTAGCGAAGGCAACGCCACTGTGGCTCAGAGGTAGAGCGACTGATTCGTAATCAGTTGGTCGGGGGTTCGATTCCCTCCAGTGGCTCCATCACTTCTCGGCGCGGTCCTTTACTCAGACCCGTCCGCTCATTTCAGGTATTGGCTCACTATCTTTATCGCGCAGACGTCCCCGCACATCGAACACCCCTCCTCCTTCTCCGTGGTTCCGCGGGACCTGTATCTTCTGGCCTTTTCCTCGTCTATGCATATGCTGAACATGGAGTCCCAGTCCAGTTTCTTCCTGGCCTCCGCCATCATCGTGTCGCGTTCCGCGCCCTTTCCGCGGGCACGGTCCCCCACATGGGCAGCTATTTTAGAGGCGATAACCCCCTCTCTGACGTCGTCCACGTCCGGAAGCGAAAGGTGCTCCGCCGGTGTGAGGTAGCAGAGGAAGTCCGCCCCGGCCTGGGCAGCGACCGCGCCGCCGATCGCCCCGACGATGTGATCGTACCCGGGCGCTATGTCCGTAACAAGGGGGCCCAGGACGTAGAATGGGGCCCCGTCGCAGAGCCTCTTCTCCAGCTGCACGTTCGCCGCCACGTAGTCCAGGGGCACGTGCCCGGGACCTTCGACCATGCACTGGACCCCCGCCTCACGGGATCTCCTGACGAGATGACCCAGAGTCATGAGTTCCGATATCTGCGCCTGGTCCGTTGCATCGTCGATGCATCCTGGCCTGAAACCGTCTCCGAGTGACAGGGCGAAATCGTACTCGGCCGCCATCTCCAGCAGATAGTCGAAGTTCCTGTAAAGGGGGTTCTCCTCCTCGTTGTGCAGTATCCAGGCAGTCAGGAAGGAGCCTCCGCGGGAGACCACGTCCGTTATCCTGCTCGTCTTTTTCAGCCAGGCGACGTTCTCCTTGGTTATCCCGCAGTGGACGGTCATGAAATCCATCCCGTCCTCTGCGTGCTTCTCTATTCCGCTGAAGATGTCGTCCTCCGTCATATCCACGACGGCGTTCCTCCTGGCAGCCACGAGCCCGGTCTGGTATATCGGAACGGATCCGATCATAACCGGGCATTCCGAGATGAGCCTGGACCTTATGGCGTCTATGTCCCCGCCGGTGCTGAGGTCCATCACGGCGTCTGTCCCGTACCTCAGGGCCACGCGAAGCTTCTCCAGCTCGCTCTCCAGGCACGCCATGTCCCTGGACGTTCCCAGGTTGACGTTGACCTTCACGGACATGCCGTCGCCGATAGCCGCCGGAACGGGGTCATGCACGGGATTGCAGGGCGCTACGATGCGGCCGGATGCTATGCCCCTCCTGACGAAATCCTCGCTCACCCCCTCCTTCTTGGCGATCTCCTTCATTCCGGGTGTTATGACGCCCCTGCGGGCCTCCTGCATGACGGTACTCATCTTATATCGTACCCTGAACGACTGCGCGGTATATCATCGTTGCCAGGCATGTGCCCCGTTGCCATGCTCCCGATGCTTTCTCTCGCGCGCGTACGATTATATAGGCAGGGGACATAGGGTGGAACAGGAAGCGAGATTTTTGGACGCACAGGGTGATTCAATTGACTGATCAGACTCAGGGAGGATACGACGCTGACAGCATCGTCGCGCTCAAGGGCCTGGAGGCCGTGAGGAAGAGGCCGGGGATGTACATAGGGAGCACCGACGGCAGGGGCCTCCACCATCTGGCATACGAGGTCGTGGACAACAGCATAGACGAGACCATGGCCGGCTACGCAGACAGGATAAGCGTCACCATAAACGAGGACGGTTCCATGACGGTGATCGACGACGGCAGGGGCATACCCACCGGGATAAACCACAAGGAGGGCAAATCCGCCCTGGAGCTCTGCCTGACGGATCTGCACGCAGGCGGCAAGTTCGACAAGAACAGCTACAAGGTGTCCGGGGGGCTCCACGGGGTGGGCATATCGGTGGTCAACGCGCTCTCCTCCCGGCTGGAGGTGATAGTGGACCGGGACGGAAAGGCCTGGAGGCAGACCTACCGGCGCGGAGTGCCCGACGGGCCCGTCGAGGTCATCGGCGAATCCGACAGGACTGGCACCAGTATAACGTTCTACCCGGACACGGAGATATTCGAGACGACCGATTTCGACTACGACGTGCTTCAGAGCAGATTCCGCGAGAAGGCCTTCCTGAACAGGGAGGTGACGATACATCTGGAGGACACCAGGTCCAAGCGGCAGGACGATTTCCACTACGAGGGCGGCGTCTCGGAGTTCGTACAGTATCTGAACAGGAGCAGATCGCCCATACACCCGAACCCCATACACATAACCGGATCCAGGGAAAGGATGGAAATAGACATAGCCATACAGTACACGGACGGGTACAACGAGACGGTGTACTCCTACGTGAACACCATCAACACCACCGAGGGCGGCACCCACATGACGGGATTCAGGTCCGCCCTCACGAAGACCATCAACGACTACGGCAAGAGCACCGGTCTCTCCAAGGACATGGTCTTTGAAGGGAACGACGTGCGCGAGGGCATAACCGCCGTTCTGAGCGTCAAGATACCCGAACCCCAGTTCGAGGGTCAGACGAAGACCAAACTCGGCAACAGCGAGGCGCAGGGGGCCGTCCACTCGCTGATGGTGGAGAAGCTCTATGAGTTCTTCATGGAGAACCCCTCGGTCGCGGAGACCATCATAAGGAAGTGCGTCTCGGCATCTCAGGCCCGCGAGGCTGCCAGGAAGGCGAAGGAACTCGTGAGGCGCAAAGGGGCATTCGAGAGCATGAACCTTCCAGGGAAGCTCGCCGACTGCTCCGGTCGCGACCCCTCCAAGTGCGAACTATACATAGTGGAGGGGGAATCCGCAGGCGGTTCCGCCAAGCAGGGGCGGGACAGGGAGTTCCAGGCGATACTGCCGCTACGCGGGAAGATCCTCAATGTGGAGAAGGCCAGGCCCGACAAGCTGCTTAGCCATGAGGAGATAAAGAACCTGGCGATAGCCATCGGCGGGGGGATAGGTGGGGACTTCGACGTCTCCAAGATAAGGTATCACAGCGTAGTGATAATGACGGATGCGGATGTGGACGGGGCCCACATAGGGACCCTGCTGCTAACACTGTTCTACAGGCAGATGAGGCCCCTCGTGGAAGGAGGACACATCTACATAGCCATGCCCCCCCTATATCGTGTCTACAAGGGCAAGAAGGAGGTGTACGCCTACAACGAGGAGGAGATGAGCGCGGCGATCCAACAGCTCGGCCCCGGAGCAAACGTCAGCAGGTACAAGGGTCTGGGAGAGATGAACCCCCAGCAGCTCTGGGACACAACCATGAACCCGGAGACCCGCATGATGAAGAAGGTCAGGGTCGAGGATGCCGTCATCGCCGACGAGCTGTTCACCGTGCTCATGGGCGACGAGGTAGAGCCCAGAAGGGAATTCATAATATCCCACGCCAAGGACGTGGTCAATCTGGATGTGTGACCATGGACGGAGACGGCAAAGAGATTCGGCCCAAGGTCGTAATGCAGAGCATCGAGAGGGAGATGAAGCGCTCCTACATCGATTATTCGATGAGCGTCATAGTAGGCAGGGCGCTCCCAGATGCCCGCGACGGACTGAAACCGGTTCACAGGAAGATACTGTACGCAATGTATGACATGAGCCTTGCCCACAACCGCCCCCACAAGAAGTCCGCCACCGTGGTGGGAGAGGTCCTGGGTAAGTACCACCCCCACGGAGACTCTGCGGCATACGATTCAATGGTGAGGATGGCGCAGCCGTTCTCCCTGAGGTATCCTCTGGTGGACGGACAGGGGAACTTCGGTTCCGTGGACGGCGACTCTGCCGCGGCCATGCGTTACACCGAGGCCCGCCTTACCAAGGCGGCCGGGGACCTTCTCATGGACCTCGACAAGGAAACCGTGGATTTCACGGACAACTTCGACGGGTCCCGCAAGGAACCGACCGTCCTGCCCAGCAAGTTCCCGAACCTTCTGGTGAACGGGTCTGATGGGATAGCCGTAGGCATGGCGACCAAGATGCCGCCACACAACCTCTCCGAGGTCTGCGAAGGCCTGGTGCACATGGTTGACAACCCGGATGCGGGCGTCACGGAGCTGATGCAGTTCGTCCGCGGTCCCGACTTCCCCACCGGGGGGACCATATACGGCATGTCCGGCATACTGTCCGCCTACAGTACCGGCCGCGGCAAGGTGAAGGTGAGAGCCAACACCCATTTCGAGGAGATGGGCAACGGGAAGACCAGGATAGTAGTGGACGAGATCCCCTACCAGGTCAACAAGGCCATGCTCATACAGCAGATAGCCGAGAGGGTCAACGAGAAGGAGATCGAAGGGATCACCGATTTGCGCGACGAATCTGACAGGAACGGTATGCGCATAGTGATAGAGCTTCACAGGGACGCCATGGAGAACGTGGTCCTCGAGAACCTTTTCAAGAAGACAAACATGGAGGTGACCTACGGAATCATCAACCTGGCACTGGTAGAAAACCGCCCCACGCTCCTGTCCCTCAGGGACCTCATGTTCCAGTACGTATCCCACAGGAAGGACGTGGTGGTCCGCAGGACCGGCTACGAGCTTTCCGAGGCCGAGAAGAGGCTCCACATCCTGGAGGGCCTGACCAGGGCAACCAACATGCTGGACGATACCATAGCCCTCATAAGGGCCTCCAAGAGCGGCGAAGAGGCGAACGAGGGCCTGCAGGATCTCCTGGGCATAGACCGGGAGCAGGCCAAGGCGATACTCGAGATGAGGATGCAGAGGCTCACCGGCATGGAGCTGGAGTCCATAAGGACCGAGCACGACCAGCTGGTGGAGAGCGTAAGGGACCTCAGGGACATCCTGTCGAACGATTCCAGGATCCGCGAGATAATAAAAGCCGAACTCAACGATATGAAGGAGTCTTACGGCGACGAGCGTCGCACCTTCATAGACCCCAATGCTATAGACTCGGACGAGGAGGACCTGATACCCAACGAGGATGTGGTAATCACCATCACCACCGACAACTACATCAAACGCATACCTCTGAGCACCTACCGCGCGCAGGGGCGCGGAGGGGTCGGGCTGAAGGGCATGCAGACCAAGGAAGAGGACGACGTGGTGAGCATGTTCGTGACGAAGTCCCACGATTACGTCATGTTCATAACCAACCACGGCCGCCTGCACTGGCTGAAAGGGTACAGGATACCGGAGGGCAGCAGGCAGTCCAAGGGGAAGCCAGTCGTCAACATACTCTCGGATCTGGAGGAGGGGGAGAAGGTCGTCAACACGATCTGTGTGGGAGAGTTCAGGGACGACCTATATCTGGCCTTCTGCACCAGGGGCGGCATACTCAAGAAGACCCCTCTCAGCGCATACGGCAACGTGAGGAGCAGGGGGATAAAGGCCATCAAACTGGACGGGGACGACGAGCTCGTGGAGACCGGCATGACCGACGGGGACGACGAGATAATAATCGCCACCCGGGAAGGCCAGGCTGTCCGCTTCCACGAATCCGACGTTCGCCCCACCGGAAGGGACACCATGGGTGTTAAGGGAGCCACCCTCAACCCCGGCGACAGCGTGGTTTCCATGGCCATAGTGAAGAGCGAGGACATGCTACTTACAGTCACCGAGAACGGGTACGGCAAGATATCCAACGTTGCGGACTACCGCAAGACCCGTCGCGGAAGCAAGGGCGTAATAACCATCAAGACCGGGGACAGGAACGGTTCAGTGGTCTGTGTCAGGAAGGTCGCGATCGAGGATGACATAATGGTAACGTCCAAGCAGGGCAAGATCATACGCATGCGCGTCGAGGAGATACGCGTGACCGGGCGCAACGCCATGGGGGTCCGGATAATGGACGTGCGCAAAGACGACAAGATAACGGCCGTAGAGCCCCTGGTGGTGGACGGGGATGTCCCCGAGGAGGAAGGGGTTTGAGGCCGGGGAGGAACGCGACGGCATACGCGGGGCTGGTCGTTTCGGCGGCGGCCCCGTTCCTGGCGGCCGTCGTGTTCCTGCTCCTGTCGCCCGGGACAGACATCCTCTCGGGTGACTGGGACGACCCTTCCTATCTGGGGGCTGTCCTGTCCCTCACGCTCACCGTGGTGCTGTCTCTGAATCTCGCGGTGTACGTCTGGAACATGATCCTGACATACCGCTCCGTGGAAGAGGCCGAGAGCATAGTCTGCTACCGTCTATCCGGAGAGTCCCCTTTCCCGGAGCAGGTGCCGAAGGAAGAGCCAGAGACAAGGGGCAAGATGCCTCCCGAGAGTCCGGGGGACCAGTAAACTTTATAAAAAGACTATCCATAGGGGGGAATCGCGCCGTGGTAACTCAGTTGGGAGAGTGCATGACTGAAGATCATGAAGTCGCTGGTTCGAGCCCGGCTCACGGCACCATACCTTCCTATCGATCCCCGGACGACGTTCGGAATTTGAATACCGATAAATACGCAACGGCGTGTCTTTTCGGGAGGGGTTGCCATGGACAAGGTGTTCATCGATGTCAGGACGAGTGACCTCACCCTCACCGAGGTCCTTCGCATGATCGAGGAGATCCAGGCGGAGAACCCAGATTACGATATATTCCTGGACGGGGACACCCATACCATAATGGGAAGACCCAGGGTCAACCTTTGGGAGAGATAAAATTGGGGCGCGGAAGGATAACCATAGGACTTTACAACTCATACGATCCGGTAAGATTCAGAGAGCCTCACAGGCGGATCCTGGCCAGGACGGGGGACCTGGCGCTGGCATTCGATATGAACCTGGCGCTGTTCGGTTTCCCGATCCCAGAGGATGCAGGCACTCCCCGGGAGATGGCGGAGTGGGTGGCCGGTACCACCAGCATAGGCGAGCACGGGGAATACTTCGTGCAGCTGGCGGAGAAGGGCAGGTTCCACAGGTTTCCCTATCCTTCAAAGGGGTTCCCGCCGCAGCTCGGCGAAGCCGTGCTCACCACAAGCAAGCCCTCCCCCGGGAAGTCGGTGTCGCTGAGGGAGGTCACCGAAATGGCGGGAAGCGGACGCAGCGTCCTACTCCTTTTCGGGATAGGTCCGCACGGGGTTCCGAAGGATGTGGCATCGATCCCGAAGTACAACCTCGACATAACCGGAGGAGGATACTCCCTGGAGACCTGCACCGCCCTGGGGGCGGTCTGCGGGGCCATACGTGCGACTGCGGATCAGTAGACCTCGTAAAGTATGTTCTCCGGTTCCAGGAGTACGCCGGAGCCCCTGCGGACGCGTCCAACTATCCGGGCGTTGCCGTGCTCCGAAGCAATGGTCTCCGCTTCCTCCTCGGGCGCTACTATCATGAAACCCATGCTCATGTTGAGAGTCTGGTACATCTCCCTGTCGGATATTCCGCCTAGCTCCTGTATCTTTCCGAACACCGGTGCCGGACGGAGAGGGTCATCTATCACGTACTGAAGGCCCCCCTTCATGCGAAGAAGGTTCCTGAGGCCTCCTCCGGTGATGTCGACGAGTCCGTGCACCTCGTGCTCGGAGGTTATTCCCAGAACCTGTTTGACATATATCTCGGTGGGTGTAAGAAGTTCTAGGCCCACAGCCTTGGAAAGTCCCGGAACAGTCTCCCTTAGGCCGATGCCGGCCGATTCGAACACCTTCCTGGCGAGGGTAAGGCCGTTGGAATGTATGCCCGAGGATTCAAGGGCAACTATGGCATCCCCTTCCCGGCAGGTCTCCCCGGATATCATCCGGTCCTTCCTGACGAATCCGAGGCAGGTCCCCGACAGGTCCACCCCGTTGACCATCTCGGGAAGCACCGCTATCTCTCCTCCCACGATCTCCATGTTAGAGAGTTCGGCGCCCTTCTCCAGGCCCACGCCTATCTTCTCCGTGACGGACTCGTCGGGTCTGTCTATCGCTATGTAATCCACGAAGGACATCGGTTCCGAGTTGACGCATATGGTGTCGTTCACGTTCATTGCCACGCAGTCTATCCCAACCGTGTCCCAGATGCCCATCTCCTCCGCTACCAGGAGCTTGGTCCCGACCCCGTCCGTCGCCAGAGTTAGATAGTTCTCTCCGAAGTCAATCAGGCTGGCGAAGAGGCCCTTCCTGCGGACCATCTGCCCCATGCCGGTCCTCTGGTATCTCAATTCCTTGACCAGGGACTCTATGGCGCTGGATTTCTGATCTATGTTCACGCCGGCACGGGCATAGGTCCATCCTTCCTTCATCTTAAGCCTCGGTCGGTAATGATGTTTCTCTCTTATAATTTGTGATGAACGCGCAAACCATGTTAAACCCCGAAGGACATAGAGGCCCTAATGCGTGAACGCTGGCTCGAGGAGAGGCATCATGAGCATTACTACAAGCTCGCGAAGAAGCTGGATTACAGGTCCAGGGCATCATTCAAACTGATGCAGATAGACGACCGTTTCAAAATATTCCGGGAGGGCGATTCCGTGGTCGATCTGGGCGCCTGCCCCGGAGGATGGCTGCAGGTGGCCAAGGAAAGGGTCGGCGACGGGGGCCGCGTAGTCGGTATAGACCTTCGCAGAATAAGGCCCATGGACGGAGTGGTAACCATAGTCGGCGACATAACCGAGGACAGCACCCTCATCAAGCTGACGGAGGTCTTCGAGGGGAAGGCGGACGTGGTGCTTTCTGACATGGCCCCGAACATGGCCGGCCACTATTCCATGGATCACGCAAGGTCGATAGACCTGTGCATGTATGCAGTGGACGTATGCGACCGCGCCCTGAAGAAGGAAGGGAAGCTGGTTATGAAGGCCTTCATGGGGGACATGTTCGAGGATATGCTCAAGGAGGTCCGCACCAGGTTCAGATCCGTGAAGGTGCACTCCCCGGCCGCGTCCAGGGAGGCCTCCTCGGAGATGTACGTGATATGCAAAGGCTTCCTTGCCAACAGGAACGTCAGGCTGGTGCGGGAAGAGCCGGCCGCCGATGCCGCTGGGACGGAGTTCACGATAAAGGGGAATCTGATATGAGACCAAGACCGGGAAAGATAATCAGCATAGGTTGGAACTACCGTTCCCACCTCACGGAGACGGAGGCTCAGCTGCCCTCGGAGCCCGTAGTCTTCTTCAAGGCACCCAGCTGCCTGATAGGCGACGGGGAGGAGATAAGGATACCCAAAGGGATGGCCAACGTGCAGCACGAGGTGGAGCTGGCACTGATATTCGGGAAGACCGGCAAGGATATCCACGAATCGGAGGCCCTTTCGTACATATCCAAGGTCGCCGTATTCAACGACATAACTGCCAGGGACCTTCAGGACCAGGCGAGGAAGGAGGGTAACCCCTGGGCCGTATCCAAGAGCATAGACACCTTCGGACCGATATCCAAACCCGTGCCCATACGCAAACTGGAGAACATACAGGACCTTCGCATGGAACTCACCGTCAACGGTAAGGTAAGACAGACCGGCCGCACCTCTCTTATGGTGTTCACAATCCCTAAGCTGGTCTCCTACGTCTCTAAGTTCATGACGATAGAGAAGGGCGATATAATGATAACCGGAACCCCGGAAGGAGTCAGCGAGATAGTGCCGGGAGACGTGGTGTGCGCCAAGATAGACGGCGTGGGGTCCGTAACAAACAGAGTGGTTTAATCCCAGAACCGCTTGTTCTTGGCGTACAGTATCTCGGCGCTGAGTATGTCCCGGAGGAAATCGTCCTCGTCGACATGCACGCTGCGGAGGATCCGCGATGCGGCCTCTGGGCCGACCCCCCTGCCAGCCAGCGCCATTGCGGCCCGGGTGCCCCCATGCTCGTTGACAAGGTTGGCTATGCGGGATATCCTCAGGGCGTCCTTCTTCTCCTGGGCAGTCAGCCCCTCTTTCTTGCTAAGCACCTTCATGCTCTCCCTGTCGTATTCCTTGAGCACCGCGACCATGTTGCCTCCGCACCTCTGGCAGACGAAACGCCTCGGAGCATCTCCGACACGGAACCTCCATTGGCTCTTGCAGTTAAGACAGGAAGCGAAGAGAACCTCCTCGCTGAGTCTCTTCTTGAGGGCCATTAGTATGGAGTGGTCGGCGCGCACCGGCTGCATGAGCTCCTTGGACCTTACTATGCCCTCCAGCCCTATCGGGGAGATCCCCCCGACCCTGAGCTCTATGGCGCCTGAGGAAAGTTCCGAGACGACCTTCTCGGTATTAGCTATATCCAGATCCTCCCAGAGAACCTTGTTCACGGCCTCGTTGTATGCGGGGGTGTCCCTGTGCGCTTCGAAAAGACGAGAGAAGTTTATGAAACGGTGGTCCGCCTCCTTCTCTATTATGCCGAACTTCTTGGCGACGTACACGAACCTCCATTTAAGATACGTGGAGTTCAGAACGGTGATCCTGGCCAGAGCCTCTACGGTCCCCGGTTTTATCGATTTGAAGGTGTCGGTAAGCACGTCCCTGCCGATGTTCCTGGGGAGTTCTAGTATTATGCGGTAGGGGTCGGTGGAGACCCCCACGCTCTCGCCAAGACGGGCGGTCAGCAGTGCCGAATAGATCTTGCTGAGGGTCTCGTTAACCCTGGTTCCGAAACAGCAGTTCACTATCGCCAGCCTGTCGCCCACCTCCAGCGTTACCAATCTGTCCGTGGGGACGGGAAAACGATCCCTCTGCTCCTCCACCGTCGATATTACGCATTCGCGGGAGGGGGCGTCCCCGGGGTATTCCGAAAGATCCAGGGTCCTCCGGAGCCGGCCGACCTCCATGGCGACATCGAAGGGGACGGGTATGTCCGATCCCGTCCAGGACGGGACGGCCCCCATGTCTCTGACCTCCTCAACCAGGATCTCGTCGTCTCTCATCTCCACGATACGCCAGGTGCGCCCCTTGGCTATGAACATGGCGTAGGGTTCTGCGAAGGTCGCCACGAAGCTCTCGTCCAGAGTGCCTATGACTGCACGGGTGCTTATGTCCCTGATCATGTAGGTGCGCTCGTCGGGTATCATGGAGATGTTGCCGTAGAAATAGTTCATGCCCTTCCTGGATCTCCTGAAACCCTCATCATCCTCGAATATCATCTTGATGGATTTCAGCTGATCAAGAACCGCGTCCATCTCCTCGCGGGCGAGGTCCTTGAAAGGATAGGACTTTGTGAACACACGGTAAGCGGTATCCCTGTCCACACGCTGGCTCATGGTCATCGCCACCAGCTGGTTAGCGACGACGGACAGAGGGCAGGGCCTTCCAGCCGAATCCTCCAGCTCCTTGGCATCGGCCTTCCTGGCAATCACCAAGGCCTCGGCGACCTCGTCGGGCGCGGTCGCCAACACGATTGCCCTTATGGTCTCGCCGACACGGTGTCCGGCGCGCCCCGCTCTCTGTATCATGCGGGCCACCTGCCTGGGCGAGTTGTACTGTATGACCAGGTCGGTTCTGCCCATGTCTATACCGAGTTCCAATGAGGATGTGCACACGAGGGCCTTGGTCTCGCCGCGTTTGAAGCTGTCCTCCATCTCCATCCTGTTCTCCTTGGACAGGGAACCGTGATGGACATCGATGGAGAAGCCCTCGTCCCACACGCGGTATCTGGCGGCTATCCATTCGGCGGTCTCTCTGGTGTTCACGAACAGCAGCGTCGAGTCCCCCTGTTCTATCAACTCCCTGGCCCTCTTCATGACCGCCACTATGTCGGGATCACCCTGCAGACGTTCCTGCAGCTCGGAGTCGTCTTCGGAAGGCAGCGGGCGCTCGACCCTTATGTCGAAATCGCGGTGGGTGTCGTGGTTGGATATGACGCACTCCCTTCCGACGCCCATAAGAAAGTCGGCCACCCTCTGTACGCTGCCGACGGTCGCAGAGAGGCCGATGCGTTGATATTCCCCGGCCTTTAGCGTGAGCCTCTCCAAGGCGACCGCCAGCTGTGCGCCCCTCTCGGTCGTAGCCAGCTCGTGTATCTCATCCACCACGACCCATTCGACGTTCTTCAGGTGCTGCGACAGCCTCTTCCCGGTGAACATGACCTGGAGTGTCTCAGGAGTGGTTATCAGTATCTCGGGGGGATCCTGGGACTGTTTGGACCTCTCTGCGGCAGAGGTGTCTCCGTGCCGGACGCTCACCTTGATGCCCATTCCCTTGCCGTAGTCCTCCATTCTCTTCAGCATGTCGCGGTTCAGGGCCCGCAGCGGGGTCACGTATACGCACCTTATCCCCTTCTTCCCGGGAGTCTTGGCTATCGCATCCAGTATCGGCAGTATGGCCGCCTCCGTCTTCCCTATGCCCGTGGGAGCCACCAGGAGAAGGTGACTGCCGGAGGCGATGATGGGCATGGCGGCCTCTTGGGGACCGGTGGGCTCGCGTATGCCTCTCTCTGCAAGAAGGGCCGCAAGCTTCGGGGAGAGCGTGTCGAAGGGCATCGCACAGACTCGCGTTTGAAAAAAGAAGGAGCCGGGGGGCCCCGGCTCCGGAACCTTCTCACATCCTCTTCTTGGCAGCCTTCTTGAGGTTGCGGAGGTTCTCTTTCACGGCCGCACGGATCTGCACAGCCTGCTCCTCTCCGTCGGTTATGTCGGACTCCTTGAACTTCAGGAGCATCCAGCCTTCGTTCTCCAGTTCGGCGTCGTGGGCGGTGTCCGGCTCGTCCTTGTAGACGCAGACGGCCACTTTGCTCTTCACGAAGGCTATTTCTATGTTGAAGGGCCCGTAGTTCTTGCGGCACCTGAGGCCTTTGTTCCAGGCGGCCCTCCTGAGCAGGGTCTCGGGTCCCTCGTCGAACTCGATGGGCTCGAAATCCATCTCTTCTGGGTCCTCTTCCAGGATAATCTCCTCGGAAAGCGCCGGAGTGTCGGCGACCTGGTCGGAAGCCCTGTCTGCAGGAGTCTCGGGCTTCCTCTCCTCCGCTGGGGCGGTCTTCGGCTCCTCTCGCGCCTTGGCCGGCTCCGCAGCCGCTTTCTTCTCCTCGACAGGCTTTGGCTCCGCTGGGGCGGTGACCTGCAGGAGGAGCTGGGAGATGTCCATTACCTTGATATTGGACCCTATCTTCTTGGCCCCGGCGGTCAGATTCAGGACGCAGAACGGACAGGAGGTTATCAGAACCTCCGCACCCACCTCTTCGGCGTCGCGTATCCTCTCCGCAGCCACGTTGACGGCGAAGTCGTTGAATTGGCTCTTATAGCCGCCTCCGGCCCCGCAGCATCTGGAGTTCATGCCGTGGCGGTACATCTCAACGAACTCCATCCCCTTTATCTTCTTCAGGATGTTGCGGGGCTCCTCGAACACGCCTGCGTGCCTTCCGAGGTGGCAGGGGTCGTGGTAGGTCACCTTGGCTTTGAATTCATGGTTCAGGGGCAGCTTCCTCTGTGATATCAGCCTGTCAACGTACTGGGTGAAATGGTAGACGTTCTGTCCGGGTTTCGCGAAGAAGTTGCCGAAATCGTGGGACACGGTCTTGTAGCATCCGGAGCAGGTCATAACCATGTCCTTGGCTCCCATGGCGTCGGCCTTGTTCACAACCGCCTCTGCAGAGGGAGCTGTGTGTCTGAGGGTGCCGGTCCTTATGGCCGGGGACGTGCAGCAGTACTCCTCCTCTCCGAGGCAGTTCATCCTGACGCCCGCGCGATCCAGGACCCGCACTCCCGCCTGGGCGATGCCCTGCATCCTGTAGGATCCAGTGCATCCGGCGAAGAATATGACGTCGGGAACGGAGCACCTCTCCACTTCCGCGGGCCACCAGGCGTCCCTTTTGGTAGGGGACTCCCCGTAGGGATTGCGGTTCTCGCCAATGCTCTCGGCCAGCTTCTTGTGGGCGCTGAGAGGGGCGACACCCTCTGCGACGAGCCAGGCCCGGATCTTCTCCCAGAACTCCACGAGGTGTATGTTGGCGTGGCAAACGGCCTCGCAGTTGCCGCACCCGGTGCACTTGTAGATGGCGTCGACGAACTCGGGGCTCACGGAGACATCCCTCCCAAGCAGCTTGTCCATGGCCCCCGCCCCTCTCTTGTCGAGCTGCGTCAGGTAATAGATCTTGCCTCTCGGCGTTACGGACTCCCAAGGGGTCTGGTCATGCGCCTCGCAAACATCGATACAGTACCCACACTGGACGCAGGCGGTCATCTCCCTTTGGATACGCGGCATTTTGTCGAACATAAGTTTACCTCTGCAATAGCGGAGACCACCAATCACAATGGGGTCCTTTCCTTTAAGTGAGGGGAGATGGTAGCACAATATTTAGGTTTTCGGTTCAGGAATGTGCCATGCTCAACGATCGGAGGTTTGGTCTCCGTAGAACTTCTTGGAATACCCCTCTATGGCACTGTTTATGATCGATGCAACTTCTTCGTGCCCTATGATCTCGTCGACCGCGGTGCTCTTCCCCTCCAGCGTTTTGTAGACGGTGAAGAAGTGAGCCATCTCATCGAACACGTGCCTGGGCAGGTCCTTTATGTCCCTGTATCCGTTGAAGGTGGGGTCGTCGAAAGGTATCGCTATGACCTTCTCGTCGTTTGCACCCCCGTCGATCATCTTTATGGCGCCGATCGGGTAGCAGCGCACCAGGGTCATCGGGATTATCGGCTCCGAGCACAGGACCAGGGCGTCCAGCGGATCCCGGTCATCGGCGTACGTCCTCGGTATGAATCCGTAGCTGGCCGGATAATGGGTGGAGGTGTACAGTATGCGGTCCAGTTTGAGTAATCCCGTGTCCTTGTCCAGCTCATATTTGTTCTTGCTGCCCTTCTCTATCTCTATGACGACTACGAAGTCTTCAGCGGTAACCCTTCCGGGGTCTATGTCATGCCATATGTTTGTCATGTGAACACCTCATGCGAGCGCCAGAGCCAGCGCCCTTCCAGCGAATCCCGCGCCAAGGCACACCGCCGTGTTGAGCGCGATGTTCGTCAGCGCTAACCCTACCCTCCCAGCCTCATATAGGTTTATCGTTTCTAGCGAGAATGTGGACATGGTTGTGAACGCCCCGAACACGCCGATGAGCAGGAAGCCCTTGATCTCCGGGTTCATGGCACCCAGCGAGAAGTAGACCAGGGAGATCAGGAAGCAACCGGCGAAGTTTACGATGAAGGTGTTGAGGGGGAAATCACCCGGTCCTGAGACTACGGTGCCCACCAAGACCCTCATCAGGGCGCCGACGGCGCCGCCGAGGGCCACAGACAGAAGGAATACGGCCTGTCCTGTCACAATCTCACCGGGACAGCGTACGATTCCGGCGCACGGCCGGTATGAAGATTGTCAACGGTGTCCCTCCCCCCGCATCCCGGAGTGTGGGCTCTGGAAGTCAACCCCTCCTCAGATATGCGACTCATCGGGCGCCAATCCTGGATTCATGGACAGAGTTTTCCATTATGCCGGGCAGACGCCGCCGTCGCCAGTGTCCGGATCAGGACGCGCCGTATAGGAGGAACGCGGCAATCATCACTACGAAGACCGCGGCGGCCATGGCGGCGGCGATCTTCTGGTTCTTCGTTGGCATGGGTATGTCGGGCATGTTCATCTGTTGCACCAGCCTTTGCTCGGATGAGAATGGACGAGGGATATAGAAATGTTGCGCCCACCGGAACCCAGCCCGAAAGGTTCAGAAGCACGGATCCCCGGAGGATGCTGGCAGGGACAGATGGATATGGTGGGCCTGGCCGGATTTGAACCGACGACCGTCCGGTTATGAGCCGGACGCTCCACCAGCCTAAGCTACAGGCCCTTTTGGATGATCGTGGCGCCGTCGCACGGGCTCGAACCGTGGACCTTGTGATTAACAGTCACACGCTCTACCAACTGAGCTACGACGGCAGGTGCCGATTCAGCGAAAGTAAGTCGAATATTAAAGTGTTACGTATGGGGGATGCCCGTTTTCACGTCCTCTATCCTGCTGATCAGACCGTCCAGACGGGATTCCAGCCCGTCCATGAACTCCCGGTACTTATCCGAGACCACAGCACCGTCTGGTGTAGCCACTATGAGGCCGTCCTTCTCGAGAAGCCTCAGGGAGTACCTGACCTTGTGTTTGGGTATGCTCAGGGCCTCGGAGAGCCGGGTTATGCCTATGGGCTGGTTGTCCTTGGTGAATTTCAGCATATTTATGTGACGCTCTATGAGATCCACCTCCTCGTACGCCCCGCTAAGGACACCTTCTTCGCCGTTCATCCTATCGGGGGGCAATCGATATGATACGTATATCAAAGATACACTCACATCGATGGGCATCATGGAAGGATCGGAGAAGATTAGGCTGGCGTTCCACCTGTGCGGGCCGATGTTCGTTCTCTTCTACCTGATACCCGAACAGGCAGGGGCATCCCCAGAGGCGTCATCGCAACGATACCTTGGGCAGTCTTCGCTGTGGTGGAGGCGCTGCGCATAAAGCATCGTATACCGGTCACCTGTCTGAGGTACCATGAGTACGAACGTCCCTGTGCGGTCATCTGCGGGGCGAACCCACGATCCATCCCATTGTTCCCGTGGAGGTCTTCTTCACAATAGCCCTATCCTCACTGGCACTGTTCTACGGCGTGACGATGGGAACGCTCGTGCTGTCGGCGGCGGCATCCGTGTCGGCCGTTGCGGCCGAGGCCGTCAGGAACAACAAGGTCGACGATGACTTCCTTATGCTTGCGGTGCCCGCCGTCATAATGTGGATGCTGGGGCCGTATCTCGTTTAACGGCCGAACCAGTGCTGCTTTCCCCATTTATTGTAGTTCGCCCACCATCCCTGGATGAACGATCCGCAGCAATCTAGGGCCTTCTGCTCTGCGTCCGGACCCTTGTAGGTCTTGTAGCAGTTCAGACACTGGAATCTGAGCTCGGGGGCTTTCTGTTTTGCCATCGAACCCCGATTGTGCGCTCCGTTAATAAATCTTTAGCAACAGGATTCCCTGCCCACTGGACCGTACACACCCTCCCGGAACGCAGCAGTCTGGCCGCTTATCTTCGCATGCTCAGGCCGTGTGGCCCGAATAGCATGTATGATATACATATGATGTCCATATCTAGGTGCTCCCGCGAGTCGCGTGCGACCTGTCCGGACGTTCCCTGCGAGGTATTATATAGGTAACAACTGCGTATTGTAAACGTTTCTACACATATTATTTATATGCTTAATCCATTGGGGGAAGTCCATGAATAGAATCAAGGTCATCAACGAACCATCCGAGCTCGTACCTATGCTCAGGTCTGTTGATACCCCTGTTAAGAGGGATGTACTCAAAGAAGTGACCTTGGAGTGGAGGACCGCCGACGATATTGAGAAGAAATTCGGTTCGGAGGGCAGGGACGCCATCGTTTTCTTCGAAAAGATGAAACTTGTGGAGACGCGCTGGTTATCTACTAACGGTAGCTACCCCGAAAAATCTTACCATACATACTACACTTCTTTTCATATAAACGCCCAGTGGCCAGTCTACGAGATATCCGATGTTCTCGCTGCCGCCATGATGAGCACCGAGGAGTACGCGGACATAGAATCCAAGATACTGAAGGAGGTCGGCAAGGAAGGCAGGTTCTCCGGCGACGTCGCGGAATCCCTCGGTCTGACCTCCACAATGCTCAAGAGCCTGGTCCGCCGTTCCGTCAAGATGGACTATCGCGGGCACAGGATTGAGATGATCCACGAAGAGTAATGAGATGTCCGACATCTGGATTATGCGCATCGGTCACCGCCCCCAGAGGGACAAGAGGGTCACCACGCACGTAGCGCTCTCCGCCAGGGCGCTCGGCGCCAAAGGCATCTACGTCGACACGAAGGACGAGGTCCTGGAGTCCAACATCCGCAGCGTGGTGGACAGGTTCGGAGGGGATTACACGATAGAGACCGGGGTCAGATGGCAGAAGGCCGTCAAGGAGTTCGAAGGCAGCGTTGTGCATCTAACCATGTACGGCCAGAGGGTAGACGAGGCCCTGCCCGGAATACCGAAGGACTCAGACATCATGGTGGTGGTCGGTGCCGAGAAGGTTCCCCCAGAAGTCTATCAGCAGGCGGATTTCAACATATCCGTGGGCAACCAGCCCCACTCAGAAATAGCCGCCCTGGCGATATTCCTGGACAGGTTCACCGAGGGAAGGGCTCTCTATTCGGACCGCCACGGAAAGATGACAGTGATACCCAACAGCAGGGGGAAGACCGTTGTCGATCTATCCGAATGACACCGAATGCATCCGCATGCTCTCCGAGGCCGGATGCAAGAGGCGGGTCATAGTGCACTGCTGCACTGTGAGAACCGTGGCCGACACAATGGCCGCCGGGATGAACCGGGCAGATCCGGGACTTGTCACGGCAGGAGCGCTTCTGCATGACATCGGCCGCGCCAGGGACCATTCCATAATGCACGCGACAGTGGGGGCGGACATGGCCCGCGACCTGGGGCTTCCCAGGGAGATAGTCGAGATAATCCGGAGGCACACCGGGGCCGGACTCGACGAACAGGATGCCGTAGAGATGGGCCTGCCGCCGGGTGATTACATACCCCGGACCATAGAGGAGAAGATCGTGGCCCATGCGGACAATCTTGTCAGCGACGATCGCGTCGTGCGCCATGCCCACTCCGTCGAAAGGCTGGTGTCCAAAGGGGCCTACCGCGGTGCCGAGAGGATAGAGCTGCTTCATATGGAGCTTTCGGACCTCTACGGCAGGGACCTGGATGACATGGTTGACCTGCTGGGGGAGCATCCGCGGCTCAGCGGTCCGTGTGCGGACCTCCACAAGCGCTGATCATGCAAACCCGCAGACGCGGGACGGGAAGTGACTGAGTATTATTATGTCGCCGACCGACTGTATCCATCTGAAGGGTATGGCTACGGCCACGCCCTCATCCACCAGCACGGGGCTGGCCCTCTCCACGTAAAGGCTGTCGGCCCTCAGACCGGTTATGTCGATGATCACATCGTCCACCACACCCAGGAATATTCCGTCGGGAGTGTATATCTCCAGGCCCTTCATGTTGCCCAGCTCTTCCATCATCGGATCGTTACGGTATCCGCCGCCCGCGATATAACCGTTTTCCGTTCTGCACAGGCTATCTCCGTTGTATGTTAACGCCGTTGATATGAAACGTATTTATCCGCGTTAGGAGATTCTATAGGAGCAGGAGACTAACAGAATGGTAACAGAACTGTCAGAAGCAACCTTCCAGAAATTCATAGACGACAACCAGTTGGCCCTCATCGACTGCTGGGCACCCTGGTGCGGACCCTGCAGGAGGATGGCGCCCATACTGGAGCAGGTGGCCAAGGCCATGGAGGGCAAGGCAGGGGTCGCCAAGATGAACACCGACGATAACCCGGACCTGTCCATGAAGCTGGGCATAAACGCGATACCGGCCCTTCTGATATACAAGAACGGAGTCCCCCAGCCGCCCCTCATAGGCCTGAGGGCCAAGGAAGAGATAATATCCCATCTCAACGCTCTGCTATGACGTTATGAAAGGATTCGACGTAGCCGTGATAGGGTCTGGGCCATCGGGCATACAGGCCGCCATACATTCCTCCAGGAAGAAGGCTTCCACGGTTCTGCTGGGCAAGCCGTCCGGCAGCGCCATGTCGGGGACACATGTCGAGAACTACTTCGGGATTCCCGGGAAGGCCGACGGGGACGGGCTCCTCCGCACGGGAATCGCCCAGGCCGTTTCATTCGGGGCGGTGCACATACCCGAGAGCGTCACCTCCCTCTCCGTCACCCCCGAAGGTTTCCGGGCTGTCCTGGAAGGCGGAGGGGAGGTGACGGCCAGGGCGGTGATACTGGCCACAGGCGTGTCCAGGGTCAAGCTCGGGATACCGGGGGAGAAGGAATTCTTCGGCAAGGGGGTAAGCTACTGCGCAGTGTGCGACTGCAGTTTCTACAAGGGTCTGAAAGTCGCGGTGATAGGGGGCGAGGCCGAGGCCGCCTCGTCCGCGGAGATGATGACCCGCTACGCCTCCGAGGTTTTCTGGGTGTCGGATGACATCCGGGCCGCCGATTATGCAGTGGGCAAGGCCGAGGCCGCCGGTGTCCGCATCATCCGTCTGAAACCGGTATCGATAGGGGGAGGGGAGAGGGTAGACTCGCTGAATCTGTCGGATGGATCCTCGTTGCGGGTGGACGGCGTCTTCATAGAGCTGGGAGCCCGTTCCGCGGCGGAGCTGGCGATGGACGTGGACCTGATGCCGGAGGTGGACGACACCATAGCCGTCGACGGCAGTTGCGCTACGACCGTGCCCGGAGTGTTCGCATGCGGCGACATAACCGGTCGCCCATGGCAGGTCGCCCGCGCGGTCGGCCAGGGGGCCCAGGCGGGGCTGTCCGCAGCCGACTACGCGAAGGGGACCGCGCAATGACGGTTGACGATCTGGTCGCCGGGATGCTCAGGGAGGAAGGGGGCTTCCAGAAGGCCCTCCGCAGCATGATAACCGAGGACCTCGGTATGACCACCAACGAATTCTGCGAGTATTCGGGGATATCCAAGAGCACCATGTACAAGATCCTGGAGGAGAAGCGCGAGCCCAATCTGCGCACGGTCAGGAGCATAATCAAGGCCCTGAGGATGCTATCCTCCGCATCCGATGACAGCTTCATAGCGGTCATAGCATCATATACCGTGTTGGAATCCATACCGGACGCCGTGGAGCTGGACGGCCGCAAGGTCTCCATAAGGGAGTATCCGGTGAGCACCGTGGAGGATGCGATAATCGCCGCGGTCAGAGCCGAACGCGACGGGGCCCTGGGTGTGGTCTGCGCCCCGATAGTCGCCCCCACCGTCGAGAAGATACTGTCCGTGCCAGTATCGCCCGTAATACCCACATCCAGCATAATGACCGCCGTGGACAGGATAAAAGACTCGTTATAACGAAAAAAGTAAATATACAACCTTAACTCTTCTTGGCCCGGGGATTATAATAGCATTCGAATTACAAATCGTAAGCAACACACCGCTGAGTTCGGTGCCGGAGGTCGACGTGGTAGCCGAGACCTTCCTTGTTCAGATAGGTTACATCCCGAAGGGGTACGATCCCAAGACCGGGGCGGCGGGGCTCCGGGACAGTGTACCCTACCGCATGTTCATGGAGTTCTTCATTAGGAACAAGTCGAAGGCCTGGACAGTCGAGGAGCTGGCAGCCCTCCTGGGGACCACCAAGCCCACG
The DNA here is from genome assembly GCA_012515075.1 of Thermoplasmatales archaeon. Taxonomy (GTDB): domain Archaea; phylum Thermoplasmatota; class Thermoplasmata; order Methanomassiliicoccales; family Methanomethylophilaceae; genus JAAYZC01. The sequence continues at coordinate 114,888 of JAAYZC010000002.1, forward strand.
ATCTACAGGCATATCAACAAGCTCAAATCCATGGATCTCCTCGAGAGTTTGGACGCGGAGTTCGAAGGCCAGGTGCGCAAGGGATACCGCATAAGGTACGGCGATCTCTCCAAGGCCTGGAGCTTCACGGAGGCGAACGTGAACATGGCCATGGAGAACTACCGCAGAACGGTGGGGCATTTGCAGAGCCTGGTGGACGCGGAGAGGGATTGACATGATAGGCGACGAGTTGGAGATAACGAAGGGCTGGAGATATCTTGTGAGGTTCTCGGATCCCGATTCGGAGGACGTGGAGGGGACCTTCGCGGGCTATGCGATGGTGGGCACGGAGACCGCGATGGTGATGGAGACCGACGGCGGGAGGATGCGTTTCATACTGATTTCCAACATCCTGTTCGTGGACCTACTGGAATCAAAGGACGGGCCGAGGTCCGCCAGGGAGACGACGGCGGGAATCAACTACGGATGATCAGATGGGTTCGGATTTCAATCGCCGTGTAATCGAAATGCTGAAGAGCGGCGAGATAGAGGACCGCGACCAGCTGCAGAAGGTCAAGGTCAGGCTGTCCAAGGAGTACGGCCTGGGGGCCGTACCTCCCAACTCCGAGATACTGGCGGATGTCAGAGAGGAGGACAGGAAGGCGCTGCGCCCCTTCCTGATGAAGAAGCCCATGAGGACCCTCAGCGGCGTGGCTGTGGTGGCAGTCATGACATCGCCGTATCCCTGCCCCCACGGGAAGTGCTCCTACTGCCCCGGAGGGGTCGAGAACGGGTCCCCTCAGTCCTACACGGGGAAGGAGCCCGCGGCCAGACGCGCGGAGCGCAACGAGTTCGATCCCTTCAGGCAGGTGTCGGACAGGATAAGCCAGCTTTCATCCATAGGTCACATGACCGATAAGATAGACCTGATAATAATGGGGGGCACCTTCACTTCCAGGGATCCGGGGTACAAGGAATGGTTCGTGCGTCGCTGCTTCGATGCCATGAACGGTGTCGACTCCCCCGACCTGGAATCCGCCCAGAACCTGAACGAGACGTCCGCCCACAGATGCGTGGGACTGACGGTGGAGACCCGCCCGGATGTGTTCGGGACCGACCAGATCGATGAGGCGATGGCGCTGGGTACAACCAGGGTGGAGCTGGGGGTGCAGATCCTGGACGACGCCGTTCTGGAAGGCGTCGGCCGCGGCCACGGGGTGGCCGCAGTCATCGAAGCGACGAAAGCCTGCAAGGACCGCGGACTGAAGGTCTGCTACCATCTGATGCCCGGCCTCCCCGGGTCGTCTCCGGAGAAGGACATGGAATGCTTCCTCAGGGTCTTCTCCGATCCGGATTTCAGGCCCGACATGCTGAAGTTCTACCCCACGCTGGTAATCTCAGGGACCAGTCTTTACGGGATGTGGGAGAGGGGGGAGTACCTGCCCTATGACCTGGAGACGGCCGTATCCCTGCTGGCGGACATGAAGTCCGCGGTGCCGGAATACGTGAGGATACAGCGCATACAGCGTGACATCCCCGTCCCGCAGATCTCCGCGGGGATAACGAGGAGCAACATACGCGAACTCGTCAAGACACGTCTGCAGGAGACCGGCAGGGAGTGCAGGTGCATCAGATGCAGGGAGGTCGGGCACGCCGACGTGCGCCCAGACGCGGAGAGCACGGAGTTCGGGGTCATGGAGTATGAGGCGTCTGGCGGCACCGAGAGGTTCATATCCTTGGAGTGCGGGGATTCCGTCATAGGGTACGTACGTCTCAGGACGGACGGAACCGGGACCGCCACCGTCAGGGAGCTGAAGGTTTTCGGCATGATGGCGGCGATCGGTTCGCAGGGTGAGGACTGGCAGCACCGCGGTTTCGGCAGGGCGCTGATGGAACGCGCCGAAGGGGTCGCCACGGAGTCCGGAGCAACCAGGATACGGGTCACAAGCGGCGTGGGCGTCAGGGGCTACTACCGGTCTCTGGGGTATTCCCTCCGGGCCCCCTACATGGTCAAGGAGCTCAGTCGATGACCACGCGGTCGCTCTCGAGACGGAAGCCGTCGGTCTGTATGACGTAACGCCCCCTCTCGTCCACCTTGTGCTCTTTCAGATAGACCGCGCCGCTGGGGCTTACCAGGATGTAGACGATGGTGCCGGAGACGGTGTCTATCACCAGGTCGTCGAGCATACCCAGATACCTGCCAGAAGATGTCTCCACCCTCTTACCCAGCATCTCCCCCAGGAAAACCCTGCCGTCCAAGGGATCACCCGTAGAGGGGGACGCTGTCCCAGCTTCCGCGGCGCTTGTTGATCTCCTTCCCCATCTCCTCATAGGCCCGGAAGGCCTCTGGGTCCACCGAAGGCCTGACCGCGGACAGGGCGGCCCTGAAGTGTCTATCCTCCACGAATTCCGTGCGGGGGTTCTCCCGGAACGCGATCATCCCCGCCTCTCTGCAGAGGGCGGCCAGGTCCGCTCCGACGTATCCGTCGGTAAGCTGGGCGATATCAATCAGGTCTATGTTGATCAGGGGCATCTCCCGGGTCTGCACCTCCAGTATCCTCAGCCGGGATTCAAGGTCGGGTTTCCCTATCAACACAAGCCTGTCGAACCTACCGGGACGAAGAAGGGCGGGATCCACCATGTCCGGCCGGTTGGTGGCGGCCATGACCATGACGTTCTTCAGGCTCTCGACACCGTCCATCGACGTCAGGAGCTGGTTAACCACCCTTTCCCACGATGAGGAATCCCCGCGACCCCTGACGGGGGCCACCGCGTCGAGCTCGTCGAAGAAGATTATGCAAGGAGCCATCTGCTTTGCCCTCTTGAATATCTGCCTGACGGCCTTCTCGGTCTCCCCCAGCCATTTGCTGGCTATCTCCGGTCCGCTCACAGATATGAAATTGGCCCCCGACTCGTTGGCCACGGCCTTGGCGATAAGGGTCTTGCCGGTGCCCGGGGGACCGTAGAGCAGGACCCCCTTCGCCGGCGTTATACCCAGACGCTCGAACGCCTTCGCGTCCTCGGTGGGTATGAAAACCTCCCTTATCTCGTTCTTCACATCCTCCAGGCCGCCCACGTCGCTCCAGCTCACCTTGGGTATCTCCACCAGGACCTCCCTCATCCCGCTGGGATCCACTTCGGAAAGCGCATCCGTGAAATCGTCCATGGTAACCCTCATGCTCTCCAGCGCGGACTGGGGGACGGGCTTGTCCAGATCCATCTCGGGCATCTTCCTGCTCAGGCACTTCATGGCGGCCTCCCTGCAGAGGGCGGCCAGATCGGCACCCACGAACCCCTGCGTCATGCCCGCCAGGGAATCCGCGTCCACGTCCTCGGAAAGGGGCATCCCTCTCATGTGGACCCCCAGTATCTCCCTCCTGCCGCGGTTGCCGGGTATGCCTATCTCGATCTCCCTGTCGAACCTGCCGGGCCTCCGGAGGGCGGGGTCCACCGCGTCCTCCCGGTTGGTGGCCCCTATCACTATGACGTCCCCCCTGTCGCTGAGGCCGTCCATGAGAGTGAGCAGCTGGGCCACGACCCTCCTCTCCACCTCCCCCGATACGGAATCCCTGCTGGGCGCGATAGAGTCGATCTCATCCAGGAATATTATGCTGGGCGCGCTCTCCTCGGCGCCTTTGAATATCTCTCTGAGGCGCTCCTCGCTCTGCCCGTAGTAACGGCCTATTATCTCGGGCCCCTGCACGGCGTAGAAGGATGCTCCAGATTCGTTGGCCACGGCCTTGGCGATAAGGGTCTTGCCGGTGCCCGGGGGACCGTAGAGGAGAACGCCCTTCGGGGCGGATATGCCCAGCCGGTCGAAGAGCTCGGGATGCTTGAGCGGCAGCTCTATCATCTCCCTTACCCTCTTGAGCTCATCGTCCAGGCCGCCGACCTCGTCGTACGTTATCTGGCCGCTGTATTCGCCGGCGGACACCGCAGAGTCCTCCCTGACCACAATCTCGGTGTCCTGCCCGACCGCCACGATCTCCTGGGGGACTGTGCTGACCACGCGGAAGGTGGAGCGGTTCCCCATGAGCGCTATGTTGGGCACGATTATGTCGTTCCCCTTGATCAGGGGGCGTGACATGAGCCCGTTGCGGAAGACCTCCTCCATCCCGTTCTCGAATCTTATCCTCTTGCCCGGCGGTATGTTGGGGGCCAGGACGACCTTCTCGGCGGGGACGGGGCTGCACGTCCTGACCCGCACGGTCTCGTCAAGGCCCACGCCGGCGTTGGTGCGGGTGAGGCCGTCTATGCGGATCAGCCCCCTGCCCTCGTCCTCGGGCACGCTCTTCATGACCTTGGCCACGTCGGCCCTCTTGCCCAGAATCTCTATGGCATCGCCTATTTCGACACCCAGCAGCATTCTGGACGCGGCATCCATCCTCGCCCTGCCGTATCCCGTCTCGGACTGCTTGCGGGCCATCGCGACCTTCAGTTCGATAAACTCCTCCGTGTCCCGATCCATCACCCGCCCATCGGCTTACCTTTATATTTACGTTATTTTCCACGCATCGAACCGCGCATATTCAGCACATTGGCGAGATATTATATACGATGAGAGGTTCAGTACTGAGTACAAGCTTTAAGCTATCCAAGGGCCTGTAGCTCAGCTAGGTAGAGCATCTGACTTTTAATCAGGTGGTCAAGGGTTCGAATCCCTTCAGGCCCGCTGATGGTCTTCATGAGCGATCGACGGCGGATCAAGTATGAGGAAGGACATGAAAACAGCAGGCTCTTTTGGTAAACAGGTTTCCCGCTGATCCGTTAGGCGGGCAGTAAAGTAGGTGATTCAACTTGGCAGCAGACAATATCTCGTTCAACGTCCTCAAGCACGACCTCGTGCCTGAGCACCACCTTCTGTCGGAGGAGGAGGCATCGGCAGTGCTCGAAAGACTCGGCATGACTCGTGACCAGCTCCCGAAGATAAGGAAGAGTGATGCGGGCATCAGGGTCCTCGGCAGCATATACGGTCCGATAGAGGAGGGCCGCATAGTTAAGATTGTGAGGAAGAGTGAGACGGCTCAGGAGTTCGTCGCATACAGACTCGTCACGAGGGGGTAAGAAATTGAGGGACCTAGTTAAACTGTATTTCGATGAGCGCAACATCGTCAACCATCACATCTCATCATTCAACGATTTCCTGTCGACACCCGACAATCCCAACAGCAGGATGCAGAGGATCGTCGACGACATAAGGGTGCCCACGGACGACGCCGACCGCGGGGTCATAAGACTGGACCCCGAACGCACGGGCGGAAGGAGCATCGAGATACGCATAGGGAGGAAGAGGGACGAGGACGGGTCCGTCGACCCCCTGGCCAAGCCCACCATACGCATCGACGAGCCCAAGGTCATGGAGGCCAACGGATACAGCCACGATCTGTCCCCGATGGAGGCCAGGCTCAGGAACCTGAACTACATGTCTCCGGTTTTCGTTCATTTCGACATAATCGAGGACGGTGTCGAGAAGGAGATCCCGGAGAGCGAGAGATGGATACACGTCGGCGACCTGCCGATGATGGTCAAATCGAAAGGATGCAACCTCAACAGGAAGGTAGTGGAGCTGCACAGGGAGAGGGAGATATCCGACGAGGAGTACCAGGAGGAGCTCGTAAGCCAGAAGGAGGACCCCCGCGAGCCGGGAGGATACTTCATCATAGGCGGGACGGAGAGGGTCCTGATAACGCTCGAGGACCTTGCGCCGAACAGGGTCATGGTCGAGTACAACGAGAAGTACGGCTCCAAGGTGGAGGTGGCCAAGGTCTTCTCCCAGAAGGACGGCTACCGCGCCCTCACACTGGTGGAGAAGAAGAAGGACGGGATGGTCATGGTCTCTGTGCCGGTCGCCTCCGGGTCCATACCCCTGGTGGCGCTGATGAAGGCCTTGGGCATGGAATCGGACGAGGAGATCTACGAGACAATAGTCTCCCGCGAGGAGATGGCGAACATAGTTTACGCCAACATCGAGAGCTCCTTCGACAAGAAGACCTACGCCCCCAACGGATACCACACGCAGGAGGACGCGATACTGTTCCTGGAGAGGAACTTCGCAGCCGGCCAGGCGAAGGAGTACAGGACGAAGAAGGTCGAGAGCATACTGGACCGTTCCCTGCTCCCGCATCTAGGGGACACCGAGGCGGACCGCATGAAGAAGGCAATCTTCCTAGGGCGCATAGCGCGCTCGGTGCTCGAGCTCTCCCTCGGAGAGAGGAAGGAGGACGATAAGGACCACTACGCCAACAAGAGGCTAAAGCTGTCCGGCGACCTCATGGAGGACCTCTTCAGGACCAGCTTCAGCAGCCTCATGAAGGACCTCAAGTACCAGCTCGAGAGGAACTGGGGACGTAAGAAGAGTGACCTCAACATATCGTCCTCCATACGCCCCGACCTGCTGACGCACAAGCTCCTGCATGCCCTTGCAACCGGGAACTGGGTCGGAGGGCGTGCCGGGGTATCGCAGCTTCTAGACAGGACATCCAACATGTCCGCGATGTCCCACCTCAGGAGGATAACCTCCTCCCTCACCAGGAGCCAGCCCCATTTCGAGGCCCGTGACCTGCACCCCACGCAGTGGGGCAGGCTGTGCCCCTCGGAGACCCCCGAAGGACAGAACTGCGGTCTCGTAAAGAACGCGGCCCTCATAATCGATGTCTCCGAGGGTTTCCCGGAGTCCGACGTCAAATGGATGCTCAAGGAGTTCAGCGTGGGGCCGGTCAAACAGCAGTGCACCCGCGTCTACGTGAACGGGGACCTTGTGGGATCGCACACCGACGCCGGGAAGCTGGTCGGCGAGGTCCGCGAACGGAGAAGGTGCGGGCTGCTCTCCAACGAGATCAACATACGCTACGACGAGGAGATGGACGAGGTCATAATAAACTGTGACGAGGGCCGCCTCAGGCGCCCCCTCCTGATCCTGAAGGACGGCAGGACCATGTTCACCAGGAAGCACATCGAGGGCATCCGGGACAGGAAGGTCAAATGGAACGACCTCTTCCGTGAAGGCATACTCGAATGGCTGGATGCGGAGGAGGAAGAGGACGCCCTCGTGGCCGTGGAAGCATTCGACGTCCCTGACAGATGCGAGCACTGCGGTCGCGCCCTGTCTCCCACCGACGTTGACTGGATGAATCCCGGAAAGGAAGGGGACGCTGTCCTCAAGTGCAGGTACTGCGAAGACGATTTCACCGTCCCCTGCAAGATCACAGCCGAGCACACACATATGGAGGTCGATCCCATGGTGATCCTCGGCGTGGCTTCAGGCATAGTCCCCTATCCCGAGCACAATTCCGCCCCCCGTGTGACGATGGGCGCGGGGATGGCCAAACAGGCCCTGGGGATACCCGCCTCGAACTACCGCATAAGACCGGACACCCGTGGACACCTGCTGCACTACCCCCAGGTCCCCATGGTGCAGACCCAGACCATGGAGTTCATGGGATACAAGCACCGCCCCGCGGGACAGAACTTCTGCATAGCGGTCCTCTCCTACCACGGATACAACATAGAGGATGCCCTGGTCATGAACAAGAGCTCCGTCCAGAGAGGGCTGGGCAGATCCTCGTTCCTCAGATCCTACAGGTCGGAGGAGCGCCGCTATCCCGGCGGTCAGGAGGACCACTTCGAGATACCCTCGCCGGACGTAATGGGTGCCCGCGCCGACCTGGCGTACGCATCCCTCGGCGAGGACGGTCTGATCGCCCCGGAGTCCGAGGTCACGGGAAGCGACGTGCTCATAGGCAAGACCTCGCCGCCCCGTTTCCTGGAGGAGGAGACCGACTTCCTCACGCCTCAGAAGAGGAGGGAGACCTCCATAACCGTCAGGCCCGGGGAGAGGGGATTCGTGGACTCCGTCATGGTCACGGAGTCCGAGAACGGATCACGGCTCGTGAGGGTGAAGATAAGGGACGAGAGGATACCCGAGCTGGGGGACAAGTTCTGCTCCAGATTCGGACAGAAAGGGGTCGTGGGACGTCTCGTGGATCAGTGCGACATGCCCTTCACCGAGGACGGAATCACCCCCGACCTGGTCGTCAACCCCCACGGAATACCCTCCCGTATGACCATCGGACACGTCCTGGAGATGATAGCCGGCAAGGTCGGGTCCATGGAGGGTCGTGTAATAGACGGCACCGCCTTCTCCGGAGAGAGGGAGGAGTCCATACGCGACGGTCTCGTGAGGAACGGGTTCAAGAACACCGGGAAGGAGGTCATGTACGACGGAAGGACCGGGCGCATGATCCAGACCGATATCTACACAGGGGTCATATTCTACGAGAAGCTGCACCACATGGTCAGCGGAAAGATGCATGTCCGTTCCCGCGGTCCCGTGCAGATTCTCACCAGGCAGCCCACCGAGGGACGCTCGAGACAGGGAGGTCTCAGGTTCGGGGAGATGGAGCGCGACTGCCTCATAGGACACGGCGCGGCCATGGTCATCAAGGACCGCCTGCTGGACGAGTCCGACGGCACCCAGCAGTACATCTGCGGGAACCCCAAGTGCGGACACATAGCCATAATGGACAGGCACGGCTCCCTTTACTGCCCGGTATGCAAGAACAACACCAGCATCTACCTGGTTCAGACATCTTACGCCTTCAAGCTCCTCATGGACGAGCTGCTGTCGCTGGGTGTCGCTATGAGGCTTCAGCTGGAGGACTTAAGATGATGCGCGGAATTACCAAGAGGATCGGATCGATAAAGTTCTCCTGTGTCTCCCCGGAGGAGATCAGGAAGATGTCGGCCACGAAGGTCATAACGGCCGACACCTACGACGACGAGGGCTACCCCATAGAGATGGGTCTCATGGATCTGCACATGGGTGTCATAGAGCCCGGACTCCGCTGCAAGACCTGCGGATGCAAGGTGGACGAGTGTCCCGGGCACTTCGGGCACATAGACCTGGCGTTGCCCGTCATACACGTGGGTTTCATAAAGGACATAAAGCTGATGCTGGAGAGCACCTGCCGCCAGTGCGGCAGGCTTATGCTCTCCCCGGACCAGATACAGGCCCGTCTGGATAGCATGGAGCGCATGGAGGAGCTCGGCGGCGACACCATAGATGTCAAGAACTTCTCCAAGGAGACGGCCAAGGACGCCTCAAACAAGGGCATCTGCCCCTACTGCGGCACCGAGCAGATAAAGATAAAGCTCGACAAGCCCACGACCTTCAGGGAGGTCGACGACAACCACAAGCTGACGCCCAAAGAGGTCCGCGAGAGGCTGGAGAGGATACCCGACGAGGACCTGATGGCCCTGGGAATGGACCCCTCCACATGCAGGCCCGAGTGGATGGTGCTGACGGCGCTGGCGGTACCGCCTGTAACCGTGCGTCCCTCGATCACCCTGGACTCCGGAGACAGATCCGAGGACGACCTGACCCACAAGCTGGTGGACGTGCTCAGGATCAACCAGAGGCTCAGGGAGAACCGCGACGCCGGAGCCCCACAGCTCATAGTGGAGGATCTCTGGGAGCTCCTGCAGTACCATATAACAACGTATTTCGACAACCAGACGTCCGGCATACCCCCTGCGAGGCACAGGTCCGGACGCCCGCTGAAGACACTGGCCCAGAGGCTGAAGGGGAAGGAGGGCCGTTTCAGGTCGAACCTTTCCGGAAAGCGCGTGAACTTCTCCGCCCGTACCGTGATATCCCCCGACCCGCTGCTGTCCATCAACGAGGTGGGCGTGCCGGTCGCCGCCGCCAGGGAGCTCACCGTGCCCGTGCATGTGAACGAGCACAACATCGAGGCCATAAAGGTCATGGTCTCCCGCGGGCCCGAGCCCCTGGAGGACGGCCCCTACGTGCCCGGTGTCAACTACGTGATACGCTCCGACGGAAGGAGGATAAGGGTTACCGACCGCAACGCCGCGGACGTGGCGGAGGCCATCGAGGTGGATTACAGCATCGAGAGGCAGCTGGTCGACGGCGACGTCGTCCTCTTCAACAGGCAGCCCTCGCTGCACAGGATGTCCATGATGGCCCACCGCGTCAGAATAATGGACGGCCGCACCTTCAGGTTCAACCTGTGCGTCTGCCCCCCATACAATGCGGATTTCGACGGCGACGAGATGAACCTTCACGTGCTGCAGTCCGACGAGGCTCGCGCCGAGGCGCGCATACTCATGCAGGTCCAAGAGAACATCCTCTCCCCCAGATACGGGGGGCCGATCATCGGAGCCATACATGACTACATAACCGGAGCCTACTTCCTTACGCACAACAACCCCTCATTCGACCTGGAGCAGACGACGAACATCCTGTCCAAGATACCCGATATCGAGATACCCGAGCCTCTGAAAGACGGCGACGGCGGCGAGCACTGGTCCGGTAAGCAGCTGTTCTCCATGGTCCTCCCGGATGACTTCCGCACGACCTTCAAGGCCAACATATGCCAGAACTGCAAGGTGTGCAAGAAGGAGCAGTGCGAGTACGACGCCTACGTCAAGATACGCGGGGGCAGGCTCCTGTGCGGGACCATAGACGTCAAGGGCATAGGCAACTCCAAGGGGAAGATACTGGACCGCATTGCCCGCGACTACGGGTCCGACCGGGCCTGCAGGTTCATAAACGAGGTCACCAGGCTGTCCATCGGCGCTCTCATGAACCACGGGTTCAGCACCGGTATCGACGACGAGGACATACCCCCGGAGGCGGCCCTCCAGATCTCCAACTACAACCAGGAATGCATATCTAAGGTGTCGCAGCTCGTGGAGTCCTACCAGGACGGCACGCTGGACCAGATGCCCGGACGCTCGCTCAGGGAGACCCTGGAGGTCGAGATCATGCGCGTCCTGGGTCAGGCCCGTGACGAAGCGGGACGCGTCGCAGGCAAGCACCTCGGCATGGCGAACCCCGCGGTCATAATGGCCAGGGCAGGCGCGCGCGGCTCCATGCTTAACCTGTCCCAGATGGCAGGATGCGTGGGCCAGCAGGCTGTCCGCGGTGAAAGGCTGGCCAGAGGGTACTGGAACAGGACGCTTCCCCACTTCCACAAGGGGGACCTGGGTGCATACGCCAGGGGATTCTGCTCCAATTCCTACAAAACCGGGCTGTCGCCCACCGAGTTCTTCTTCCACTCCATGGGAGGAAGGGAAGGACTCGTCGACACCGCGGTGAGGACGTCCAGATCCGGTTACATGCAGAGGAGGCTGGTGTCCGCACTGGAGGATCTGAAGCTAACCTCCGACGGCACTGTAAGGAACACCGTGGGAACCGTCGTACAGTTCAAATACGGCGAGGACGGCGTAGACCCCTCCAGAACCGTGAGGGGCAAGGCGATAGACCTGGACGACCTGTTCGCCGAGGTGCTCGGAGACGATGCCGACATGCTCCTACATATAGAGGACAAGGACGAAGGGGAGGACTACGGCGCCCGCGAGAAGGACGAGATGGAATTCGTCGAGGAGGAAGAGGGCGAATTCGACGACATAGAGACAGATTACGACGCAGGAGGCGAGTGATATGGCTAAGAAAGACACGATGAAGGCGCTCGTCAACAGGGGGATAAGCGAAGAGACCTCCGCCCTCCTTCTGACCCGCTACAACACACTGACCTCGATAGGCCAGGCGCCCGTAGAGGAGCTCGTGGGAGTGGGCCTGACGGAGGAGGAGGCACAGTCTGTCCTCTCCAAGATCGGCAAGCGCCCTTCCAAATCCTCCCCCGCCAAGGCGAGGAAGGAGATCGAGGATATGGCCCCCCTGCAACCCATGGAGGAGATATCAAACCCCCATGTCTATTCAGAGGACGAGGTAAGGCTCAGGGAGATAGCAGACTCCGAGGACGTCGAGCTCCCCATGAAGATCCTGGTAGACATAGCGGCCCGCATAAGCGGGGCGGATCTGGACGACGACACCTGCAGAAGGATCGTCCAGGTCGCCGCCCGGATGTACACCGGCCACCTGATGGACCGTAACGAGTCTGCGGGGGTCATGGCCGCCCAGTCGATAGGGGAGCCGGGTACGCAGATGAACATGCGTACCTTCCACTACGCGGGTGTGGCGAACATAAACGTCACACAGGGTCTGCCCAGGCTGATCGAGATCGTGGATGCCAGGCGCGTGCCGAGCACGCCCTCGATGAACATACCGCTGGTCGGAATCGCCGCCGAGGACGAGAGCGTCGCACGCCGTGTTGCCTCCGAGATCGAGATGACGACCCTGCTGGACATAGCGTCCATAGAGACGGATATAACTAACATGAGGCTCGTCATAACCCCGGACCTCCGCAAGATGGATTCCCGCGGGATAAAGATCGAGGAGATACAGGACAGGCTGAACAGGATCAAGGCCCTGCGCGGTCTCGTGGAGATATCGGGATTCGACGTGGTCGTCACGTCCGACGAACCTTCGTACAAGAAACTCCAGATACTCTACGACACGGCGAAGAACGCCAAGATAAAGGGCCTGGACGGCATCTTCAGGGCGGTCCTCAGCAAGAACGAGGGAGAGTGGAGGATAGTCACCGAAGGGAGCAATCTCAAAGAGGTCCTGAAGGTCGAGGGCGTGGATTCCAACAGGATAATGACCAACAGCATACTGGAGGTCGCCGACGTCCTGGGGATAGAGGCGGCTAGGAACGCCATAATACACGAGGCCATGGGAACCCTCGGAGAGGCAGGTCTCGACGTGGACATAAGACACATCATGCTGGTGGCGGACCTCATGACCAACGACGGTTATGTGAAGGCCATAGGAAGGCACGGCGTGTCCGGCAAGAAATCGAGCGTGCTCGCAAGGGCGGCGTTCGAGATCACCGCCGCGCACCTGTTGCATGCCGCCATGATCGGAGAGGTGGACAGCCTCGAAGGAGTGACGGAAAACATCATAGTCGGACAGCCGGTGACACTGGGAACCGGCGCCGTAAACCTTGTTTACACACCCAAGAAGAAGGGGGATGAAGAATGATAGACATAAGCAGAGCATTAAAAGCCGCGATAACCACGGGAAAGGTGGAGTTCGGGGTCGACCAGACAGAGAAAGCAGTCAAAGCCGGCAAGGCGCAGATGGTCATACTGGCCAGGAACTGCCCCAGCGAACTGCTCAAGAGCATCGATGTCGATGTGAAGGTCCACGTCTACGAGGGAAACAACATGGAGTTGGGAGCCCTCTGCGGTAAGCCCTTCTCGGTCTCCGCCCTCGCGGTCATCGACAAAGGTACCTCCAACATCTTAACGCTGTGAGGAACATGTCCGCCGATATCGTACTTACCGAGGATACCCTTAGGTACATCTCGCTGTTCGAGGCCGTGACCAAGGCCAACGTGATCGACTGCATGGACACCGAGGAGAAACTCGTGTTCGTGGTCGAGAAGGGACAGGGGAACATAGCCGTGGGTAAAAAAGGCGAGCATGTGATAAAGCTCAAGGATAAGACAGGGAAGAACATCCAGGTTGTGGAGTACTCCGAAGATCCGGAGCAGTTCGTGAAGAACGTTTTCCACATCTACAGTCCTCAGAAGGTCGAGATCGAGCAGCGCGGGAACATAACCCACGCCACGGTCACGGTGGATCCCAAACTAAAAGGGCGGGCCATCGGCAAGGCGGGAAAGAATCTGCGCATAGCCAGGGACATCGTTAACAGGCACCATGAGATACAGAGCATAAGCGTGGACTGATCGTGAGACCCCCGACGATCGTCGCGTCAGCGAGATCCCAAACCCCTTAACCCGTTTTTAACACATCTCTTCGGCGGAGGGGCATGCGTTCCACTTCTAGCCTGTCAGCGGTGGGGTATTCCTCGACTATGAAGCACTCGTAGGGGAGTTCGGCGGCCAGCCTCTCCAGCACCCAGGAGGCAACCTCCAGGCGTTTCCTGTCGGGGTCCGCGTGCATGAGTCCGGCGGGCACATCGTACGACACCGAGAGCAGGGCCTCGGCGGCGGCGAGGTCTTCCGCGTAGAGCACGCCTTTGAGCAGCGTTCCGTCCTCGGTCACGATGTCGTAGTCCCTGGCGATGTGATTGGCCCGGCGTATGAGCCTCCTCCTCAGCTGCACCCCGTCCTTGAAGGAGGACGAGCAGAAATGGACCGGGAGCCGCCTGTGCCTCTTGATGAGCCTCAGCGCCAAGCCCTCCGATCCCTCGACGGCCGAAGACAACTCGTCCTTCAGACCGTATCCCATGTCACCCATCATGTCCCAGTTGCTCTCGGAGAATTCCAGTTCGTTAAGGTTCACGAAGCGCACCCCGACGGATTCCGCGTATACGAGGAGAGCGTCCAGCTCCCGCTCGCGGTCGGGCAGGGCCGGGACCTCAAGACCAACATCGAGCCCCGGGATGCCCACGATATCCTTCAGCGCGGTCTCCTCCATGCGGGTCCACATGCGCACGGGAGGGTGGAAGCGTATCTCGTCCAGCCCGGCCTCGGCCAGGGTCCGGACCTTGACCGGATCCATGGTGGAGGTGTAGAGATGTATGTGGTGCCCCTTGCCGAATCTTCCCTTGAGCCCCTCTATGGCCCGGGCCGTCCTTTCGCATTCCTCGAGGGGGTCCCCTCCCGTGATGCCGGTCCCAGTTGCATCCATGGACACGGCCTCCCCGAAGATTCCCTCCATGTCGAAAACCCGCTTTTCGTTGGCGTAAATGACGTCCAGGCCCTTCTTCTCGAAGGACACCGGGCAGTAGAAGCAGCCCGTATCGCACTTGCCAGTGATCAGGAGGACCATCTTGGCTCCCTCCATGCAATGTTCACATCCTTCGGCCAGAGGTCCGTTGGCCGCGGAGCCGCACTCCAATCTCTTCAGGGACATCCCGTCGCAATCGGTGCGATGTTTTAATAACCCTCGCAGAGTTCGTAATGGGAGCACATGAAGAGGAGAACCCGTTTGATATTGGCTTTGGACGAGACCGACAGGGGAAGGGCCATTTCCGTCGCGGAGGCTGTTTCCCCGTACGTCGACGCCGTAAAGATAAATTGGCCGCTTGTCCTGTCGGCGGGACCCGGCATGATATCCGAGCTCGCGGGCATATCCGATGTCATATGCGATTTCAAGGTCGCGGACATACCGAACACCGTGCGCCTCATCGTGGAGCAGTCCGTTTCGAGGGGGGCCTCGGCGGTCATAGTGCACGCGTTCACCGGCAGGGACTCCCTGGAGACCGCGGTTGCTGCGGCCGGGGACGCCGACATATATGCCGTGACGGAGATGAGCCACCCCGGAGGCAGTACCTTCACCTCGGCCCACGCCGAGGAGATGGCCGCCATGGGCGTGGAGTGCGGGGTCGCGGGGTTCATAGCCCCTGCCACCCGTCCAGAGAGGATCGCGGCCGTGAGGTCCCTGGTAGGCGATTTGAAGATCCTATCTCCTGGCGCCGGCGCCCAGGGGGGCAGTGCCGCCGCGGCAGTATCGGCCGGCGCGGACTACGTGATAGTCGGTCGCGCCATATACGGCTCGGAGGATCCGGAGGGATCCGCCGCGTCCTTTGCCAGGGAGATATCCACGGCGTCCCGGGGGGCCCTGTAACCCCGTCAGTTATAAAGTGACGCGCACGTCCGTAAATCTATAAATACGGTCGTAAACATGAACCGCCATTCAGAAGCGGAGATTCTAGAATGCGCAAATTCGAGACTACGACAGCCGCCTCTCTCAAAGAGAGGTCAAATCGCCCATCGGGCGACGGTACGGGATGGTTGAAGAACAACAAGCGCTCGATCCTCGTGCTGTGTGCGATAGTCCTCTTCGCCCTCCTCCTGAGGGTGTTCTACGCATACGGCATATCCGCCGGCAGCGACTACGCTCTTTCCGGCGGCTCGAGTGCGGCATATCACCTGCATGTGATAGAGACCCTGATAACCAAGGGTCAGTTCATAGTGCTGGACCCCAGCGTCAACTATCCCTTCGACGGGCTCAACACGACACCGCCCATGCTGGATCTCATAGTTGCCTTCTTCGCGTGGATCGCAGCATCCACAGGCGTCTCCGCAGCAACGGCCAGCTCCGGGGCTCTGGCTTGGTTCGGTCCGATAGTCGGTTCTGTGACCTGCGTGTTCGTTTACTTCCTGGGGAAAGAGGTTTTCAGCAAGAAGGCCGGCATCCTGGCCGCGTTGCTCTACGCTCTGTTCCCGATAACGATAATAAGCACGGTGTTCTCCAACGGCACGGAGGCCGCACTCTACGGGTTCCTGTTCGTGCTCATGTCCTACTTCCTTGTCAGGGCGGTCAAATCCCTCGACTCGGCGGACCTGAAAGGGTTCAGGTCCGTACTGGACAACAGGGTCACTCTGGTGTACGTGCTGGCATCCGGCATAACCTTCGGCCTTCTGGCTCTCTCGTGGAACGGTTTCTACGCCGTGGTCCTCGTGCTCGTGGCCCTCATGGCCTCCCAGGCCGTTCTCGACCGTTTCAGGTCCAAGGACTTCTCGACCGTGACCGTGATGTATTCCATGGTGCTCATGATCGGCGTTCTCATCGCGGCCTGCTACTACATACCCGCGGGCCTCTGGGATGCGGTCTTCTCCGGTCCCTTCCTGGTCTCAGTCCTGTCCGCGGCCCTCTGCATGGCCTATGCCGCCCTGTCCGACAGGCCATGGACTCTCACCCTGCCGGCCCTGGCCCTGGCCGTTATAGCGTTCTTCGCTGTGATGTTCTTCGCGGCCCCCGACCTGTTCGGAGCGATGGTCTCGGGGAACGACTTCTACGAGAACCCGATCTTCTCCTCCATGGTGGCGTCCTCGGCAGGAAACACACTGTCGGAGCTGGCCATATTCTTCGGATGGGCCGTGTTCTGGTTCCCCATGGTGATGTTCCTCTACATGGCGTACAGGTACCCTCGCAACATGGACTCCCGGGCATACACCTTCATCCTGTTCTGGACACTCTCGCTCGTGATCCTGACCTGGGCCTCCAGGTCGGTGGCATTCCTGGCGGCGCCGATGTACGCTGTAGGGGGGGCCGCTCTCATAGTCTGGATCCTGGACAAGTCCGACACCAGGGGATACTTCGCCAGCTTCAAGGGGGCGGACATCCGCAGCGTCTGGAAGAGGATCCTGAAACCCGCGCCTCTGATCACCGTCCTGGTGGCGGTGTTCCTGGTGGCGATGCCCGCGGCGATATACGCCGTGGACGCAAGCATCTCCAGCAACGAGAAGGCGAATTACGGCAGCAACATCTTCGGTGCATCCGGTTACTACGTGGACACGGACGCCTCCAACAACATCAACAACCTCTGGGAGGCCTACTCCTCCGAGACCAAGGCCGGAGCCTTGGTGACATGGATCGACTACAGCTACGACGCGGTCAACAAAGGGGGTTTCCTGTCCGTGACGGATTCCAACGGAGGAGGGGCCTCGGCCGCCTCCAACATACTGCTGGCGGAAGGAAGCGCCGGCGCAACCGCCGCCATGGCGGTCCGCCTGATGATGTCCGAAGACATCTACACATTCCAGTCGATTCTGCAGGAGTTCGGTCTGGACGTCGATGCCGTGGCAGGGTTCTTCAACGACCCGGCCTCCACGAAGTCCCTGGTCCTCGGGAGCCCCGACGTTTACGGCAAGGTATCCCAGAACCTGACCGACGAGAACGCGACATATTTGGCCACGGTGGAGTACCTGACATCCTCCCTCTCCGAGACGGATGTCAACAAGTTCTACGACAAGGTCTGCTCCTCGGTGGGCAAGCAGATCAACTACGTAGCGGTCGACGGGTCCATGATGCCCCTCTACTACGGAGACGGCTCCTACTTCATGACCCTGGCATACCTCAACGATTACGCCGTGACCTACACCACCCTTTCAAGCGGTGCTTCTCTGGGATCCCCCGGAGAGTTCTACTCCTACTCCTCCTACTCGCCGTACTACTGCTCCTACACTGACCCCATGTACGAATCCATGTACTGGAGGGCCCTGATAGGCATGTCCCCGTCCGATGCGGGCGTGTCCTCGGGAATATCCTATCTGAGCAGCCTCGCTCTCAGCGACGGCACCTACAAAGCCGTGCCCGGGTACGGCCTCAGCAACTACGCAGTGGTCTACTGGCATGTCATGTACAACGAGGACGGGGATGCGACCCTGTCCTCGGACGGATGGGTAGACATGGACGCATACGAGGCCATGTCGCTGCAGGAGTCCCAGGGCGGTTTGATCAACTACATAGCCGGCACTGTTATGCTGGAGTACAAGAGCAGCAACCAGATGAACAGTCTCACCGGGAAGATAAGCTACAACAACGGCACATCCACGGTCCCCGCCGAGGGCATACAGGTCGCGGTGCACGAAGCCATAGACTACAACGGCGACGGAATCGTCGACAGCTATGTCCAGCGCTGCACGGCCTACACCGACTCACAAGGCAGGTACGAGGTATCCATAAGCAACACCGGAGTGAGCTACAAGCTGGTGTACTCCATAGGGACCTCCAGCACGACCGGGGGCAGGGAGATAAAGACGCTGGATGAGCCCACGTCCTCCACGCCCGGGCTGACGTTCACCATCGGCTCCATAGGCATGTCGGGCAGTGTCACCCTCAACGATTCGGCCTATGCCACCGGGTCCGAGCCTCTAACCGTGAAGATAGAGGGCTCCGTGACCGGATACACGGCCACCACCACGACCACCGAGGGATACTTCGCCTTCTCCGGCGTGATGCCCGACCAGTACACCATAACTGTGGCGAAGTCCGACGGCATAATCCTGGCATCCTCCACCTACAGGACCTTCGAGGGCGCCAACGCGGGCATCGAGGTTCCGGTCAGCACCGGCAAGATAACCGTGACCGTCACCGACGGCATGGGCCAGAGTGTGACGTCCGGTACCGTGATCGCGACCAACACCTCCAACGGCGCCCAGTACGAGGCGCAGATAGGTTCGGACGGCAAGGCCGTGATTCAGGTAGTCCCCGGGACGTTCACCCTGAGCACCGGCGACGGCATCGTCTCCGTGTATTCAACCTCGGTGACTGTGGCCTCCGGAGGATCCAAGACGGCCAGCCTGACCGTTTACGGCCCGAACACCGTCACCGTCAACACGCCCATGTCCAACATGACGGTCGTGGTGAGCGCCCCCGGCATCACCGTGTCGGCCAACACCGGGTCCGCGAAGTCGGTTACCCTGACACTCCCGGTCTCCGTGGGAGCCGGCCAGGGCAACGGATACACCTACACCGTGTACGCAACCGACGGCAGCGACTCCGGATCCTCCAAGGTATACTGGACGACCTTCCAGTACTCGGGCGCTTCGTCCACGGTCTCCCTGAGCTCCGGCTCGGTGCTGTACGATGTGTCCGGGGTTCTTAAGAACAGAAGCGGAAACCCGACGGACGGCTCCGTGTACTTCACATCCTCCGACGGGAAGACGATCTTCGCCGAGTCCGACGGAGGGGATTTCGCCACGATGCTCCCCTCGGGAACATACACGATGTACGCCTACGACGGGTCCTACTCGGCGATTTTGAAGACGATCACGGTGGGTACAACGGATCTAGATCTCGGCGATGTCGAGATGTCGGAGTCACGCACGATAACCACCATACTCAACTACAAGACCTACATGTCGTCCGGCACGACCAAGGGACTTGCGTACCTTCAGGTCGATATAGACGCCATCGTGGTGGGAACGGAGACGTTCAGCCTGTCCTGGATCACCGATTCCAGCGGAAAGGCGGTCGTCTACATACCGAGCGGAAGCTCCTGCACGATAAACGTCGCCGCCATGGACAGCTCCTACCTTACCATGGAGGCCAAGAGCAAGGAGATATCCGCGGGTTCGTCCTCCAGCAGCAACACCTTCTCCGCAACGGCGAAGGAGGTCACTGTAAAGAGCCCGGGCCCTTACGAAGTGACCCTGGAGCCCTACAGCAGCGTCCTCGAGGAAGTCACGGTGACCTCCGCGGGGGTCAAGGTGGCCCCCGGCCAGTACACAGCCGTAGTGAAGGCTTCCTCGGGATACTACTACGAGGGCACGGTGTACATCTACCCCGGGAAGGACATCACTCTCTCGATAGACACCATAGGCATGAGCAAGGTGACCCTCTCCGGAGCATCCTCCTCCGACGAGGTAGAGGTGACCTCCGAGGGCAAGTACATCCAGGACAAGGATGACGGGAACATATGGTACCTTCAGGACGGATACGACTACGTGTTCGCGGTCACTGACGGCTCTGACAACATAGCATACGCCTCCCTGAAGAGCGCCAGCGGCGACCAGACCCTGACGGTCGGCACCAAGTACGCGCCCATTACCGTCACCGGGTTCGTGGGGGTCACATCCACGGGCACGCTGTCCGTTACATACGGATCCACCACGGTGGTGTTCGATGTGGCCGACGGCGTGTTCAATGCCAAGCTGCCTTCGCTGGCATCCTCGGCGGAGATGACCTTCACGGCCTCCGTCTCGCAGACGGTCGACGGCAAGGTGTATCATTACATCAGAACCTCCACGGTCCAATCTTCGGGCCTCTCGGACGGTTCGGTGCTGAACCTCAGCTCCGTAGGCAGCGGCATAAGCGCCTCGGCCACGGTGACCTCCGCAAACACGTCCTCCCGCACGGTGTCCTTCACGGTGAACGTTTCCAACACATCCGGGAAGGCCGTGACCCTGGTGCCCGAGGCCGGCTCGGCATGGGAGAGCATAACGTTCTCCGCAGCATCCGTGACGGTCCCCGCCAGGGGAAGCGGCACGATAACCGTGTCCAACGCGGTCTACACCGAGGGAACAGCCGCCGGGTCTTCGAATCTGTCGGTTACCCTTAACGACGCCACAGGCGTCGCGGTGCAGACGGTCGAGGTGGACGTGGCGAAGATGTACGACGCCTATGCGACCAACACCGGCAGTGCAGTGTTCCAGGGAGGATCGGCTTCGTTCTCCTTCACCGTGACCAACAACCTGGCCAAGGCCCAGACCGTGGTCCTTGTCGGCGGCTCCGCATGGTTGGACATAGACTTCTATCTGTCCGGTTCAGAGGTCAAGACGGTCACCATACCCGCATCCGGATCCGTGACGGTGAACGCTGTCGCGGCTTACGACCCGTCCAAGACGGCCCAGGGGAGCGATTCTCTGTCTGTGTCGATATCCAACGTTAACGGCACCACAATACAGACGCTTACGGCGGACTCCTCCGGCATGGTCTCCTCGGGGGCCACATCCACCGGCGTGGACTCCTCCCTCGGCCAGGACGCGTCCTCGGACTCGATCAACGGATTCGAGTACATGTACGCCCTGACCGTCACCAACAGCGACAACTACACCAAGTACTTCACGGTGAGCATCCTTAACGGATCCCAGCTGGCAGGATGGTACTTCGTGCTGATGGACGGGGACGGGAAGACCATAGTCGAAGCGGACAGTGGCCACAGGTTCCCTGTGGCAGGATACTCGGAGGCCACGGTGTACATCAAGCTGATGTCCAAGACCGGCGAGTCCCATGAAGTCCCATCCGTGCAGGCGTCCGTCTCCGTCTACGACGGAAGCGACAGGCCTCTAGGGGTCGTGACGTCCAGCAGCAACGTGTCCATTTCCGGGAACATCGCGACGGCCAATCTCACTGCCTCCGCGACCGAGATGAACGTCGGGGACCCATCCGTCTCCGGCGAGAACGTCCATCTGGACCCCGGATCCATACCCGCGGTGTTCTGGGCGATCCTGGCGATAGCGGTGATCCTGCTGATGATGGTTGTCTGGCTCGGAATGAGAAGGGGGGTGTTCACACGCAGAAAGTAACCGCGATAATGGCAGTACTGTTGACAGTGGGTCTTCTGGGCGTATGCCTGGTATCTGACGCATCCTCGGATGCCGTGCACGTCGAGATCGAAGGCGAGAAGTTCGTATGCGAAGTGGACGGCACGGTCACATACGAGCTGTCGGCCTACGACGGCGACTACGATGCGACCAAGAGCTTCGAGTACACGGCCTCCCTGCTTGACGGCAACGGCAGCGCGCAGAGCAACGCCGTCAGCCCCTCATCGGGAACCGTGAACAACGGGTCTAACGTGAAGATCGCGGTCACGGCCCCGTCGGATGCGGGAACGTACACGCTCAAGATCGCTCTGTCGGTATCCGATGACGACGATTCCGAGACCGTGTACAGGTACGCGGAGCTCAAGGTAGTGGAGCCCATAACCCTGGGCGCCACCCTGAACAACAACAGCAAGGTTGAACTCCAGGACTTCGTGGTCTACTTCATGGTGGACGGCGTCAGGATGGAGGACAGCAGGACGACCGTGTCGGTCGCCGCCAACGGCTCCACCAGCATATCCTACGACTGGATCGTGGCGGGCCCTTCCTCCGGGAAGCACACCTTCGCCATCGTGGCGGACGCCGAAGCGGTTGGCGAGATAAAGGGCCTGGGCGAGGAGAACCCGTTCTATGTCGGTCAGTCCGACTACAGCGGGGTAACCGTGACGCTGGGCGTGTTCGCCTTGGTGCTCCTGGTGCTCCTGGTGTACATATTCCGCAAGCCGGTTAAGAACTACGGCAAGCCCAGGTCCAGGCGCTGATCGGTATAAAATCGGGGCTCCGGCCCCCTCCCATCTTTTATCGCATCCTTTCAGATGTGACGCGCGCCATGACGACTGCGTTCGCAAGGTCCGTCCTGGTCTTCTCCATAAGGCCCCTGGCGACATCCTGCTTCCTTCTTATGGGCAGTATCGCGTCTGGCACGTCGAAGAGCATTATCTCGCCGCAGATCTCCTCCATCTCGGAGAAAAGGGCTCCGGCCCTCTCGGTATCGCCTTCCATGAGCATGTCCAGAAGGGCTCTCCGCATCTCTCCCAGGCAGTCAGCCAGACCCAGTACCCATGCCTGGGGGCTTATTCCCAGGGAGGAGTGGGACGGCAGCATCCCCTCGGTCATGATGGAATGGAAAAGGCTGGCCTCGGCCAGCTCCGCCATGGCGTCCTGAACGGGGCCGGAGGAGGCTATCCGTGGGTCGATGCTCTCGGCAAGCCTCCGCATGTCCTCCTCTGTGGCACGGAGAAGATCCTCGTACGGCTCAGACAGATGTATGCTGTGTATTATGCGCTTTGTGCTCCTTATGATGCCCCTGGATTCGGATATCGCCTTCTCGCGGTCCGCCTCCAGGGCCTCCATCCTTCCGTTGACGGAGGATATGTTATCGGAAAGTCCCTTCATGAGGAGGGCATCGTCCCTCAAAGTATTTCACAGGGATGAGAAGAAGGAGCTGCGCAGGGCGCTTCTGAAGCGCTCCTCCTCTGCCATGGCGGAGAAGGTCCCCTCCCGGACGGCTTCGAACCGCACTTCACCGTACACGATATCCTGGAGAGTCAGGGCGTCGGCTCTGGCGACACCGAATGTCGATTCCGAACCTTCCAGGGCCGCGGCGACATCCTCCGGAGAGGCCTGCCCGCGGGCCACGGCGTCGATGGCGGCCGAGATCCTCCTTATCATGTTCCAAAGATAGTGCCTTGCGCGGAAGGTCAGAACCAGGAAGCCCTCCTCCTCTGAGACCTCCGCGCCGTCAACGGAGACGACCGTCGGCCTGCCGTCCTCCCGGCAGAAACTCCGGAAGTCATGTTCTCCCAGGAACACCCTGGCACAGTCCCTCGCCGCGGCGACGTCCAGACCTTCGGCGGGAAGGATGTATCTGTATACCCGTTCGTCTGCGAAACGGGGGTTGAAGTCGGAGGGGACCTCCGCCCATCCGCGGAAGTAAACACCTTCCGATACGGCGTTGAGGGCCCTCATCAGCTCCGAGGGGTCGGGGAAATCCGTGCTGAACACCACGACGTTGCCCAGGGCGTTCACTCCTCTGTCCGTGCGGCTGGCGGCCTTGAGCCCGAAATGCTCCTCCGGGGCTTGGCAGATCCGGGACAGGCACCTCAGAACCTCTCCTTCGACAGTCCTGAGTCCCGGCTGTCTCTGCGACCCGGAGAAGTCCTCTCCCAGGTAGGCTATCTTCGCGGCCAGTCTTCTGGTCATGTGGATCTTCTGATCTCAGCCATGTGGTCGACCCTGCGCTGAACGAGCTCTCTCTTGCCGATGTCGTGACGCACGAATGCAGCATCGCATACAACGTGGCGAAGGGCATCCTCGCAGTTGCGCTCCGCCTCCTCGATGGTGTCGGCGATTCCGACCACGCCGACGGACCTGGATGTCCCGGTCAGACATCTTCCGTCTTTCATGTCCACGTTGGCGTAGAAGATCTCGGAACCGGACCCTCTAACCCTCGCCTCGTCAACCTGAATCTCGTGGCCGGCCTCGGAACGCACACCGTACCCCCTCGGCACAACGTACTTGCACACAGTGGCTTTGCGGGCGAATGACACCTCCCCGTGGAGCCTGCCCTCGGCCATCCTCATGCAGAGGTCGGCGAAATCGGACTCGAGTATGGGCAGCACGTTCATGGCCTCCGGATCCCCGAATCTGGCGTTTATCTCGATTATCTTCGGCCCTTCGGCGGTCAGCATGAACTGTCCGTACATGGGGCCGCGGTAAGGACAGCCCTCGACGGCCATGGCCCTCACGATGTCGGACAGTATCCTCAGCGCCTCCACCCTGTCCCGCGAGGTCACGAAAGGCAGCAGATGGTCGTGATCAGAATAGGAGCCCATCCCTCCGGTGTTGGGCCCCACATCGCCCTCGTATGCCCGTTTGTGGTCCTGGACCAGGGGCATAGGGGCGATCCTCTTCCCATCGCAGAAGACCATCTGGGTGAATTCCTCCCCGACCGCCCTCTCCTCGAGTATGACTCCCGCACCGCCTATGTTCAGGTCGAATATCTCCCTGACGTACTCCATCGTTTCTTCGAACGAATGCAGATGCTCCCCCTGGACCTTGACCCCCTTGCCGCCGGTCAGACCCACAGGCTTGACTACGATTTCGTGGTCGACGGTCCTCAGATATTCCGCCGCCGCCTCCGGATCGTCGAAAGCGGCGAAACCCAGGTTCCCCTCGATACCGTGCCTACGCACCAGGTCCCTCATGAACGACTTCGACGTCTCTATCCGGGCGGCCGCCCTCGTCGGGGCCGCGCACTTCACACCAGCGGCCTCCAGGGCGTCCGCAAGACCCGCTTCCAGAGGGGCCTCCGGGCCTATGAACGCGAGTTCGGCGCCGCATTCGGTTGCGAAGGCGCACACCTTCCCGGTATCGCGTTCGTCCATCAGCGCATAGGCCTTGGAACGGGCCGTTATGCCGGGGTTCGCGTTCCTCATCACGGAGTATATCTCGGCCCCGGACCTGTGCAAGGCCTCCACCGCGGCATGCTCCCTTCCGCCCCCTCCGACTGCCAGTACCTTCATGCCGACACCTCAGAGCTTCAGGGCTTCCATTATCGCGTCGATGCCCTGGTCGGTCTTCACGCTGCAGGGCATCATCTTCTTGATGCCTCCCGTGAGCCTCTCGTAATCGGACATTATGACGGCGGGGTCAACTCCGACGGCCTCTGTTATGTCCATCTTGTTCAGTATGGCGACGTCGGAGTGCAGGAATATGTCGGGGTGCTTCCTGACCATGTCATCGCCCTCCGTGGTGGATATGACAACGGCCCTGTAATCCGTTCCCAGAGGGAAATCCGCGGGGCACACGAGGTTGCCGACGTTCTCTATGAACAGGACATCGTACTGACCCAGATCCAGCTGGGAGAGGGTGTGCTCCACCATATGGGCGTCGAGATGGCATTCCTTCCCCGTGTTGCAGTTCACGGCATCCATGCCCGACCTCTCCATCCTGGTAAAATCGTCCGCTCCGGTGACGTCGCCGGCCACAGCGCAGACCCTGACTCCCTTGGCTCTAAGCTTCTCCGCGAGCTTGATTATCAGGGATGTCTTCCCAGAGCCTATGGAGCCCATGAAATCAACGGATTTGATGTGGTGCTCTTTCAGGAGACGGTAATTGGCATGGGCCAACCTGTGGTTCTCTTTCAGGACATCGTACTCCATTCCCACGGTTACATTGTGCATGAGCCCGCATCGCATCCCCGGTAAAAACATTATCCGCACGCGCACGCGCTCAAAACAACAATAAACGAGTAACGACTACAAGGCAACCGAACAGTATGAGCTATTCCGAAACCTTATCGAAAAGATTGGGATCCATCGGCGCCACGGAGGGTGCCAAGCTTTCCGTGGCGGCCGGCGGCAAGAAATACACGGGGACCCTGATGCCCCATCACGACTTCAGCGCGGAGGACGTGATCGTCCTCAAGCTGAAGAGCGGATACAACGTGGGGGTCAGGATAGACGTCGATTCCCGCATTGAGGTTCTGGAGCGGCCCATCCCCCGGGAAAGGACAGAGGCCTCTGTGGAGCCCAGGGCCGGCCTCCGCAACCTGGTTCTCATAGGAACCGGGGGCACGATAGCCTCTTACGTCGATTACAGGACCGGTGCTGTGCATCCGGCATTCTCCGCTTCGGACCTCATAAACGCCGTCCCCGAGATCAGGGAGGTGGCCAACATGGAGGCCCGCGTGCTTTTCTCCATATTCTCCGAGAACATGGATGTGGGCCACTGGCAGGAGCTCGCGTCGGCCGTGGCGGAGGAGATCAACAGGGGCGCGGACGGGGTCGTAATACCCCACGGCACCGACACGATGGGATACACGGCCGCGGCCCTTTCGTTCATGCTCGGGGAGGTCCCCAAGCCGGTGGTGCTTGTCGGCGCCCAGAGGTCTTCGGACAGGCCGTCCTCGGACGCCCCCAGCAATCTGCTGGCCAGTGCAAGGTTCTGCGCCTCCGGGGAGAGGGCGGGCGTGTTCGTAATAATGCACGATACCCCCGGCGACGATTCCTTCGCCGCGCACATCGGACCCAGGGTCAGGAAGATGCACACATCCAGACGCGATGCCTTCAGGAGCATAAACTCCCCTCCGGCGGCTCTCATCGGCGGGGACGGCAGCATAGACTTTGGCCCCGGGCGCCAGGTGTCCCGGGGGAAAGCCGTCGCCAGGACGGCCATGGAGCGCAAAGTGGTCCTTCTGCAGTCCTATCCCGGGATGGATCCTGAGACTTTCAGGGAAATAATCCTGGGCAGCAGGGGTGTGGTCATAGCCGGCTCGGGCCTCGGGCACGTGAACGGCAACATGGTTCCGTTGATAAAGGAGGCCTGCGACGCGGGGACCGTGGTCGTCATGACATCCCAGTGCATCAGCGGCAGCACCAACATGAACGTCTATGACACCGGCAGGGACCTGCTGTCCGCCGGCGCGATATCCGTGGCCGACATGCTGCCCGAGACGGCTTACGTCAAACTTATGTGGGCGCTTGCAAACTCCCACGACGCCGAGGAGGCGAAGAGGATCATGCGCACCCCCCTTGCCGGGGAGATGGGCGACAGGAGGACCATAGATGTCTGAGCAGCCTGAGATGATATGCGGGATAGAGATACACCAGCAGCTCGACACGAAGAAGCTCTTCTGCTCATGCGAGAGCTGTCTGTGCGATGAGGGGGAGGGATCCTACTACAGGAGACTGAGGCCCACCACCGGAGAGACGGGTGAGGTAGACCGGGCCGCGCTGGCTCAGTTCCTGAGGGGCCTAGGGTACAGGTATCAATGCTGCGGCGGGTCCAGCTGCCTGGTAGACCTCGACGAGGAGCCGCCCCACGATGTGAACGCCGAGGCGATGGAGACCGTGCTCGCATTCTCGGCGATGATGGACGCTCAGGTGGTGGATGAGGTCCACTTCATGAGGAAGATAGTGGTGGACGGCTCCAACACCTCCGGTTTCCAGAGGACCGCCCTGGTATCCACCGACGGGAAGGTGGAGGTGAACGGGAAGAGCATATCGATCCTGTCCATATGCCTGGAGGAGGACGCGGCCCGCAAGGTGGATGCCGCGGACGGAGAGGTCACCTACCGCCTGGACAGGCTGGGCATACCCCTCATAGAGGTCGCCACCGGTCCGGACATGAGGACCCCCGAGGAGGTTATGGAGGTGGCCCTGAGGATAGGGACGCTGCTCAGGGCGACCAAGAGGGTCAAACGCGGCATAGGCACGATAAGGGAGGACCTCAACATATCGATACCGGGAGGCGCCCGCATAGAGATAAAAGGGGTCCAGGAGCTGAGGCTGCTCCCCCTCTATGTCGAGAACGAGGTCAGGAGACAGAGGATGCTCCTGAAGGTCAAAGAGGTTCTGGAGAGTCGCGGGACCGGAAGAGCGGTATTCGAGCCCGTAGACGTCACCGGCATCTTCGGGGACTGCAAGTCAAAGGTCATAAAGGGGGCGCTGGCCGACAAGGGCAGGGTTATGGCCGTAAGGCTACCCGGGTTCGCGGGTGTCATGAACGGGGATTCAGGGAACCTGAGGTTGGGAGCGGAGATGGCTCAGAGAGCCCGCACCAAAGGCGTGAAAGGCATATTCCATTCCGACGAGCTTCCCAACTACGGCATAGAGAGGGAATGGGTCGACAGACTCAGGGAGTCTCTCGGCATGACCGGCGAGAACGACGCCTTCGCCATCTGCGCGGCAGGGGGGAAGAAGGCCAACGAGGCCCTGGCGATGGTCGTCGACAGGGCCAACGAGGCCCTGGACGGGGTTCCGGAGGAGACTAGGGACCCCCTGCCGGACGGCACCACGAAGTACTCCCGCCCCCTCCCCGGGGCCGCCAGGATGTACCCCGAGACCGACGTTCCGCCCACGCCCGTGACACGGGAAAGGATGGAGGAGATAAGGGCGAACCTTCCGGAGTTCCCGGAGGAGATAGAAAGACGCCTGATGAGGGACCACGGCTTAAACGCCCAGCAGGCCCGTCAGATCGTAAGGCAGAGCAAGGAGGAACTGTTCGTCCGCATAGCCGAGGAGTTCAACGCGGCCCAGGTGGCCGCGACGATGTTCCTGAACACCTACAGTGAGATCGAGCGCGACGGTGCGGATCCAGATTCCGTATCCGATGAGACCGTGATGGAGATATTCCGGATGCTCGGACACGGCCGTTTCGCCAAGGAGGCGATACCTTCGATACTGAGGGAGGCGGCCGCCGGAAGGACGCCGGAGGAGGCCGTTGGCATACTGGGTCTGGAGGCGGTCGACGCCGGTGAGGCGGAGGCCGTCATACGCTCGATTGTCATGGAACGCGAGGAATTCGTCAGGAGCAAGGGCGCGGCGGCGGCCGGGCCCCTCATGGGTCCCGTGATGGAGGCCCTGAGAGGCAAGATCGACGGCAGGAAGGCCAGCGAGATCCTGGCGGAGGAGATCAGGAAGATAGTCTGATCTCCAGCACCCTCAGACTCTCGAAGAACAGCGGGAGCTCCCCCAGAACCCTCACGCGGAATCCGGACAGGGCGCCCCCCAGGGAGGGCCCGTCCATCAGAGAGGAGACCACGACCACCAGCCTCCCTCCCGGCAGAAGATGCTCCGGAGCGCCCTCCAGCAGATCGGGGAGCGGACCCAGCCCGTCGGGTCCTCCGGACCAGGCCAAGGCAAGCGCGCCCTCCTCCTCCACGGGCAGGTAGGGCAGATTGAAGACAATCGTGTCGTACCTCCCGCAGACGCCGTCGTACACGTCGGAGAGGAAGACCTCCAGGTGGGCCCCGTTCGCGGCCGCGTTGAGGGTCGTGTTCTCCAGGGCCGCAGGGTTCATGTCCGCTGCCGTCACCCGGCAGCCGTTGAGCGCGCAGTGTATGGCAACCACGCCCGATCCGCATCCTATCTCCAGCACTTTCTCTCCGGGAGAGACCTCCAGCGATTCCACGAGCAGGATGCTGTCCTCCGAAGGAGGGTACACGTCGGGATGCGGTTCCAGGGACAATGCGTGATCGTATCTCACGTGGCGTCATAGGCGGGACCGTTTAACTAATTGGGGTCAAATAGTTCTAGCCGTAACGCCGTAGGGGGCGCATGATAAACCTGGATGTCCTGGTGATTGGGAGCCTCGGCAGGGATGCCGACGGCGGGATATCGTTCGCCCATTCCACCTCAACTCTGATACGGGCCCCCGGCCGCAGCATAGTCGTAGACACCAGCACCCGGGAGATGCGCCCGGCTATGAAGACCTCCTTCAGGCAGATAGGCGTGTTCCCGGAGGACGTGGACACGGTGGTCCTGACCCATTGCCATTACGATCACACGGAGAATCTGGACATGTTCCCCAACGCCAGGGTGCTGTTGCGTGCGGAGGAGGCCGGGGCGGTGCCGGGGGCGGTTCCGGTGGAGGAGGACGCCGAGATCGCCGAGGGGATCCGTCTGATCCATACACCGGGCCACACCCCCGGGTCCATGAGCGTGTTCGTCGATGCCGACGTGAGGTACGCTCTGGCGGGGGACGCCCTGCCCTTAAGGGAGAATTTCGAGAAGATGGTGCCGCCCCGGACCAGCCTCGATCCAGACCTGGCGATGAAAAGTATTAAACGTATAACCAAATACGCGGACGTGGTCGTCCCAGGGCACGGCCCGCCGTTCTCGATAAGGTGACTGTTCATGAGAGAGGTTCCGGAGATAATCTATTACGAGTGTCCAGACTGCGAAGGCTTCACCAACCACGAGGTCCTGAAGGGGCAGATGGGCAGGGCCACGCTCATGGGGACTTTCCGCTGCGAGGAGTGCGGCAGGGTGTTCTCGGGCACGATACAGATCCCCGAGATACTGAAGGTCGGTGTGAACATAAGCGACGGGCCGGTGACCGAGTCCGCCTCAACCGAGATAGAGTCGGACGACCTTCTGGCCGTGGACGACGAATTCTTCCTGGATGACGGCAGGAGGGTCCGCATAACCGCTCTGGAGTCGTCGGACGGCAGGCGCTCCAGGAAGATGCCGGCCAAGGATATCAAGCTGATATGGGTGAAGCAGTACGACGTACTGAGCATAAAGGTCTCCGTCAACGATGGCAAGAGGACCTACTCCGTCAGGGTGGAGGCCGAACCGGACGACGAGTTCCTGGTCGGAATGACCCTCACGTTCGAGGGCTTCGACTGTCTGGTCCATGCCATAAAGGCCCGTACGAGGCTCGTGAGGAGAGGTTCCGTGGAGGCCCGTGACATAGTCAGGGTGTACGGCAAGATAAGAAGGAAGACCCATCAGGTCCTGGATCTGGAAGAGGACGACGACTTCGTGGACGGCAGCGTGGACTTCGACGAGTGACCTCACTCGTCCAGTATGTGCTCCAGCACGGCGGAGATGTTGTCGCCCCTCACAGAGTGGGTGGCGGCCTCCTCCGTCCAAGGATCGGTGGCGTTGAAGGCTATCGAGAGCCCCGAGACCTTGAACATGGATATGTCCGTGTAGGAGTTCCCGATGGAGACCGTCCTATCCGGGAAGGTCCCGTACTTCTTCATGAACTCCCTCACGGTCGCACCTTTATCGGCGAGATCGACGTGGAGGATGCCCTCCCCCGTCAGACGTCCGTCCGGATGCGCCCCCAGCCCGTCCGCGGCGTAATCGTCGAAGCCGAATTCCCGAGCCAGCATCTTGGCGGCGAGATCGACGCCGCCGCTGACTATCACGGACCTCATGCCATTGTATCTCAGGGCGGCCACTGTCTCCTGTATACCGTCTACAAGAGGCATGTCCCTGAACATCCTGTACACATCGGTGATGCCGAGATCGCCCCTGACGCCGAGCCAGAGCCCGATGTCCCTGCGCATGAACTCCAACTGGTCTATCTCGCCGTTTAGGTATGCCCGGTATGCGGGTTCGTTATCCACACCCAGATTCTCATGTATCCAGCACCAGGAGCTTCTCAGCTTCGTGAGCGTGCCGTCCATGTCGAAAACCACGAGATCGTATCTGCGACCCATGATACGGGCCATCCTTTGAACGCATTTATGTTTATCCGTACATGCCCTTGCGGGTCTTCCTTACCCTTAGATATCCTAAAAGGGTTAGAAGCAGAGTCAGCAGAATCATCGCCATGGCCACGATGTAGAGGTTATTCTCTATGCCCAGCTCGGGATACCCCCGGGTTATCAGAAGGTCCCCGATTCTCATGTCCAACCCGAACTCCAGGTTGAACTCCTTTATCTGTTCGACCGTTGCCGTTCCCCCGCTTATTATCACGTTCTCCTCTCCCGTCATGAGTAGGTTGCGGAAGATCATGGTGAAGTAAGAGTTCGGAAGCAGCTTCACCAGGAAATCCAAGGAACCGAAGGCACCTATGGGTATGAGCGCGCCCGTGAGAAGACCGACCATTATGTTAGTTACCAGGCTGAAGTATGTGAACAGGCTGTATGTTTTAATGAAGGCAATTATAAGAGCCATCAGTAAGGAGCTGCACACGACCGCGAAGAGGGAGAACAAGAACAGGCGCAGCAGCATATCCGTGTTGGGCATGGCGACCCCCATTGCCAGAAGATAGCTCAGGCACAGTATGATGGCCGCCCATGTCAAAACGGTGCCTGCAACGATGGCGCTGAGCACGTAGGATGAGGCTATCCGTATCGAACTCACGGGAGTCACCAGCAGATCCTCCAGGGTGTCGTTCTCCTTGTCTTTGGCAAGGACGCTCAGTGCGCCCAGGGGGGCGGTCAGGCTAACGATTCCTATCAGGCCGGCCACGACCCATTCGGAAAGCAGGTGCACTCCGTGAATATGGTAAAGGGACTGGTGGTAGACGATCAGAGAATCCCCGAACAGGATGAAGACGGCTATGAGTATCATGGCCCCCAGCATCGAGAATGCCACTGTGTTGACGTTCCTGAAGAATACCTTGAGGTTCCTGAGGGTAAGGGTCGTGACCTGGAGCCTGGTGCTTCCGCCCAGGCCTTCCGTGTCCTCTCCGAACACTCTCAAACCGCACCCTCCGTTCTTATGGTGTTGACGAAGACCTCGTCCATGTTGCCGTTGTTGACCTCGAAATCCTCTATGTGTTCCCGGTATCTTTCGAGCAGAGGTAAGGCGTCCAAGGTGCTCGCAATCTCCACCGTGAACGTGTCGCCAGATCTGGAGAATGCCACTCGATCCCCGGTCAGGATACGCTCGAAACCTTCTGCGTCCTTGGGGACGAACCTTATCTTGTCCGAACTGTACCTCTCCTTCAGCTCCTTCGGCGATCCGGTGGCGACGATGCGCCCTTTATGGAGTATAACCACGCGGTCGCAGTCGGAGGCCTCCTTCATGTAGAGGGTGGACACCAGTATCGTAAGCCCTTCCTTCCTAAGTCTGACTATGATGTCCCATATCCTCCTCCTCAGGGCGGAATCCAGCCTTGCCGTGGGCTCGTCGACTATCAGAAGGCGCGGATTGCCTACAAGGGCCCGGGCCAGGTCCGCGCATCTCCTCTCCTTCGCACCCAGTTTCCCGTATCTGTAATCCAGATAGGCTTCGGCCTCCGCCCTCTCCGCCGCCCTCTTAACGGCGCCTCCTACGTCATCGTAGTTGCGGGGGTAGAGGGCTGCGCGTATCTCCAGGTTCTCCCTCACGGTCAGCTCCCTGTCCATTATCCCGTGGTCGAACATGAATCCTATGGAATTCCTTATGTGGGGGTTCCGCCCGGAGTCCATAAGGTATCCGCACACCTTTATCTTCCCCTTATCGGTCTCCGAGAATGTGCTGATTAGCTTCAGAAGGGTGGTCTTGCCAGATCCGGTGCTTCCCAGAAGGGCGGTCATCTTCCCCTCCTCCACGGTCAGGCTGACCCCGTCCAGGGCCACCACTTCCTTGTACATCTTAACTACGTCTTCAACCTCCACAAGGCACGTCATGGGCACATCACAGGCATTCCTATTCACAATCACACTGAAGATAATTAAAATGAACCCGTTACAGGGTTTTCCGCAGGGTGTTCGATTTATTATCAGAGGACCCCATACGGGAACCGTGATAGTGGTAATAGGCACCGGGCACGTGTTCGGTGTGGGGGAGCCGGTGTCTTTCATCATAAGGCACTACTGGCCCGATGCGGTCCTTGTCGAGTTGGACGTCAAAAGGTATGAGGCCACGAGCGGTAAAGGCAGCATGGAGAAGGATCCCAGCAGGAAGCTGCCGTGGATATACCGCAGCACCGCCAGGTACCAGTCCAAGATGGCCGGGGAATACGGCTCGGAAGTGGGCGGGGAGCTGCTCGCGGCGGTGAACGCGGGCAGGATGCTGGGGGCGGAGGTCCTGTTCATCGACTCGGACGCTGAGCTCACCCTGGCGGAGGCCTGGGAGGAGATGTCTCTCGCAGAGAGGTCCAGATATGCCCTGTCGATGTTCCGCGACAGGATCCTGGGACGTAGGAAAGTGGAGGAGACCCAGAAGGAGTTCTCCGAGAACGAGGCCGAATACATGGCCGCCATGCGCAGGAGATACCCTGTCCTGGTGAGGAAACTTATAGACGAAAGGGATGCCGCCATGGCTGATCAGATCATGAAGGCTGCGGAGAGGCATGACAGGATGGTTGTGGTGGTGGGGGACGCCCACGTCGAGGGCATATGCGCCAGGCTGTCCAGCGAAATGAAGAAGATAAGGCTGAAGGACCTTCTGGACAGAGAGGCCCTCCACCACATAAAGGACGAGGTGTGGGGCGGACAGGCGGCGGAGGGCGGTGGGAATCCATGAAGGTGGAACTGCTTTCCTACAGCCCGGATGCGGACCGCATATGCGAGGCCGCCGGAAGGTCATGCTATTCCGAATCGTCCTCCGCCGAGATACTGAGGGAGGCGCCCGGTTCCTCCGACGGCGTGTTGGGGAAGATCGTGGGGATGGGGCATCTTTCTGTCATAGAGCACGCGAGCTTCACCTTCAGCGTCGAGGGGGTGTCACGCTCGCTCACCCACCAGCTGGTACGGCACCGCATAGCATCCTTCTCCCAGCAGAGTCAGAGGTATGTCGCACTGGAGAACCCGACCTTCGTGGTGCCGGAGACTGTGTCCTCGGACCCGGATTCCCTGGAGATCTACGAGAGCACCATGAGGACGATATGGGAGGCGTACAGGGCCCTCTCCGAGAAGGTACCCCAGGAGGATGCCAGGTACGTCCTTCCGAACGGATGCACCACCAACATAACGGTCACCATGAACGCAAGAGAGCTCGTGCATTTCTTCTCCCTGAGATGCTGCAACCGGGCCCAGTGGGAGATAAGGGAGTTGGCGGACCGCATGCTGGCACTATGCAAGCGGGTCTC
>JAAYZC010000021.1 GCA_012515075.1 Thermoplasmatales archaeon
GAATCTCGAAACGTGATAACATGTACAGCAAAGGAATCGCGATATTGGCCGCGGCGGTCATCCTGTGTGCGGGAGGTGCGGCGGCGGTGATGCTCCTGAACCAGGGCGGCGGCTCTGACGGAGAGACTGTCACCGACATGCTGGGAAGGGAAGTCGTCCTCCCGGCGGAATCACAGGAGGACCTGAGGATAGTATGCGTGAGCGCCGGAGCGCTCAGGATGACGTGCTACTACGGATGCATCGATCGGGTGGTGGGCGTGGACGCTTACGATGCCGGAACGGTTGGGAGTACGGCCAACTACTATATGGCCACGTACCGCGTGGCCTATGACGGCATAACCGGGATCGAGAATGTGGGCAGCTACGACAACACCGAGGCCATAAGGGGCACTGGCGCGAACCTGATCATCACCTCCGAGAGGGACGTGAGCGTGGTGAACAGCATACAGACCGCGACCAGGATCGCCACCATCGCCATAAACGTGGATCTGGAGATGGATGACATCGAGGCTATGAACGCCCAGTTCGAAATGCTGGGGAAGGTTTTCTGCGATTCCGGGCGCGCGGACGAGCTCAAGAACGGTATATCTGACCTCCTGGAAGAACTGGCGGAATACAGGAATCGGATACCGGAGGAGGACAGGAGGACCGCCTACGTCGGAGGCATGTTCTATTACATGCAGGGAGGACTCTACAAGACGACCGGTAACTATCTGGCCTTCGACCTGGCCGGCGTTGAGAACGTCATGCCCCCCAACCCCAGCGGCAACAAGCAGCCCTACGACACCGATGTGGAGGACGTCATGGCCGCCGATCCGGATTACATGTTCGTGGACTGCATGACCTATTCCGCCAGCAAAGCGGCTTACGAAAAGGACAAGCGGTCCCTCGGTAACATCACGGCGATAGAGGACGAGGATGTGTACACCACACTCGTGTACAAGTACTACGGCACCAACTGGGAGACGCAGCTGATGAACGTCTTCTATGTTGGGTCCGTCGTGTATCCGGAGGTTTTCGGCTACGAAATTTCAGAGAAGGCGGACGGCATACTCCGGCTGTTCTTCGAGGACAGCGACGTGACCTGCGAAGAGGTGGCGGAGGCGCAGACGCCAGGATACGGCCGGGCGGACTGGTTCTGAACAGCCCCGCAAACCCTTTTCATCCACATCCACATGGGGGTCCGATGGAGAAGGAGGAGCGCAGGGGGTCCGTCGCCGAAAGGTACTCGGAGCACACCAGAAGGAACACCTTGCTGATACTGGCCGCCTTCACGGTACTGGCCGCCGCGGTCCTGTCTGCGGTCTCCCTCGGAGGCACGGACATCCCGTTCTGGGATGTCATGAGATGCCTGTTCACTTTCGACACCGCGTCCGACGAGGGGTGGACTGTCTGGGGCATCAGAATGCCCAGGATAACCGCCGCGGTCCTGGCCGGGGCCGGGCTGTCCGTGGCGGGTGTGGTCATGCAGTGCATCCTCCGCAACCCCCTGGCCTCGCCTTACACGCTGGGGCTCTCGAACGCCGCCGCCTTCGGAGCCGCTTTCGCTATAATATTCCTGCAGGGCGGCTCCGTGAGCTCCTTCGGAATCGATCTGGACAACCCGTACGCCGTGGCTTCATGCGCCTTCCTGTTCAGCATGATGGCCACCGGCGCGGTCATGCTTCTGAGCAGGTACGCCGGAGTATCCGCCGAGACTGTGGTTCTGGCAGGGGTGGCGATCAGCGCGATGTTCACGGCGGGGATGACCCTGATGCAGTACATGGCCGACAGCACGCAGCTGGGAGCCATCGTCTCCTGGACCTTCGGGAATCTGGGCAAAGCCGACTGGGGATGGGATGCCGCCATTTTCTTCGTTGGGGTGCCGATCGTCATATACTTCATGCTGAACAGGTGGAGCCTCAACGCCATGAACGCCGGCGACGAGGTGGCGGAGGGGGTGGGCGTGGGCACGGCCAGGTTCAGGATGATTGGCCTGGTGCTGTCGGCCCTGCTCTCCTCGATACTGGTGGCCGGATTCGGGGTGATAGCTTTCGTCGGACTTCTGGGCCCCCACATATCCAGGATGATCGTGGGAAGCGACCACCGGTCCCTGATCCCCATGTCCCTGGTCCTCGGTGCGGCCATAATGCTGATCGCGGACACGGTCGCCAGGACCGCGATGTCCCCTATGGTTCTGCCCGTGGGCATACTGACGTCCCTCCTGGGTGGCCCCCTTTTCATATATCTGCTGCTTTCCAGGAGCAGACGCAGGACCTATGTGTGAGACCTGGTAACACGAAGAATTCATGGTCGTATTACTTATACCAGAATCCTCTTACGACCATAGTGTTACTTTGAATTGTCATAATATTACCGGAAACGGGCCGATCAGAAGGGTAGCCCTCTACGGCAAGGGAGGCATAGGGAAATCCACCGTGGCCTCCAACGTGTCCGCCGCCCTGGCGGAGAAGGGTCACAGGGTGATGCAGATAGGCTGCGACCCGAAGGCGGATTCGACAAGACTGCTGCGCGGGGGCTCGAAGGGGCCCAGCGTGCTGGATTCCGTCAGGGAGGGCAGAACAGGACTGGACGGAATCGTCAGCGAGGGGTATGCGGGCGTACTGTGCGTCGAGTGCGGGGGACCCCGGCCGGGAACCGGATGCGCCGGCAGGGGGATAATCGTCGCCTTCGAGACCCTGGAGAGGAGATGTGCCGTCGAGACGTTCCGGCCGGACGTCATCATATACGACGTCCTCGGAGACGTTGTATGCGGAGGCTTCGCCATGCCGATAAGGGACGGGTACGCGAGGGACGTCTTCATCGTCACCTCCGGGGAGACCATGTCCCTCTACGCAGCGGCCAACATATCGGAGGCCGTGCACTGCCTGAGGGAGGACGGCTGCGATGCCAGGCTGAGCGGGCTGATCCAGAACTCGCGGGATGTCCAGGGGGAGGACGAACTGGTCTCACGGGCCGCCGGGAGCATGGGCACGGAGATCGTGTCTCGCATACCGCGCAGCCGCACCGTCCAGGAATGCGAGGCTGCGGGAAAGACGGTCATCGAGGGAGCGCCGGATTCTCCCCAGGCTGTAGCATACAGGGCACTGGCCGCGAAGATTCTGGCCGCGACCGAGGCCTCGGAAGGGGGCCTCAGACAGAATTACACTCAAGAGGATTATTCATGAGAAAGACAGGCACCATGATAATAGGGCACGGATCCAGGTTCGCCTATAACAGCGCGGTACTTGAGATGCAGGCGGAGCTGCTCCGCGGCAAAGGCATAGAAAACGTGTACGTGGGATACAACGAGACCTCGCTGCCGAGGGTCGACGACACCCTCGGATTCATGGCCGAGGACGGAGTGGACGAGGTCGTGGCCATCCCGTTCTTCATCGCATCGGGCCTCCATATAACCCGCGATATACCCGCCAAGCTGGGCGTGCCCCCGGGATCCCGGGGGGGCAAGGTCACGGTGGGAGGCAGAGAGATGACGGTGCATTACGAGACCCCTCTGGGGAAGGACCCGCTTCTGACCGACATACTCGACGAGAAGATACGGGAACTCGGGCGCGGGGGCCGCATAGGGATAATCGTCATAGGGCACGGATCCAAGCTCCC
This sequence comes from Thermoplasmatales archaeon, assembly GCA_012515075.1. Lineage (GTDB taxonomy): Archaea > Thermoplasmatota > Thermoplasmata > Methanomassiliicoccales > Methanomethylophilaceae > JAAYZC01. The sequence continues at coordinate 3,601 of JAAYZC010000021.1, forward strand.
TCACAACACCGACACCGTATCCTTCCATGCGGAAGGCCTCCGGGCCCGCGGCCACAGGGATGTCCGCGTAGGGTATAACGAGATGGATTCCCCCTCGGTGGAGGAGACCGTCCGCGGGATGCTGGAGGACGGAGTGGAGGGCATAATAGCGTTGCCCCTTTTCATATCATCGGGGGCCCATCTGGTCAACGACGTACCGCCCAAGCTGGGGCTCGCCGCCCACGCCAGGACCGGGGAGATCGAGTTCGAGGGAAGGACCGTGACGGTGGATTACGCAGGGCCCGTGGGGAACGATCCGCGGCTGGCCGACCTGATGGCCGCCAAAGCGGCCCCTTACTACGGGTGACACCATGCGCGCTCTGGTCCTGGACCTTGTGCACGGAGGGGACATCATCGCCGAGGAGCTGATCCGCGACGGATATCGGACCGTATGCGCCGATGTCTACCATACCGCCGACGCCGGTGTCGTGGGGAACGCCGAGAGGGCGGGGGCGGAGGTGTGTACCGATGTGCCCCCGGGGCACTACGACCTGGTGGCCATGCCGTCCCATTGCCCCGACTCCTTCCTGGAGGGAGCGACCTGGGACGAGCGCATCACGTTCCACCAGGCCGCCGGCAGATACATGCGGAAGAAGGGCAGGCTGGTGGAGATAACCGGCGTCAAGGGGAAGACCAGCTGCGCGTACATGCTGGCCCACATACTGTCCCTGGACGGGTCCCGGGTGTTCCTCCACACCTCCCGCGGGCAGGGACCCTGGGAGGGCGGGAGGCACATTATCGAGAGGACGATGAGCATAGCGCCCTCCTCTCTGCTGAGGCTGCCGGACGGTTACGACATAACCGTGGCGGAGGTCTCCCTGGGAGGGAGCGGACGGGCGGATGCCGCCGCCATAACCAACCTGGCCGGGGACTACCCCATAGCGGCAGGGACCAGGAGGGCCTCGGACTCCAAGGCGTCGGTGCTCTGCGAAAGCGTGAACGTGGTCCCCGCGGATGAGATTGAGTTCTGGAGCGGATACGGGAACCACCGTCTGACGGGTTACGGCGGGAGGGTCTCGGTCTCCGGCATGCCCCGTATCGGGGAGCCCCTTCCGCTGACCCTCGAATACGACGGCACCCATAGGATATCCATGGACGGCCCGTTCCTGGCGCTCCAGTACGTTGGCGCAGCTGACCTGGCCGCCGAGATCTGCCACTGCCTGGACGTACCGGCCGAACAGGTCGCATCCGGCCTGGGGAGCTTCCGCGGGGTCCCCGGCAGAGGGGAGCTCGCCCGGGAGGACGGGGTGTGGAGGGTGACCGAGCGCAACCCCGGCATATCCTCAGTTTCTGTAAGGTACACCCTGGACATCCTGGAGCGCATGGGGGCGCTGGGCAATGCGGCGGCGACGGTGGATCCCGTGAGCAGGAAGGTCTGCGACAAGATGGACGCGGAGAGCATCGGATCGATCTTACGGGAGTACGGGGTCCGGGCGGTGTTCTCCGACGGGCGGGGCGGGACACCGGACATTCCCGGAGACAGCGACCTTGTGATCCGTTTCGTCAAGGAGGCTTTCCGTTGAGCATGCACCCTCGCCCGAACCCCATCGTGGCCGCCCTGTACACCCTCAGGGACCTGGACGTGGACGTGGTCGTCATCCACGGGCCCGCAGGATGCGGGTTCATGGCTTCCAGGATGATAGAGGAGGCGGGGGTCAGGGTGGTGACCACATCCATGGGGGAGAACGAGCTGATATTCGGAGCCTCCGACCGTCTGGTCAGCACCCTGAGGGATGCCGAATTCCGCTTCCGCCCCGATACCATGGCTGTGATCGGGACCTGCGCCAGCATGATAATCGGGGAGGACATGGGGTCCGCCGTGAGGAGAGCCGGCCTGAGTTGCAAGGCGTTCCCGGTCGACTGCCACGGATGCATGGGGAACAACACCGAGGGTGCGGTCCGCGCCATAAACTCAGCCGAGGCGGCAGGACTGCTGGACCCCGCCGAGGCGAACCGTCAGAGGATCGTCCTGCGTGCGGCTACGGATATGGAGCACAGGTGCGGTATGGCGGGGAAGGACTATCTGTCCCCCGTCAGCGGGCCCACCAAGCTGAAGGTCGCCCGGAGGATAGCCGACACCCTCTCCGAAGGCGGCAGAGTGGCGGCCGTGATGCTGGCCAAGAAGGAGCTGGCGTACAGGTTCGCGGATGTTCTTGCGGCCGTGGACGAGGCGAGGGACTCCCTTGGAGGGAGCACCTTTCTGGCGGCCAATCTCGACGAGACGGTTGGCCTCCCCCGCATCAGGGGATACGCCCGGGACATAAACAGGGAGCTGTCCTCGAGAGGCGTGGTCCTGGATGCCACGGTCGGAGGCTTGGACGAGTACGCGGTCGTGGGCGACAGGATGACGAGGGCTGTCGAAGGCTCCGGAGCCGACCTCCTGGTTCTGGCGGGCATACCTCACGCGTACCCCGGCATGGGACCGGAGGACATCCTCGTAACGGATCAGCCCAGACAGCTGGCGAACTACCTGTCCATGGGGTGCGGCTACGCCGTGGGGGAGATATCCTCCCACTCCCTTGTCATGAACACGCGCAGGATCGTCCCGACCGAGACCGGAGACACTCTGCGCGACCTGCTGAGGGACGGGTTTTGAAGGGGATCGTTATATCCGGGACCGGATCGGGCGTGGGAAAGACGTCCGTGACCACAGGCCTCATGCGCGCGCTCTCCGAGAGCATGAAGGTCCAGGGCTACAAGGTCGGTCCCGATTTCATCGATCCGATGTACCACACCCTAGCCACCGGAAGGCCCTCCAGGAATCTGGACACTTTCATGATGTCCAAGGGTACCGTGGAGCGCCTGGTGGGGCACACCGCCCGGGACGCGGACATCTGCATAGTCGAGGGGGTCAGGGGGCTGTACGAGGGCCTCACCGGCACGGGGGAGGAGGGTTCCACGGCGGAGATGGCGAAACTGCTGGGATTCCCCGTGGTCCTGGTGGTGAACGCCCGCTCCCTGACGCGCAGCGCGGCGGCCATGGTCAACGGCTTCCGCGCCTTCGACCCGGAAGTCAACGTGGCCGGAGTCATATTGAACAACGTCACCGGCCCCCAGCACCGGAGGAAGCTGCGCGAGGCCTTCGCCGGAAGCTCGGACGTGCCCGTGCTGGGGATGATAGAGCGGGACGCCTGCGGCGGGCTGAAGGAGAGGCGTCTGGGGCTCTGCGCTGTGGGTTCCGAGGACTGGGATGTCGTCGACGGATTGGGCGGCCTCGCCTCGCAGATGGATATCGACTCCGTGCTCGATGTGTGCGAGAGGTTCGAGAGGGAGGATCCGGAACCTGAGTTCCCCTATGCCCGGAGGCGCTCCGGCCTGAGGGCCGCTGTGCCCTTGGACGACGCCTACTGCTTCTACTACCATGACAACCTCGAAGCCATGAGGGCGTCGGGAATGGACGTCAGGACCTTCAGCCCTCTGGCGGGGGACATGCTGCCAGACGCCGACTTCTATTACCTGGGCGGCGGGTATCCGGAGCTCCACATGGACGCGATCTCGGAGAACCGGGATTTCCTCGAAGGCCTCCGGAACGCCTCCGCGGAGGGCAGGGCGGTGATGGGGGAATGCGGCGGGCTGATGACGATGTGCTCCTCGGTATCGGATGCCGCAGGGAGGGTGTTCCGGGGCGCAGGGGTCTTCGACGCGGAGTGCATGATGACCGACGTCCGCCACGGCCCGTCCTATGTGCTCGCCAGAGGCACCGAGGCGAACCCGCTATTCCGGGGCATGGCGGTCAGGGCCCACGAGTTCCATTACTCGGACGTGCGCCCCCGCGGCACCCCCGTCTTCGGGTTCGATGTCCTCAGGGGGCAGGGGATAGACGGCCGCAGGGACGGATTGGTCTTGAAGAACTCCGTCGGATCCTACATGCATCAGCACGCGCTCTCCTCGGAGGATTGGCTTGCAGGCGTCGTAGGGGCGGTCCCGTGACTTCGTCATATGACGGATATCGATTTGCGATAAGACCGAAAACCTCTTTTACAGTGTAATGATAGACTGCGTACATGCGTTGGATGCTCCGCGGAAAAATCCACCGGGCCACCGTCACTCAGACGCGTCTCGATTACGAGGGAAGCATTACGGTAGATGCCGACCTCTTGGATAAGGCGGGGATATGGGTGGGCGAGAGGGTCCATATAGCCAACGTCAACAACGGGACCCGTTTCGAAACCTACACTTTTGAGGGCGAGAGGGGTTCGGGCATAGTCGCCCTGAACGGCGCCGCCGCCCGCCTGTGCGAAGTGGGCGACAAGATCATAATCATGGGCTACGAGCTGACCGACGAACCCATCCGCGCCAAGGTAGTCCTGGTGGACGGGGAGAACCGGGCCATCAGGGAATTCACATACTGAGGCGGGCATGTACAGGATATACTCCGACGGAGGGGCCAGGGGGAATCCGGGTCCGGCCGCGTGCGCCGTGGTGGTCACCGAGAACGGCAGGATCGTCTGGGAGGGTTCGGAGTTCCTCGGCGAGCAGACCAACAACCGTGCCGAATACCGCGGCCTTATCGCGGCCGTCAACAAGGCCCTGGAGCTGAAGGCCGGGGAGGTGGAGTTCGTGATGGATTCCGAACTCGTTGTGAAGCAGATGCGCGGGGAGTACAGAGTCAGGTCGCCGGCCATAAAGGACCTTCACGAGGACGCCGTCGCGCTTTCCTCCCTGATACCCTCGGTCGGTTTCAGGCACGTACGCCGCGAGGATCCCTTCATAACCCGGGCCGACGCCCTTCTGAACATAGAGCTGGACTCTCAGAGATGATCCTTCATGCGGGAGACCAGGTCGGGTATGCCGACCAGCTCCTGCTCGCCGGTCGAAAGGTCCCTGACGGTCACCGAATCCGTCTCGAGCTCCCTTGTGCCCAGTATGACGGCGTATCTGGCACCCGAGGATGCCGCGTGCTTCATGGCCTTCGACATCTTGCGCCCCATGAGGTCTATGTCCGCCCGTATGCCGTTCCCGCGCAGCTCGGACACTATCGACGAAGCCTTCAGCCGGAGGTCCTCCGAGGCCGTGACGACGTAGGCGTCCAGGCCCCTCGGGGAGTGGGTCCTCCCCTCGTTCTCCAGGGCCAGGAGTATCCTGTCGAAACCGATCGCGAAGCCCGTGGAGAAGACCTTCTCGCCTCCGAACAGCTCGGACAGAGTGTAGGAACCTCCGCCGCATATCTGCTTCTCGGCTCCCAGCGACGGTGCCTCGGCCTCGAACACCATCCCGGTGTAGTAATCCAGACCGCGGACGACACCGAGGTCCACCTCGATGTCGGCCACCCCCATGGCCTCCAGGATGTCGACCACCCGGGACAGGTACTCCCCGGCCTCGCCGGGAACCTCGGAGAGCACCTCCTTCCCGCCCACGGTCTCTGTCAGACGGAACACCTCGGCAATCTGCTCGTCGGAAACCCCGCAGCCCCTCATCATGGACTCCGCCTCGTCGTACATCTTCTTGTCCAGCCTCTGAAGTACCTCCGCCGTCCTCTCAGAGGGCACTCCGGCCTGCGAGAGCTTCTGCCTGAGGACCCCTATGTGGCCTATGCGTATCCTGTAGCCTTCGAGACCCAGGGAAGCGATGAGCGCGGCGGCCATGGCTATGACCTCCGCATCCGTCTCGGGGTTCGCATTGCCTATGAGCTCGGCACCGAACTGGAAGAACTCCCTGTACCTGCCGCTCTGGGGCCTCTCGTATCTGAAGCACTGCCCGAAATAGAACATCTTGATGGGGCGGGGCTCGTTGCTCATGCCGTTGACGAACATGCGCATCGCCGAGGCTGTCATCTCCGGGCGGAGGGCCAGGTCGCGGTCCCCCTTGTCCTTGAAAGCGTAAAGCTCGTTGAGGATGTTCGGCCCGGACCTCAGGATGAAAAGCTCCGCCTCCTCGAATATAGGAGTCTGGACCTCCCGGAAACCGAAGGTCTCCGCGGTATCCCTGAGGACGGACTCGTAGTGCCTGCGCCTCTCCATCTCGTCGGGGAGGAAATCCCGGGTGCCTCTCGGACGCTGAATCATCGTTCCGTGATTAAGGAAAGGATATAAAAGATATCGTCGGACCGCGGACGGTTCATCTCCTGACTATTATGGTGACCACATCCTCGTCCTCGAGCACGTGGTCTATGCCCACCGTCTGCCCGGGGAACTTGGCGCTCCTGCCCCATACCATGGCGTACCTGAAGTTGTTGCGGAAGTCCCTGTGGATCTGCTCGCAGACCGCCCCTATGTCGTTCCCGCGCTTGACGATCAGCGGAACCTCCATGTCGGCCTCCTGGCCCTGGGGCTTCAGGTACACGCGTATCATGTCTATGGTATCGTAGAGGGTCTCCTTCAGATCCTCTATGCCGTAGCCGGTGGCGGCGGAAACGGGGACCTTCCTGAACTGGGGGTACATCGACATAGCCCTCTCCAGCTGCCCGGGCTGGGCTATGTCCACCTTGTTGATGGCCATGACGGCCTTTATGTACACGCGGTTCCCGGCCAGAACGTCCAGCATCTGCTCCACGTCTATGTCCTCGCGTATGACCACGGTGGCGTTGACGTGACCGTAGGCCGCCACCATGTCCTTGGCGGTCTCCTCGGTTATCTTGGTCAGCCTGACCGTGGGTTTGATGACTATGCCGCCGTGGTCGGAGTGCGTGATGACCACGTCCGGCTTCTTCTGGTTCAGGCGTATCGCGGCGTTCCAGAGCTCCTTGAGCAGAACCGAGACGTCGGGGTTGAAGACGTCGCAGACAAGCAGGATGACGTCGGAGGAGCGGGCGGCGGCTATGACCTCCCTCCCCCTGCCCTTCCCGCGGGATGCATCCTTTATGAGCCCGGGCATATCCAGGATCTGGATCTTGGCATGCTTGTACTCCAGGACCCCGGGGACCACATCCAGGGTCGTGAAGTGGTAGGCTCCGATCTCCGATTTGGCGCCGGTCAGCTGGTTCAGAATGGTGGACTTACCGACGCTGGGGAAACCCACCAGAGCCACGGTGGAGTCACCGGCCTTCTTGACGTAGAAGCCTTTGGTGGGGCCTTTGCTGGAGCGTCTCTTCTCCTCGTCGGCGGAAAGACGGGCTATCTTGGCCTTTATCTTGCCTATGTGCCCTTCGGTGGCCTTGTTGTACTTGGTGTTGGAGAGCTGCTCCTCCAACTCCTTTATCTGTTCCTCGATCGTAGCCGTGGGCGCACCTCCTCCCGACGCCTATGTTCAAGGTGTATATTATCCTTTATAGCCGACCGCGGCGCACGCGACCTAGACGGGCCGTCCGGCGACGCGTGCATTCAATATGTTTAATAACGGCGAGCACGTGCGCATCCCGATGGACGGAACATCGAGTGCGAGGACGTCACCGCTGCAGGCTTTCATGAATATCGATCCGAAGAAGAGGGGTGCGGCGGGCATGGCCCTGGCCTTCATACTGGGATTGACATTCCTGATACTGGGTGCGGCGGGCGTATGCTGCGGATTCATGCTGGTGGGGCTTATACTGTACATGATACCCAACTTCATGGGCATGAAGGACGTGCGCGTGATGTCCGTCTTCGGCGTCGTGTTCATGCTCATGGCGCTTGCGTTGGGAACCTTCGCGTTCTCGGTGCCGATGATACATGATAACTCCACGCCTTCCGTCGGAGGGAGCGAGTACATAACCGGCCTGGAGGCCGTCTACGACGGGACGGGTAACAGCATAGAGTTCACGGTCACCACCTCCGACCTGTCGGAAACCCAGGAGGCGACCGTCATGTACAACAGGGTAGTCGGGGCCAGCTACAGCCTCATAACGGTTCAGGACAGGGAATACAGCACCCTGACGCTCACCAAGGTCTCGGAAGGGGCTTCGGGCGAGACCTGGAAGGGGAGCATAACGGATGTGGCCTACGGCACCCTGTACATATACCTGGCCAACGTCGTGGAACCCGCGCCGGCCGAAGCCAGCGGAACGGTGGTCGTGGAGAGCTCCTCCACTCCGAAGATCTACTTCACCGGAGCCATAAGCGATTCCGGGATACAGGGCCTCTGCCTCTCCGGCAACGCATACATGATCGCCATGATCATGGTGGTGTTCTACGTGGTGCTGTTCGGATCCTTCGTGATGAGGAGGAGCTTCGAGAACACCAGGGTGAAGATGGAGGCCGAAGGCCGCCTCTACCCGAAAGGGTACGGGCGCTGCAAGGAATGCGGCACGGTCGTGCTTCCGGGAGAGGTGTGCTGCAGGAAGTGCGGGGCGTACGTGGAGGTGCCCGAGGAGATGAGGCCCAAGAAGGCGGAGTTCTTCGAGTGCTCCGAATGCGGGGCTGAGGTCCCGGCCGATGCGAAGGTCTGCCCCCGGTGCGGGTCGGAGTTCGAGGATGACGCGGAGGGTGAAGAGGACCAAGAGGGTCCCGTAGAATGTCCCAGATGCGAAGACGGAGATGAAGGCAAGAAGGACTGAAGCACCGCCCGGCCGCGACTCCGAAAACCTTTACCCGTCTTTCCACCAAACTTAATAACGGATATCGGCCTATACCCGCCAGGATGCACTCGGGAGAAAGAAAGGTCGGGAACGGGAGCTCTGGCGCCATCGCGCACAGGCTCGCCGCTAAGCAGCAGGAGATATCCGTAACGGAGTTCTTCGAGAAGAACAAGCACATTCTGGGCTTCGATTCGCGCTCCAAGTCCCTGATAATGGGCATAAAGGAGGCCACCGACAACGCTCTGGACGCCTGCGAGGAGGCCGACATTCCCCCGGAGATAACCGTCACCCTCGAGAGGATGGAGGACGAGGTCTTCTGCATATGCGTCGAGGACAACGGGCCGGGCATCGTCCACAAGATGATGCCCAATGTATTCGGCAGGCTCCTCTACGGATCCAGGTTCCACGCTCTGAGGCAGTCTCGCGGGCAGCAGGGGATAGGGATCTCGGCCACCGTCATGTACGGTAACATAACGACCGGGAGACCGGCGCGCATAATGTCCAAGATCGAGGGCGACGACGCCGTGTCCTGGCGGATGGACATATTCATCGACACCAAGACCAACCGGCCCATCGTCACCAACGACGAGGCCTTCGTCTGGGAAGGGAAGGACCACGGCACCAGCATCCGCTACTACATCAAGGGACGCTACATCACCGGTAAGCAGTCGGTGTTCGAGTACCTGAAGAACACCGCCATCGTGAACCCGCACGCGATGATAACCTACCGGGACCCGGATGGGAAGACCTTCGTGTTCGAAAGGGCCACGGAGACCATGCCCCCGAAGTCCAAGGAGATCAAACCCCACCCTGAGGGGATGGAGATCGGGGACCTCCAGAAATACGCCTCGGCCACCCAGCAGAAGACCGTCAGGGCGTTCCTGAAGAACGACTTCTCCAGGATAACCGACCGCATAGCCGACGAGATACTCTCCCGGGCGGGGGTCTCGGGAGAAGGGAAGCCCCCCAAGCTGACCAGGGAGGACTGCAAGGGCATCATAGACGCCATAGCCGCGGTCAAAATCATGGCTCCGCCCACAGACTGCCTCTCCCCCATAGGCGAGACCCTCATCAAGAAAGGACTGATGCATGTGCTGGAGGGGCTCCGTCCCGACTACTATGCCACCCCCGTCACCCGTGCGCCCAAGGCGGCCAACGGGAACCCGTTCGTGGTGGAGGCAGGCATAGTGTACGGAGGGGACATACCCTCCGACGGACCCGTCGCGATACTGAGATTCGCCAACCGCGTCCCCCTTCTGTACCAGCAGGGCGCCTGCGCGATAACCAAAGCCGTGGAGAGCGTGGACTGGAGGAGATACGGTCTGGAGCAGAGGGGCGGCAGGGGGATACCCTACGGGCCCGCCATCATACTGGTGCATATAGCCTCCACCAAGGTGCCCTTCACATCCGAAGGCAAGGAGGCCGTGGCCAACCTGCCGGAGATACAGAACGAGATATGCCTGGCCCTCAGGCTCTGCGCCAGGAACCTCAAGGGACATCTCAACAAGATGGAGAGGAAGAGCAAGACCGAGGCCAAGTTCCGGATCGTCCGGGAGCTTCTTCCCGACATGGCCGGGAAGGTGTCCGAGATGCTGGACCGGCCGCGGCCCGACCTTACGGGGACCATAAGCAAGATAATGAACGTCGTCTGGATCGACTCCCGTGTGAAGAAGGAGGGCAAGAAGAAGGTCTCCGTCCTATACACGGTTTACAACTACACGACGCAGGAACGCACCCTGAGGCTGCACGCGAAACTGCCCAAGGAATGCGTCAACCTGTCGCTTTTCACCGATGACCGCTTCCTCGACATGAACGACGAGGGGAAGGTCTCGTGGGAGATATCCTCGCTGCCCCCCTCCCGCACGGCCGAGATATCGTTCGAGCTGTCCGGGGAGCTCGCGGACACATTCAGCCCCGAGGACGTGTACGTGTCCGGCATCAATCCCATCATCGTGATGGGGGCGGAGGGCCTGCCCGGGGACTGGGGCATAAAGGGCCTGGAGATCCTGGAGACCGACACGGATATCGAAGAGGAAGAGCAGACGGAAGACACCGAGGAGGCGGAGGATCTTGGAGATGAATGACAGACACAGGGCCGCCGTGAACAGCCTCACCTCCATCGTGGAAGGGCTGTACGACCAGATCGACGGAGGGGAGATACCCCGGATGGAGCTTCCACTGAGATCGAAGAAGAACATAGAGTTCGACCCCGGGACGGGTGTCTGGAGGTACGGGGACCTGCGCACCACCAGGACCGCCAAGACCGTCCAGGGGGCCCAGATGATGCTCCGCACGGCATACACCGCGGACTTCATCAACGATATGATCCGGAGCGGTAAATCATCCACGCTGAGGGAGATGTACTACATATCGGAGGGATGGAACAATGCCAAGTTCCACACCCAGGATGAGAGCAACCTGCTCGCCGAGGACCTGGAGACCGTGTCCGGCTGCATGAGGGAGGATTTCAGGCTCCGCCCCGAGGAGAGCGGCGCCCACGTCTACGGCGACGTGACCTTCAGGACCCTGACCAAGAAGGGCATGAGGTCCTTCAACTGCGTGGACGACGTGGCCGAGACCGGTTTCGCCATACCTTACAACGTGGAGAAGGACAACTTCGAGATCGAGAGCACGGACGCGCGGTTCGTCATGGCGATAGAGACCGGCGGTATGTACGCCAGGCTGATAGAGAACGGATTCCCCGAGAGGTACGGCTGCATACTGGTTCATCTGAGCGGACAGCCCGCCAGGAGCACCAGGCGTCTGATAAAGAGACTCAACGACGAGGCCGGCCTGCCCGTGACGGTCTTCACCGACGGGGACCCCTGGTCCTTCAGGATATTCGCCTCGGTGGCGTACGGGGCCATAAAGACCGCCCACATATCCGACTACCTGGCGACGCCCGCGGCCCAGTTCATAGGGATAACCGCGTCGGACATACTCAACTACGACCTGCCCACCGACAGGCTGTCGGACAAGGATCTGGGAGCCCTTAACGCGGAGCTTTCGGATCCCAGGTTCAGAGACGAGTTCTGGGTATCGGAGATACAAGCCATGATCGAGATGAAGAAGAAGTCGGAGCAGCAGGCCCTGGCCAAGTACGGCCTGGACTACGTCACGGACCGCTACCTGCCGGAGAAGCTGACCGACATGGGCGTGCTCTGAGGAACGGTCACTGGGACGCCTGGATGAGCCTGTTCATGACGAAGTTGCGGTCCATGCTCGCTATGAAGCTCCCCAGCCTGGGTCCGGATGTCTTGCCTATCAGTATCTTGTATAGGGCCTGATATCCCTTCTTGGATCCGATGGGGGACTCCTTCGCCGTGTCGGCGACGATGCCGCCGATGGTGTCCGCGTCCCAATTGCAGTCCATAACCTTGGGTATCAGAGCCTGGAAGTACACCTTCTCGACCATCGAGAGCTCCACACAGGGGACGGTGTCGGCTATGTAGAACTTGACCGAATCGGGAGCGAACCCGTTGAGCCAGTATCTCACGCACTCGGATCTGCGCCTAAGACGCCCGATGTCCTCTTCGTTGGCCTTGGACATCTCCTCCGTGCGGGAGAGGATCTCAATAACACCTTCGAAATCATCCGCCATCTGCACCACGTTGACCAGGTGCCTGTAGGGCACCTGGAGGGGCATCCCGCCCGGAACGTGGTTGTGCTGCGCTAGCTCGTATGCGCGGACGGAGTTCTCGTCGGTGCCGTTGCCGCCCCCCTCGAAGTATATGCGTTCCATGCGGTCGTACTCGTCGGCCATGTCCAGCATGCCGAGGCCGGAATCGTAATCTATGTGCCTTTCTGGGTTGACCCTTAGGAACAGGTAGTTGAGGATCTCGGGAGGGGTCATGTTTATGGCATCCAGCCCCGTGACCGGGGATCCGAGTGACTTGTGCATCTGCCCGACCCCTTTCAGCTGCACGAACTCGTACGGTATTGGATAGGGCTCCACCCCATCGTAGATCTCCCTGACGATGCGCTTCCCAGAATCGTATGACCCGCCCGCCGCCGCGTGATCCTTGCCGAAGGGCTCTGCACCCGTCCCGAAGATCTTCCATTTCGCGGGCCATTCCAGCCTCCATGTGAGCTTGCCGTCCCCCTTGGTGACGTCCGCATGGCCGCAGTGCCCGCAGTTGCAGCGGTACTCCATGATGGGATACTCGTAGGTGTCGAACACAGGAGATGTGAAGCGCCCGCACTTCTCGCAGACCGGGTTGTACGGAGCGTAGTTAGGATCCCCCGCCTTGCCGGTGACCTCATGGAGGATGCGTATGACTTCCTTCCTCTTCCTCATGGCCATATCGATGCATTCGGCGAACCTCCCCTGGTCATAGAGTTCGTGGGTCCAGATTATATCGCACTTGACGCCCAGGGACTCCAAGGCATCCAGGAAAGGCTGCACGAAGTGGTGGGCGTAGTTCATGTGCTTGCCGCAGGGACACGGTATCCTGGAGATGGGCATCCCCACGTACTGCTCGAAAGACTCAGGCAGGAAGTCGTATCTTTTCCTCAGGGGGTCGAAGGAATCTATCAGATATATCAGTCTCACATCCTTGCCCAGCCCCTCGACGGCGCTGCGGACGGACTCTCCGGTTATGGCCTCCCTGAGGCTGCCTACATGGATTATCCCAGTGGGACTTATGCCGGTGGCGATCAGCGGCTGATCGTACTTATCGGCAAGTTCCTTTGCGACTACATCTGCCCAGTGCATTATATCGGTTCGTCCGTATAGCGCATTTATAAAAGATGTTTTCGGTCTCGCGAACGCGGCGGCGGATAACCTATTTATACGGCTGCATGGTTCACTTTCCGATGGCAAAGAAGAACGACGGGGGATTCCAATCCGCCGCGGGACTGGTCAGGTACTTCGACACCGAGAGCGACAAAGGCATTAAGATAAGCCCCAAGTTCGTGATAGGCCTGGCCCTGGCCACGATAGTGATCGTGATAATGGCCAACATCTTCTGGCCCGCGAACGTCTGATCGGCGTTCCGATTCCTTTTCCCTACAGAGTAAGTGTTTTGCCTTTTCCGGGCCTGACCTGCACTGTAATAGAGAGCAGTAGCTGGAGAGGGCCTTGTCCAGGATTCGCAGCATGATGTTTTGATGTATGGTCCGGCCCGTTGGTTCTCGGGCCGGACCTGGTTCACATCTCCGTCGTGGCCCACTTGTCCGTAGGATACTTCTTGCGGAAGAGCTTCGAGAGCAGGGGGGGCGCGATTATCGTGGTCACCACAGACATCAGGACCACCACGGCGTAGAGCTCCGAGCTCATCGCCCCGGAGGCGAGACCGATGGAGGCCACTATTATGCCCACCTCTCCTCTGGGAACCATCCCCATTCCGATGATCTTTACCCCGTCCCTGTCAAGAGTCTTGTCTCCGAGCCTGGCACCCAGACCGCAACCTATGTACTTGGAGGCGATTGCGAGCACAAGGACCACCGCCGATATGAGCAGCACTTCGACGCTCGTGAACAGCCCCACATTGACCTGAAGGCCCACGTTTATGAAGAAGAGCGGCAACAGGAATACGGTTATGTCCTCTATCTTGGGTTCCAGCTTCCATTCGCGGGAGTGGTCCGCGAAGAGCATTCCTGCAAGGAACGCGCCGATTATGGCCGCCAGACCTATGAATTCCGAGAGGGCGGCCAGGGCGAAACAGACTATGATGGCCACCGCCAGCATGTTCACGGGCTTCACCGGACGGTCCGGGTTCGAAGCGAGCTTCGCCGCGCGGCGCTTGCCCATGTAATCGTATATCCTGGGCGTCAGCTTCATGCACGCCAGGAACACCAGGAACACGAAGAAGACCGCCACCAGCGCGGTTATCGCTATGCTGGTAATGTTCACGCCTCCGCCGGAAACGTCCATCCCTGCAACTATCGCGAGTACTAGCATGCCGAGTATGTCATCTATGACGGCGGCACCTATTATTATCCTGGACTCGCGTGTGTCTGTGAGCTTCATGTCCTTTATCACGCTGGCGGTTATACCGACGCTGGTGGCCACCATGGCGGCTCCCAGGAAAAGGGCGTGTATCATGTTGTGCTCGATCACCAAGATCACCGCTACACCCAGGATGAAGGGTATGACCACTCCCAGGACGGCCACCAGCATGGCGACCTTGCCCACAGAGAACAGGTCTTTGATGCGGGTCTCCAATCCAACCGAGAAGAGAAGGAATATGACGCCCAGTTCGGCGAGGGAGTAGAATATGTGATAGTTCTCGTTGCCCGAGAAACCGATGCTGTAGTCGGGCAGCTGTATGTTCAGCATGCCCAGGAGGGACCAGTCCCCGAGGGTGAGATTCGCTATGACAACACCGATCACGATCTCTCCGACGAGACCGGGTATGCCGAATTTAGCTATCACGACGGAACCCAGACGCGCAAGCAGAAGGAAAACTGCCAGGAATGCCAAGATTTCGAACAGGTCCATGGGGGGTAGAGACAAAACCCCTATTTAAAATGAGAGAAAGGTTAAAGAGTTGGGGGAACGGGCTCACGGTGTACCGATCGAGAAGCGTATGCCGGACCCCCCGGGAATCGCTGTCCTGCCGGCGAAAGCGAAGGCCACTGTGCTGCCCCTGGCAGCCTCCGGCTCGGGGCGTACGGGCTCCGGAGGAGCATCCAGGCCGTCATCGGGCAACGGCATCTCTTGGGGCTCAGGCAGAACGGACTCGGACTCGGCGACGTCTCCTTCTAGCCCAGGCACCGCGAGCATCATCACTCCGGAGACCTCGTCATCCATGCATATGACGGCTCCTTCCGGGAGCACCGTCTCGCCACTATAGACGTCATCGAAGTCGAAGACCGACGAGACCGTCCTGTCTACCAACACGCCCGAAACGGAAGCTGTCGTCAGCTCGCTTCGAAAGTTGCCCCTGGGCTCCCGTCTGACGGGGGTGCGGGCCGGCGGAAGGAAATCATACATCTCGTCATAGGGGTCCTCGGAACATACCGCCCCGCGATCGGACATCGTCTCCGCAGCCGCCGCCGAGGATGTGAGCGCGGCCTCTGGCTGAGCATAAGAAGGATCCTCCAGGACGAAATCCGATCCCGAAACGGCCATTGCTTCCGTTGCCGGCTCGTATCCTGTCGCTTCCATGGGCACCAGCAATGCGCTTATGTCGATGAAACGAGGAGCTGCCGGAATCTCGGCATCGTCGGGCCCTCCCTGATCCGACGAGGCCTCGACGGCCCCCTCGGCGGGATCCCCTGCAGCCTCCAGCACAGGTTCCAGCAATGCGCTTATGTCGATGAA
>JAAYZC010000022.1 GCA_012515075.1 Thermoplasmatales archaeon
TACATAACGGGAGTGTCCACCGGGGCATCCTTCCTGGTGGTCCTCGTGACCCTGGGGGGACTCACGCTCGGGGCGGCCGCGGTATCGGTTCCGATAGCCGCCATAGCAGGGGCCTGCGCCGCGTTCGGGATCACCATGGCCATAGCCGAGCTGGCCGGAGGGAGGGCCATGAGCTATGTGCTCGGAGGGGTGATAATATCCACCGGGCTGTCGGCGGCCATGACCCTGGTCATATACTACAACTCCCAGGACTACTCGGAGATCATGCGCTGGATGTTCGGGTCCTTCGCGGACCTGTCGTGGGACAACGCCATCGTGATAGCGGCCGGCACCGTGGTGCCGGTGTTGCTGGCCTTCTGCTTCTCCAAGAAGCTGAACATAATGCTGCTCGGAGAGGAGCAGGCCCAGTACCTGGGCGTGGACGTGCGCGGGCTGAAGCGCGGGCTGATGGTCCTGGTGGCGATACTCACGGCCTTCTGCGTCGCGTACTGCGGGGTCATCGGATTCATAGGCCTGATCGTGCCGCATGTGTGCAGGATGCTCATCGGCGGGGACCACCGGCTGCTCATACCGGCGTCCGCCGTGGTGGGGGCCCTGGCCCTTCTGATAGCGGATGTGTTCTGCAAGACCGTGGCGGCCCCTTCGGAGCTTCCCATAGGGGCGGTGGTCGCCGTCATCGGAGTGCCGTTCTTCCTGTTCCTGATGGTCAAGGAGGGGAAGAGATATGCCATGTGAGGCCGATTCCCAGAGGAAGGATGCCACAGGAGGCCGCGGACGGATGGCGATACTCAACGTGTCCGGGCTCACGTTCGGATACAGCTCCGTGGACACCCTGAAGGGAGTCAGCATAGAGGTCGGACAGGGGGAGTTCGTGGCGCTCCTGGGGCCCAACGGATCCGGGAAGACGACGCTGATGCGCTGCATAAACCGCATACTTACCTGCCGTGAGGGGACCATCGACCTGGACGGCAGGGATGTCGGTAAGATGAGCAGGGACGAGATGTCCCGCCTCTGCACAACCGTTCCCGCGGACATACCCACGGACTTCTCCCTGACGACGCGGGAGTTCGTAACCCTGGGCAGGTCTCCGTACGTAACCAGCTGGTGGTGGGAATCCGAGAAGGACACCGAGATGGTCAAGAAGGCCATGTGGGACTTCGGGATACTCCATTATTCCTCCAGGAAGCTCCACGAGCTGAGCAGCGGGGAGCGCGCACGCGCCCTCCTGGCGAAGGGCGTCGTGCAGGAGCCGAAGCTAATGATGGTCGACGAGCCCAGCGCCCATCTGGATATAAAGTACAAGATACAGGTCATGGAGATGCTGAGAGGTCTCTCCAAGAAGGGGATAACCGTGATCATGGCCTCTCACGACATAAACCTGGTCACCAGGTACTGCGACAAGATAATGCTCCTGAGCCAGGGAGTGATAACGGACTACGGCAGACCCAACGACGTGATAACGGAGGAGTCGGCCAAGAAGGTGTTCGACATAGATGTGAGGGTCATCCAGGACGGCGGAGTGAACTACGTGCTCCCGCGGCCCCCCGGCGATGACGAGATTATTTTCAAGGTGAACATATGAAGAAGGATTGGAGAACCGTGCTTAGAGAGGAGAGGATCGGGGAGAGGGTGCACCTGTGCGACCTGCCGGGAGGCGTCAAGGTCCACAGGCAGGGGAGGTCTCTGATCGTGATGCCCCCCAACGCCGCGGTGCTGTCCTCGGCGAACTTCAACGGGGGGGTCTTCGAGGGACCGGACGCCGTCATGAACACCACGGGCCTCGGCGGGGATGCCGAGGCCTCCATGATGGAGGGCGGCCACGCGGTCCACGCCGAGTACTACGCCGAGTGCGCCAGGAAGATAGGTTTCGACCCCGCGAGGATCGTGGGTCTGGGAACCGCGGTCACCATGGACAAGGCGGCCATCGTGACGAAGACCTCCGGCAGGACGTCGGTCTCCGCGATAGTGACCGCGGGGGTGGAGGGGAACGGCGGAAGGGCCGGGGACCCGGCATCCTACGACCAGCTGGAAGGATACAAGGGCAGGAACGGCACCATCGTCATAATCCTGCTGATAGACGCGGACCTGCCGGAGGCCTCGATGGCCAGAGCCATGATCACAGCGACCGAGGCGAAGACCTGCGCCCTCCAGCAGCTCATGGCCGCCAGCCTGTACTCGACCGGCATAGCCTCCGGCTCCGGCACCGACCAGGTGGCGGTGGTCTGCAACCGGGGCAGCGGGATACATCTCACAGACGCGGGGAAGCACTCGCTGCTAGGGGAGCTCATAGGGAGATGCGTCATGGAAGGCGTCCTGAGAGCCCTTGACAACTGGGCGGGCCTCACCCCCCTGTCCCAGAGAAACGCCCTCAGACGCCTGAAGCGGTACAGAGTGGGCACCGAGGAATTCCTGCAGCACGCGGCGGGGGCCGACAGGGATGCCTTCCTCGGAAGCCTGGAGGAGACCGCGGCCGACGGCGAGGTCGTGGCCGCCGCCGCTGCCGCCATACACATACAGGACGAGATCGGATGGGGGCTGCTGGACAGTGCCGAGGGCAGGAGAGCGGGAAACATCCTGATACAGGGCGCAATGGTCCGCCGCTGCGGTGCGTGCCCGGAGAGGCTCGACCTGGAAGGGGACCTGATCGGGAACCTGGTCCGGGCCCTGTCCCTCATGGCCCTATGCGGATGCGCCGGCAAGGGGGGATCGGCCTGATACAGATCGCCGTGTACGGCAAGGGGGGCATTGGCAAATCCACGGTATCCGCCAACATATCCTACGCCCTGGCCGGCATGGGCAAACGCGTGCTGCAGATCGGCTGCGACCCGAAGCACGACTCCACCCGGGCCCTGCTGGACGGGAAGGCGCAGACCACCGTTCTCAGTTACATACGGGACACCCCGCCGTACGAGAGGCGCCTGGAGGATGTGGTCCTGGAGGGCGTCAGGGGGATAGGATGCGTGGAGGCCGGCGGGCCAGAGCCCGGCATAGGGTGCGCCGGGAGGGGCATACTGAGCACCTTCGACACGCTTAAGAGGCTTGGCCTGGACGACATGGGGTTCGACGTCAAGCTGTACGACGTCCTGGGAGACGTGGTATGCGGGGGGTTCGCCGTCCCCCTCAGGAACGAGTACGCGGACGGGGTGTACCTGGTCACCTCCGGCGAGTTCATGTCCATCTACGCAGCCAACAACATCCTGAAGGGGCTGAGGAACTTCGACAAGGGGGTCCCCAGGGTTGCCGGCATAATACTGAACTGCCGCGGGATGGAGGGGGAGTACGAGAGCGTGGGGAGGTTCGCGGACGCCGTGGGGCTGCCGATCGTGGCCTGCATACCCAGGAGCCGGCTGTTCTCGAATGCCGAGGCGGCCGGACGCACCGTGGCCGACATGTTCCCGGACTCCGACGTCGCCCGGGAGCTCCGCAGGGTGTCCGACCATGTCGTGGGGATAATGGAGGGCCGGACCGAGCTCCTCCGCTCCCGGCCGCTGAACGACGACGGCATGGCCTTGATAGCCGGCGGCCGGAATGTGCCCGGAACGGATGCCTTCCGCGAAGAGGCCCGCACCTCGGGCTGCCGATCCTGCGCGGAATCCCCGAAGAAGATAACGACGGAGGACCGGATAATCCCGTCCTGCGCCGCGGCGGGGGCCGTGCACGGATGCTCCTCCATCACAGATTCCGTGACGATAGTCCATGGTCCGCGCAGCTGTGCGCACATAATGACCTCTTCGAAGAACCTGACGGAGATAGGGAGGAGACGGACCATCGGTGCGGGTAGGATTCCACAGGGTATGAGGATAGCCTCCACCGACATGGACGACACCGTGTCGGTATTCGGGGGAGCGGGTCTCCTGGAGCAGAAGATCCGCGATCTGATATCCGAGGGGCACAGAAGCTTCTTCGTGGTGACCACCTGCGTCTCTGGGATAATCGGCGACAACACCATAGACATCGTGAACGCCATCAGCAACGAGCATCCGGACCTTTACTTCCGGGTCGTGGAGGCGGACGGCAACATCCTGGGTGACTGGGAGGAGGGGTATATCGAGTCGGCCAACGCCCTGTTGGACATGGTGGACGAAACGATCGGGCCGGAGGATGACGCGGTCAATCTGGTGGCTGAGAGATATTTCTTCAAGAGGGGGGAGCGCCTGGACAACGAGGTGTTCGACCTGTTCTCCTCCTTCGGACTAAGGGTGAACTGCAGATTCATGTATGAATCCACGATGGACTCCGTGGTCGGATTCAAGCGTGGCGGGATGAACTTCGTCTCCAACAGTGACCGGGCATCCAGAGGCGTGTCCGGACTGATCGAGTCCAAGCTGGGGGTCCGGGTGGAGCGGGAGCCCCTGCCTGTGGGCGTGCGCGAGTACGCGGCCTTCTCGGAGAGGATCGGGAGGGAGTTCGGCATGGAGGGACGGGCCGCGGAGGTCTGCGAGAGAGAGGTCTCCGCATACCGTTCGGAGACGGAGGCTCTGCGCGAAAGACTCGAGGGCAGGACCGTGCTCGTGGAGAACAGGTTCTCCCAGAACACGGACTGGCTCCTGGAGCTGCTGCTGGACCTCGGAACGGAAATCGTAGCCGTGGACAGCGGCCCCGTCCATCGCTGGAGGGAGAGGCGTCCGGCATCCCGCTACGCCTCCTCGGGCATAAGGTTCAGGCAGAACTGCTGTCGGGAGGACGTCCTTGCGGACATGGACCGTCATTCACCGGACATTGTGCTCACCGACAGCGTGATCTCCTGCGCTGACGGCGTCCGCAACACCACATATTCCCGCCCGGCACCGGGGCTCAGGGGGGTTCTGGGTTACGCCCGCAGGTTCGCGGACCTGACCCTGCTGCCGGCGACGGAGGGATGGAGGAACATATCATGACATTCAACAGGATACATCTGGACGGCTTCTCCGGCGCGTTGCTCGCGGCGGAGAGCTTCGGGGACGGCCGTGCCGTGCTGCATGGGCCGGGAGGGTGCAGAAGCTACCACACGTTCCTGTCATCCCAGTGCTACCCCCGGGCGGACATCGGGGACCGGGAAAGATTCTCGGGACAGTACTTCTTCGGACAGGACCGCATACCATGCACCTACATCGACGAGGACGACTACATAAACGGCTCCGAGGACAAGATAGAGGAGTGCCTGCCCATCGTCTGCGGCATCGACGACGGCTTCGAGGTCTTCATAAAGTCCCCGGGGTCCTCCCTGATCGGTGACAACGTCACCGATGCCATCGAGAGGTCCGGCTACTCCGGGAAGGCCATGGCCATCGAGGAATCCCTGATATCCCAGCCCTTCTCCCGCGGATACGACCGCACGGTCATGACCGTATCCGAATGGATGGACCCGCCGGTCCGGGAGACCCGCAAGGGCACCGTCAACATACTGGGACTACCGATATCCAGTAACGACTGGCGGGAGGCCCTCGCGGATCTGGGATCCCTGCTCGCAATGGCGGGCATAGAGGTGATATCCTCCCCCGGGGCCGGATGCGGGGCCGAGGGCATAAGGGAGTCCGCGGCGGCGGAGTACAACGTGATCGTCAGCCCCGAGTACTGCAGGGATACCGCCCAGTATTACGAGAAGGAGCACGGCATACCGGCCATATACCCGGATGCCGGGGCCCCGGTGGGGTTCGATGCAACGGAGAGCTGGGCGGAGAGCATCGCCATCCGCATGGGGAAGGACCCGTCCGCGGTCAGGAGGCA
>JAAYZC010000023.1 GCA_012515075.1 Thermoplasmatales archaeon
GCAACAGATACCTATTTAAGTTATCATATTTGTTACCACATCTGTATAATGTTCAACCCCGAGAAGGATTTCAACAGGAAGGTGATAGAATGCCTGGGCAAGGACGGGAAGTCCATAAGCGCACTGTCCAAAGAGCTCATGACCATGGGTATAAAACACCACCGCCTGATCCTGACGGGGTATCTGAGGGCCATGACGGACATGAACATACTCCGCGAACGTGAGGTCCCTCCGTCCAAGATATATCAGCCCATCAGATCGTTGCCGGAAAGCATATACGAATCCGTCGGCAAGTCGTGCCGCAAGCTTTCGCAGGATCCGGACGAGCTCATACTGTACGTCCTGCACGCCCTGTTCAAGCGCCCTGTATTCGAATCCGAGCTGCGGCTGGCGGGAGTGACCCGTCCCATCGGGAGGCCCGCTTCGGATCACGAGGTGTCCGAGTCCCGGAAGATACTCCGGCGTTCCGGGAACGTGGTACCTTCACAGAGCGCCTCGTACCCGTCCAAGGATTTCCCGGAGATCTACGCCGACGTGCTGTCCGACGCCATCCTGGATGTCAAGGACTCCAGGTATCTGGTGATGGACACCCGGCAGACAAAGCTCCTCTGACACCCCAACAAGCTTTTATCCCATAGCATTAATCCCAAGACATGCGCCTGGACGAGATGATTGGGGCGATAAGGGATTTCCCGGGGGTCACCCGCAAGCGCACAATCAAGAGCATCGTGGGCGCCCTCCCCACAGCATCGTTCCCGAATGTGGCCGCATCGGAGGGAGAGGATGCCGCGGCCATCGAATTCGGGGAAGACTACATCCTTTTCGCGGCAGACGGCATAATGGAGTCCCTGGTGGAGACGGATCCGTACTACGCGGGGTACTTCGCCGTGCTCGTGAACATAAACGACATCGCCGCCATGGGCGGAAGGCCGCTGGCGATGGTCGATGTCATATCCATGAAGGAGGGCAGGATATGCAACCAGATCCTCAGGGGCATGGAACGCGCGGTCAGGAAGTTCAACGTGCCGATCGTGGGGGGGCACACCCATCCGGACTGCAAATACAACGCGATAGACATCTCCATCGTGGGTTCGGTCCCCCGTTCGGACCTCATAAGGAGCGATACGGCGGTGCCCGGGGACGACATAGTGTTCGTGATGGACACCGACGGGTTCTTCCCCACCGGTCTGAAGTACGCATGGGACACAACGACCCGGAAGGACGACTCCCTGGTGCAGGCCCAGATGAGGACCATGTGCAAGGTGTCCTCGGAGCACATGGTGCATGCTTGCAAGGACATGAGCAACCCCGGGTGCATCGGGACACTGGGGATGATGCTGGAGGTCTCCGGGGTCGGAGGCACCGTGGACGTCGCACGCATACCCGTTCCAGACGACGTCGACCTTATGCAGTGGATACTGGCCTACCAGGGGTGCGGTTTCGTGTTCGCCTGCCCTCCGGAGAACACGCCGCGCCTGCTCGGGATCTTCCGGGAGGTCGGGTGCGACGGCGCCGCTGTGGGGAAGGTGGAGCACGGAAGGCGCCTCTCGCTGGTGCACGGAGAGGAGACCGGCGTGCTCTTCGATTTCGAGAAGGACATCATAACGGGCTGCC
>JAAYZC010000024.1 GCA_012515075.1 Thermoplasmatales archaeon
GATATCGCGGCCAGCATAAAGGCCCTGAAGGAGATCAAGGTCTGGGAGATCATGACCAGCCCCGTGGACAGCGTGAAGGAGAACGACCTGCTGGACGGGGCCCTGGACCTGATGAGGGAGCTGGACATCAGGACGGTCCCCGTGGTCGACGAGAGGAGGCATGTCCGCGGGATCCTGGGGATGAAGGAGGTCGTCGCCAACAACTGGAAGAAGGACGACAAGACGGTCGGCGACAAGTTCAAGGCCGAGCGCACGCAGATAACCGTGGAGTCCATATGCGCGACGGCGGTCAAGACCGTGGACTGGGACGACAGCATAGAGGACGCCGCGGCCGTCATGGACGAGTACGGGATATCGACCGTCCCCGTGGTCGAGGGCGACGAGATGGTCGGGATCATAACCCAGTACGACATCATAGAGCTCATCTCCGCCTGCTCGGAGAGGGAGATGATGTTCGTGCAGATCAGCGGACTGGACGACGATGACAAGAACTACACCGATTCCATCTACTCCCTGATCGAGACTGAGATGGTCAAGATACGGAAGATCTACAAGCCCGAGTCCCTGACCATGCACGTGGCCAAGTACAACGAGACGGGAGGCTCCGCCAAGTACAGCATAAGCGCCAGGCTGTTCATCAACGGCGAGGCGCTCCTGGCCAAGGAGGTGGGCTGGGATCTCACCAAGACCGTCGGGGACCTGATGAGGAAGCTCAGCGACTCCGTGGCCAACATAAAGGACACCAGGGTGGCGTTCCGGAAGCGGAAGAGGTGAGCCCGCGCGTCCCGGGGCCCGCTGGGGCCCTGGGAAACCTTTTTTACGGCCTTGATGTTAGTGGGGCCCGAATGTCGCAATACGAGTCGGCCGCCATCGAGGGGCGCTGGCAGAGGATGTGGAGGGAGCGGGAGACATACCGCTTCGATCCCGGATCTGACAGGCCCGTCTTCAGCATTGACAACCCTCCCCGCTACACATCCGGTTCCCTCCATCTGGGCCATGCCACCGGATACTCCCTCATAGACTTCGCCGCCCGCTACCGGAGGATGAGGGGGTACAACGTGTTCTTCCCGCTGTGCTTCGACGTGAACGGCACACCCATCGAGGTCAAGGTGGAGAAGAAGCACAACATAACCAAGCTGGACCTGCCCAGGCAGGAGTACAGGAGGCTGTGCAGCGAGTACGCCAACTCGTTCATCTCCGAGATGAAGCACCATTTCGAGATACTCGGGGAGAGCATGGACCCGAGCATATACTATCAGACCGACGCGCCGTACTACAGACGCATAACGCAGATATCCTTCTGCAAGCTCTTCGACAGGGGACTGGTCTACAAAGGGAACTTCCCGGTGAACTGGTGCCCCCGTTGCATGACCGCCCTGGCCGACGCGGAGGTCGAGTACCGCGACAACGTCACCAAGCTGAACTACATCAGGTTCGGAATCGACGGGGAGGAAGGCGAGGTCCTGGTGGCGACTACCAGGCCCGAGCTCCTGTGCACCTGCAAGGCGGTCGCGGTGCACCCCGACGACACGGATAAGGGCGCTCTGGTGGGAAAGCGCCTGGTCACCCCCCTGTACGGAAGGAGGGTCGAGGTCATAGCCGACCCCAAGGTCGACCCGGACTACGGCACGGGCAACGTGATGATATGCACCATCGGCGACAAGGAGGACCTGGAATGGGTCATGAAGTACCGCTTCGAGATGGAGAAGGGGATTGACGAGATGGGCAGGATGACGGAGCTGGCCGGCAGATACGCCGGGATGCCCGTCACCGAGGCCAGGGCGGCCGTGATCGAGGACCTGAGGGCGGCCGGGATGCTGGTGAGGCAGGAGGACAGCCGCCAGAACGTCTCCATATGCTGGAGGTGCCACACGCCGGTGGAGTTCCTGCAGGTCCCCCAGTGGTTCCTCAGGACCACCGACATGAAGAAGGAGGTCCTGGAGAGGGCCGAGGAGATAAACTGGTTCCCCGAGTTCATGAAGATCAGGCTGCAGGACTGGGTCGACTCCCTGGAATGGGACTGGGTGCTCAGCAGGCAGCGCATATTCGCCACACCCATCCCCGTATGGGAGTGCGAGGACTGCGGAAGGGCCGTCTGCGCGGAGGAGTCCCAATGCTACGTGGACCCTACCCTGGATGCCCCGCCGGTGGAGTGCTGCCCCGACTGCGGCGGCAGGCTCGAGGGATGCCCCGACGTGTTCGACACCTGGATGGATTCCTCGGGCTCCACCCTCTACAACACGTTCTGGGAGAGGGATCCTGCGATGTTCGAGAAGATGTTTCCCATGTCCCTCAGGCCCCAGTCCCACGACATAATCAGGACCTGGGCGTTCTACAGCATACTCAGGACCGAGCAGATAGCCCATTCCCGGCCCTGGAACGACATCATGATACACGGGTTCATCATGGCCCCGGACGGGACCCCCATGCACTCCTCCATCGGGAACGTCATCGACCCCATACCCATACTGGAGAGCTACGGGGCGGACGCCCTGAGATACTACGCCGCCACATGCTCCCTGGGCATAGACCACGCCTTCAGGGAGAAGGACGTCGTCCGCGGCAAGAAGCTCTGCAACAAGATCTACAACCTCGGGCAGCTCGCCGGCCGCTTCTTCGGAACCAGGCCGGAGGTCCGCACGGACCTGCGCCCCTCCGACAGGTGGATACTGAGCAGGTACTCCAAGGTCGTCAGAGCCGCCACGGACTTCTTCGAGACCTACCAGTTCGACAAGGCCCTGAGGGAAGTGGAGGGTTTCATCTGGCACGAGTTCGCCGACCACTACGTGGAGATGGTGAAGTCCAGGAGGGACCCGGCCGCGGCGTACACCCTGTACACCGTGTTCCTGGGATGCGTGAAGATGATGGCGCCCTTCATGCCCCATGTGACCGAGGACGTCTACCAGGAGCATTTCCTGAGATTCGAGGGAACCGAGAGCGTCCACCTCACCGAATGGCCGGCACCCGTCTCCGAGGATTCGGACGCCGAGGCGGCGGGGGACGTCCTGAAGGACGTGATAGCCGCCATCCGCGTTTGGAAATCCGAGAAGAAGATACCGCTGAACGCGGAGCTCGCGCTGGTGGAGCTCATAGGCCCGGACGCCGACATCCTCTCGGAGGCGGGGGACGACATAAAGGACACCGTCAAGGCCCGGGAGCTCAGAATAGTCACCAGCGCCGAGATAGACGAGGAGATATGCGCCGTCAGACCCGTGCACTCGAAGCTCGGGCCGGCCTTCAAGGCCGGGGCCAAGGCCATCGCGGCCGCGGTCTCATCGATGGACCCGGCCGAGGTCGCCCGGATCCTCTCCGAGGGCCCCCTGGTCCTGGACCTGGAGGGTTCCGGTGTGGAGGTGGGCCCGGAGTTCTTCGAGTTCGAGAGGCGCCTGATGCTCGGAGGCAAGGCTGTGGAGACCATCCAGATAGGCGGCATACTTGCCGCCGTCGAGATGTGATGCGGCCCCCGCCCCTTCCGAAGGGGCGGGCGCCAAGTTTATTATCATGTTCATGCGATGAGGTTCCGGGAGAGACCGTATGTATTGCGCAAAATGCGGAAAGGAGCTTCCTGCAGAGGGAAGGTACTGCCCCTCCTGCGGGGCCGACAGATACGAGGAGAAGAAGGACCAATGCGGGTCCGCACCCCTGAACCTCAAGGACGAGGCCACGGGCCTCATCCTGTCGATCATAATACCGGGGACCGGCCACATGTACGTGGGCCGCGCCGACATGGGGATAATGATCCTCCTGGCCAGCGTCATACTGGTGATCGCCGGGTTCTTAGTCATATTCCCGTGGGCGATCGCTTTCGCCCTTTGGATATGGAACGTGTACGATGCCAACAAGCGCCTGAACGCCTACAACGAATGCGTCAGGAGCACCGGACGCCCGCCGTACTGACGGGCGCCGGGGGGCGCTCAGTCCTGGAGGACCTTGACGCGGACCTGCTTGCCCTTGTGGCGGACCTTCGTCAGGTCCATGGTCATCCTGTTGCCGAAGTCCTTGTGGACCTCGACGACCGACGAGTCGTCGCCCACGGTTATCTTCCCGACGGAGACGTCCCTCACCCTGGCGTTCCTTATTATGAAGTCGGCCAGGCTCACCTTCCCCATCCCGTCGTTCCTCCCCAGGTTCACGCTGAACCTGACCATGCCGAACACGTCCGATATCTGGTCGTAGTCGACCACCCTGCGGACGGTGTCCCTGGCGCCGTCCTCCTGCTCGGGGACCTCCCTCTTCTCTATCCCCATCTCCGTGCGGAGCTCGAACTCCCGGATCAGATGCTCCTCCTCGGAGGTCACGAAGGACACGGCTATGCCCTCCTTTCCGGCCCTTCCGGTCCTGCCTATGCGGTGTATGTAGGTGTCCAGGTCGTCGGGCATGTCGTAGTTTATGACATAGGATATGTCGTCTATGTCCAGACCTCTGGCGGCCACGTCGGTGGCTATCAGTATGTCCGTCCTGTCGGTCTTGAAATCCTTCAGGACCTTCTCCCTCTTGGACTGGGGCATGTCGCCGTGTATGGCCTCCGCCTTGTAGCCGAGGTTGGCGAGCCTCTCCACCAGTATATCGACCATCTTCTTGGTCTGGCAGAAGATTATGGCCTTGGGACGGTCTATGTCCAGTATCCTGCAGAGGGCCCAGGTCTTGTTCCTCCTGCCCACCGCGATGTAATACTGCTTGGTCAGGTCCAGGACCAGTTCGTCCTTGGAGACGGTTATCTCCTTGGGCTTCCTCATGTAGTCGAAGGCCAGGCGCTTGACGCCCTCGGGCATGGTTGCCGAGAAGAGCAGGGTCTGCCTCTCCTTGGGCATGGAGGACAGTATGAACTCTATGTCCTCTATGAAACCCATGTCCAGCATGCGGTCCGCCTCGTCCAGCACTACGATCTCGATCTCCGTGAGGTTCAGGGCGCCCCTCAGGATCATGTCCTTGACCCTGCCGGGGGTCCCGGCGACTATGTCGCAACCCTGGTGTAGCCTGGCTATCTGCCCTTCGATGGAGGCCCCGCCGTATATGGCAACGGCCTCGTGCCCCGAGTACTTGGAGATCTTGTTTATCTCCTCGGTTACCTGGTTCGCGAGCTCCCTGGTGGGCGCCAGTATTATCGATGCAGGTATCTCCTCCCCGGCGGCTATCCTGCCGAGTATTATGCTGGCGTAAACGCCTGTCTTGCCCGTGCCGGTCTGGGCCTGGGCGAACATGTCGCTCCCTTCGAGGCCGACCGGTATCGCCGCCGTCTGTATCGGAGTGGGGTCGTCCCATCCCATGTCCTCCATGGCACGGGAGACCTCCTCGGACACGCCAATATCCGTGAACTTTGAGATCATAGCACATCACTGATCTGAAGTCAAACTGCCTGCGACCGACGCAGACTCCGCTTGTATTCAGACCGGGAGAGACGTAGCATGGTTAAAAAGTTGCCTGTATAAAAGAAAGTAAGGGGGATCAGGCGGCGCCCCTTTCCGCCCTGCCCCTGTCGGTGTCCTTGTAGCGGGGTTTGCGGGGGGCCTCCCGGACCTCGACCCTCCTGCCGCCGCGCCTGCAGCGGGAGATGGCCGCGACGGCCTCCGCGGCCCTGGCGATGCTCACCTCGACGTACGAGGAGGACGAGCCCAGGCCCACCCTTCCCACGTCGCCGTCCCCGAGACCGGCATTGGCCCTGACGAACTCGGCCACGGAGCTCCTGCCGAAACCTTCGGCCCTTCCGATGCCTATCTCCAGGACGGTCATGCCCGAGGCTTCCGCCGCGGGCCCCGCCGGGGCGGCCTTCGCTTCCGGGTGCTGCACGATGGGCTCCTCCTTCACGACCTTCATCTTCCTCTCCGGGCGTTCCGCCCGGGGCCTGGGCATCCTGATTATCTCGCTGCCCGAGGCTGCCTCTGCATTCTCCACGCGGTAGACCTCGTTAGGGGTGACCAGCGACACCGCGGTGCCCGCCCTTCCGGCGCGGGCGGCGCGCCCTATCCTGTGGACGTAGGTCTCCGGGTCCGGAGGCATGTCGTAGTTGACGACGCAGTCCACGTCATCGATGTCCAGGCCGCGTGCGGCCACGTCGGTGGCCACCAGGAGATCGAAGGAGCCGTTCCTGAAGCTCCTCATTACCTTCTCGCGCCTGGCCTGGGGCATGTCGCCGTGTATGGAACCTACCCTGCAGGTTCCGTTGAGCTTCTCCGTGAGGAGGTCCACCATGCTCTTGGTCCCGCAGAACACTATCGCCTTGGGGTGGCCCATGTCCTCCAGCAGCGCGAACAGTATCTCGCGTTTCCCTCCCCGGGGCGCCGATATGTAGTACTGGGAGAGCCCTTCGGGTATCCCGTTGCCTTCTGATACGGATATCGAGACGGGGTCCCTCATCCTGCCGGCGGCCAGCTCCCTTACCCCGGGGGACGCGGTGGCCGAGAACAGCATGGTGTGCCTGTCGGCGGGGACGCGGTCCAGTATCCAGTCCAGCTCCTCGGAGAAGCCCATGTCCAGCATGCGGTCTGCCTCATCCAGGACCAGCTCGGAGACCCCGGACGGATCCAGCTCCCCCCTGTCGATCATGTCCCTGACCCTGCCGGGGGTGCCGACCACGATGTCCGCCCCTCTGCGGAGCATGCGGATCTGGGCGTCTATGGAGGCCCCGCCGTATATGGCGGCGGACCTGTGCCCGGTGTACTTGGAGAGCCTGTACACCTGCTCCGTGACCTGGGATGCCAGCTCCCTTGTGGGCGCCATGACCAGCGCGGAAGGGCGACGGGATCCGGGCTTGGTCCTGGACAGCAGCACGGAGGCGTAAGCGCCCGTCTTGCCCGTCCCCGTCTGCGCGCGGGCGTACATGTCCCTTCCTTCCAGGCCGGCGGGGACGGCCTCCCTCTGTATGGGCGTGGGCTCTGTCCATCCGAGGGCCTCCATGGCGTCGGTTACGGACTTGCTGAGACCCAGCTCCTCGAAACTTGAATTCATGATTATCATTTCTCTGCGAAAATGAGACTGTCCGCCCCACGGCGGATGGATTCATTCCATCCTGACCGTAGGCTTGCCCCTATTTAAACATGATTGACCTCCGGCATAACCGGGGCCTCCGGACGGATCCGATATGCATCCTGTGAGGCGAACATTTATATGAGAAAAATTAATCAGGGGGTCAACAAGTGGACGTAGTGTAGTTGGTTATCACTTGACCTTGCCAAGGTTAGAACTCGGGTTCGAATCCCGGCGTCCGCACTCATCTTTCACACCCGGCCTGAAAATCGATTTCTCGGCCTATCCTCGTGCCTCCGAATCCCGCTTGGAAGGCGCTTCTTTCACCCCGGGCCCGACAGGACTTACGCGAATAGCTTGTCGGGGCGATCGCCTCCGTCGGAGAGCATCCTACGAGACCGGCGCCGGCCCTTGTTCCCGGATGGTTCAGGGGCGGAGGGCATCGGCCGGATGCCGGATGCCCCGCTCGGACGTTGCATACTGCGTGGACGGAAGCTCCGGCTTGCCGCCCGGGCCCTCACCGCACCCGTCTGACCAGGGGCTGGGTGGCGCACCTCAGCGAACCCCCGCTGTCGTTGTGGGTGTTGAAGTAGACCATGCGGACGGTGATACCCCTCCTCTCCAGCTCCCCCTTCAGCACGGAATTGTCGTTGTTGTCGTTCCACGACATTATGTACGTGCTCTCGTCGAAGGGTATGCCGTTCACCGCCAGCAGGGTGGCGTCCTCCAGGGTCACAGGTATGAGGTCCCAGCCCCGCAGAGCCTCGGGGACGCCTTCTGTGAAGGCGTCCGGGCATATTATCGCCAGCCCGTGCCTGGGCACGGACAGCACGCAGTCCAGGTGGAGTATCCTGTCGGAAAGGGGCACCCTGACCACCTCGTAATCCGGCCCCAGCACGCTCCTCAGCCATTCCGCGCCGGCGGCGTTGGACCCGACGGACGGGTTCATGGTGTTCCCGACGAGTATCGTGCGGCCGAGCACCATGACGTCCCCTCCCTCCAGACGGGGGGTCCCGTCATCCCCGCCGGAGGACAGGGGCTCCGTATGGGGCATGGAGAACCATCTGACGGTTCTGTCGCACTTCTCCCTCAGGATCTCCCTGAAACCGGATATGTCGGTCTTGCGTATCGGGGTGCGGAGGTTGAACTCTATCACATTGTTCCCGATGACCGCCATGTTGTCGCGGGGGAAGGTCTGAGAGTACCCGTTGACCAGGATCTCCCCGCCGTAGTTCTCCTCTATGAATCCCGGGGTGATCTCGAAGGGCCGGTACACCTTGACGCCCAGGTCCTCCAGCACACCGATGAACTCCGCGTTCTCGGATTCCAGCATCTCCGTCTCGGTCCTTCCCGTGCGGGGGTCCACCATCTCCTTCCAGACCATCCCCGCCGTGCTCCTGGCGTACTCCGCCTCCTCCGGCGTCAGCACCCGGAGGGCGTCCTCCAGCCACGGGGCCTCGAGAGAGGGGTTCATACCGTACGGGACGCCTACGATGACCTCCTCGAGCTTTCCGTATTCGTAATCGACATGCACAGACGAGAGGGGGGCATCCCCGGTGCGAGACATCCAGGAAAAATATCCGCGGCGGTATAAAACAACTCGCGGACCCGGAGTGCTCCGGACACCGCCGGGGGCCGGGAACGGAGCGGGGCCTCCGGCATCCGGATGCCCGTCTCCCGACTGGCGGGATACCCGTACGCGCATCTCGCTTTCCCGGACATCATGAATCATCCGTCGGATATATTTTTAAACATAGCCTACAGTTGGCACCCGATCGTTCTGATTATCGGTTTGCGGCGGTGATGATGCCTTTGCGTACGTTACATGCGAGTCTTGCTTCTTGCGGCGTGTCCGCACGCGACAGGGCCGGCACGTCCCGCGGATGCATCGGGCTCGCGCTGCTGCTGGTCATCATACTGTCCGCTCCATCCCTGGCGGTCTTGACCGCCCCGGTGGGCGGCAGCGCGGTCCCCACCGTTTTCATATCCGAAGACACCGTGGTCCGTACGTCCGAGAACGTCAACGGATACGGGATCTACGACGGCGAAGACTGCACCGTGACGATAGACATGGCCTCTGGCCTTTACAGCGGCACGGTGAGCTTCGGCTATTACAACGAGGCATCCATGACCTACCTCCCCTTCGTCGCCGTGACCGTCTCCGGAGCGGACGACATA
>JAAYZC010000025.1 GCA_012515075.1 Thermoplasmatales archaeon
CGTCGGCCTTCGTGTTCCAACCGATGAACGAATGGTGCTCGTATTGGAATATGTTCCCGTCGATGGCTGTTTCGTTGGAGTAGACCGCCTTGTCCTCGCCTTGGGAGGTCTGACCCCCATTGCCGTAGTACGTGACGCCGACGGTTTCCGATTGGTTCAGGGATATGGCCACGGCCACACCGGCTACCGCCAGCACAGCCACCATGGCAATCGCTATGATCGTGTTCTTCGATATGTTCATAGGTCAATCAGGGCGGGAGACCCGGTTTGTGTATTTATACATTGACTGAAATGAAAAATAGACGGCAGAGTAGGGTTCGCACCGCGCCCGCCGCGGGCGAACTGGAACGGGTCCCCGCTCAGAACTCCTTCTCACTGCCCTCCGCCAGACCCAGGAAGAAATCCGCGCCCTCCTCCGGACCTCTGGCTATAAGCGTGTCCCCTGCCTTTATGATGGTGTCCTTGCCGGGCCCGTAGATGTACATGTTGTTGCGCTTTATCGCGATAACGAACATGCCGCAGTGGGTGCTCAGACGCATCTCCCCCAGGCTTTTCTCCGCCATTATCGAGTCATCCGAGACCTTGGCCATCTCTATGGTGACCTCGGACTCCTGTATGCTCATCTGTATGACAGGGTGCTGGCCCAGGCCTCTCAGGACCACGTCCGCTATCGATGCGGCCGCGTCCGCTATATCCTCTATGGCCATCTGGAGCCTCAGTATCACCAGGAACCTTGCTATCTCCTCCGGATTCTCCTTGCCCAGAGACACGGTCATGTCCTGTATCTGCCCGCTGAGCTCATCCATCCTCTTCTCGAGGAACACCACCTCCTCGGCTATCTCGGAGTTGTTGTAGAGTAAAGATGAGTAGGCGAGATCGATCATGAACTCCGAGGTGTCCTTCAGGTCGAGCAGCATGGATTCTAGACGGTTCAAAGGTCCTCACCTCTGGCGTATTCCTCGTCATTATCGTTCTCCGGGAACTCCCATGGAAGCTTGCCGGTCGTGAACTCGAGGAGATGCTCGAAGCCGTCCTGGGTTCCGCGCACGATGATGTCGTCCCCGGTGCGCAGCTTGAGATCGTCCTCGGGATCGTAGACCCAGCCGTGGCGGTTCCTTACGGCTATTATCTTGACTCCCGTGCACGCCTCCACGGCCAGATCCTCTATCGTGTTCCCGGCCATGTCGGAGGGCGGCATGATCTTGGTCATCCGTATCTTCTCCTCTGACTCGTTAAGCATGTTGCTTATGAACGGACGCTTCTCCAGCGGTACGCCCAGAAGCTTGACTATGTCGCCGGCCGCCTCCGATATGCGGTCTGCGGCGGATGCCACCTGCAGTATCCCGGAAAGCTGCTTGGCATCCTCCCTGGTGCGGGCGGCCAGAAGCAGCTTTATGCGTATAGCGTACTTCAGGTCGTCTATCTCCTCCTCCAGCTCCCGCACCTTCTCGGCCATGTCCTGGCTGTTGTACATGAGGGATGCGTAAGCGAGATCGACCACGACCTCGGATATGTCCTTCATCTCCGTGAGCAGCTCCCGGACCGTCAGCTCTATGCGGTCCAGATTCACATGCTCCTCGAAGTCGCTCAAAAAAAGCACCTCCCGATGACGGTGGCGCCCCTGCTATTGCTCCCTTCCGGGTCCTCTGAGTTGATCGACAATTCGGTCACCTTAACATCGCGTATATCGCTTCGGTCCCCTATGTATGGGTGCGGTTCGTTTTTAATGTTTTTGCGGGAGGTGTCGGCGCTAATAAATAGAATCTTGACCTTAACGGCCTTAGATATGTGATGTCGTGAGGTGAGCGTTTTTAATGGGGTCCACGAAAACTTCCAGGGGGTTCTTCGCCCGCAACAGGTCGGTGTTCGTGCTAGGACTCTCCGCCCTCATCATAGCCGCCACCGCCGACCTCTTCGCGGGGCTTTTCCTGAAGAGCATGGAGGCGTACATCCTTGCGGTCCCCGGGATGATGGTGCTGATATACTCGGCCATCGGGATGAGGGGCAACATATACGGCGCGATGGGCAGCCGCCTTGGAACCTCGATGCACATGGGTACCTTCCGGATGTCCTTCGCGAAGGGGGGCATACTGAGGAACAACATGGAGGCGACCCTCGCCCTGACCCTCGTGCTTTCGATATCCATGGGGATAATCGGCTGGGTCATCGTGCGGTTCTTCTTCCAGGGCGACATAGATCCCCTGGGCTTCATATTCATATCGACCGCCGGAGGCCTACTCGCGGGCCTGGTGGTTATGGTCTTCAACATAATAATAGCCTTCGAGGGGTACAAGCACGACTGGGACGTCGACAACATAACCGCCCCGCTCATAGCCGCGGTGGGAGACATTGTGACGGTTCCGATGATCTTCCTGTCCACGTGGCTTTTCTTACACTGGGACCCTTTGCTTACCGACGCCTGCTGCCTGGTCCTGATAGCCTTCACCTTCGTGGTGATCGCCAGGATAATAAGGCGCAAGAAGAGCCGCAAGGGACGCATGGATGAGTCCAAGAGGATAGTCGTCCAATCGATCCCGGTGCTCATAGTATGCCTTTTCTTCGAGATCGGCGCAGGCATAGTCATACAGGGGCAGGAGGCGAGGCTGCTGGAGTTCGCGGTTCTGATGATCATGATGCCCGCCTTCCTCAACGAGGGCAACGCCCTCTCGGGGATGCTCACATCCCGGCTGTCCTCCATGCTGCACCTGGGTACGCTCAGGGTGCAGCCCCTTCCACCCAGGGAGGCTTACGAGAACTTCGGCATAATGTACATAATGGCATTCGTGACCTTCGTCATAATAGGTGTCGCGGCGTACATGGTGTCCGGATCGGACAACGTGAGCTTCCTGGCCACGATGTTCATAGTGGTGGCCGCGGGCATGGTCACCACAACCGTGCTGAACTTCCTGTCGTACTACGTGGCCATATTAGCCGTGCGCTTCAACCTTGATCCTGACGACCACAGCATACCTGTCACCTCGTCCATCATGGACCTGGCGGGGTCCATGATAATGATCGCCGTGGTGCTCGCAGTCCTTTGAAAACATATAATATACGAGAACCGTTAATCCCCCCAGAGGAAGAGAGATGATCGACAGAGAGGAGGTTCTGGGGAACCTTGAGAGATACGACCTGTCAAAGGCGAAGATAGGGGTTGTGGCATCGCATTCCGCCCTTGACACCTGCGACGGGGCCGTTTCCGAGGGTTTCCGCACAGTTGCGATATGCCAGCAGGGAAGGGAGAGCACATTCTCCAGATACTTCAGGACCCAGAGGGACGACGCAGGAAACGTCGTTCGCGGTGTCGTGGACGAGCCCATGGTACTGGACCGCTTCAGCAGCATACTCCGGACAGAGAACCAGAATAGGCTCATGGACGATAACGTCATCTTCGTTCCCAACCGCTCTTTCGTGTCATACTGCGGCATAGACGCTGTGGAGAACGATTTCCGTGTGCCCATGTTCGGAAGCAGGAACCTCCTGAGGTCCGAGGAGAGGGGCGACGAGAAGGACTACTACTGGATTCTCGAGAAGGCGGGACTTCCGTACCCCAAGAAGGTCGAGAGGCCGGAGGACATCGACGGTCTGACCATAATAAAGGTTCACCACAAGGTCAAGAAGCTGGAGAGGGGTTTCTTCACGGCCAAGGACCACGACCAGTTCCTGGAGAAGTCCGCTGAGCTGATAAGGCAGGGCGTGATCGAGGAGAACTTCCTGGAGCACGCCAGGATGGAGCAGTACATCATAGGCCCCGTCTTCAACCTGGATTTCTTCCACTCCCCCCTCGAGGAGAAGGGCGAGAAGACAGAGCTCCTGGGCGTTGACTGGAGGTTCGAGACCTCCCTGGACGGCTACTGCAGGTTGCCCGGGAAGCAGCAGATGGAGCTCGAGGATGACGGGATAATACCCGAATACACCGTTTGCGGGCACAACACCGCCACTCTGAGGGAGTCACTTCTGGACAAGGCCTTCGAGATGGCCGAGAAGTACGTGGCGGCAGCGAAGAAGCACTACGACCCCGGCATAATAGGCCCGTTCTGCCTTCAGACCTGCGTGGACAAGGACCTCAATTTCTACATATACGACGTGGCCCCCCGCATAGGCGGAGGGACGAACGTACACATGGCCGTCGGCCATCCCTACGGCAATTCCCTCTGGAGGCGCGAGATGAGCACCGGGAGGAGGGTCTCCATGGAGATAAGGAGGGCCATCGAACAAGAGCGCGTTGAGGAGATCATAACCTGAACGCACTGGGAGACGACAGAATGTCATCATACACGAAATTCATGACGGTCGCGGCGATACTCGCCATAGTGCTGGTCTCCGCGACGGCAATGGCGCCCTCGGGCGATGCGGATGTGGAGATAACGTCCGACGCCAGGGTCGTTTCTGGCTTCGACAACATGACCGCAGGCACAATCTCCGTCAGCTACACCAACACCGGGAGCGACCCGGTGACCGTGGAATTCTACGCGACCTACACATCCGGAGGGGACAGATTGGCCGAGGGGACGATCAGCATACCCGCCGGCGAGACGGTCGAGGGGACGCTTACCTTCCTGATAAACTCGGCCGGAGCCCACTATATAACCGTATTCGCCTCGGCCACCAATCCCGACGGCAGCGAGGCTCTGTTCCCGCATGGCGACAGGACCTCCCTCCTTGTAGACGTAGGTTCATCCGCATGGTCCCAGTGGACAACGTATCTGGCGATAGTGGTGGTCGTGCTGCTGATCGTTATAGGCGTCT
Organism: Thermoplasmatales archaeon; assembly: GCA_012515075.1. Classification (GTDB taxonomy): domain Archaea; phylum Thermoplasmatota; class Thermoplasmata; order Methanomassiliicoccales; family Methanomethylophilaceae; genus JAAYZC01. Next base: position 4,750 of record JAAYZC010000025.1, read on the forward strand.
GGCTCAGAATGCGCAACGCCCCCAAGGTCGAGGCTGACACCACCTTCACCGAGATGGAGGAGAAGAAGAGCATGTACAGACCCGAAGTTCCTGCGCAGACCAAGACCACCGACAAGCAGAAGTACGTCAGCAAGAGGAAGAAGGGCTGATGGCCTTCTCAAACCCCTTACATCCTTTTACACATTCAGAGGGAACATGAGGTTCATTGACCTGGGATCGGTCGATCCCGCGTACGGGCTGGCGGCCGACAGGGCGATATTCGAATCGCGCTCCCGCGGCACGACCGGGGACACTTTGCACATATACACCCGGGACCGCCCTACGGTGTCAGTGGGGAGATTCGGAGACATAGAGGAGACCGTCCACACGGGGTATGCCCGGGACAGGGGAATCGCCGTCTTGAGAAGGATGAGCGGCGGGAGCAGCATCTACACCGACCGGGCACAGATGATATACGGCGTCACGGTGGGAAGATCCGAATACAACGACAGGGAGGGCTCCTTCGCGATGATATGCGAAGCCCTGGTCGCATCTCTGGAGCACCTCGGGGTAGCCGCGGAGCACAAGCCCCCCAACGACGTCCTGGCGGACGGCAGGAAGATCTCCGGGTCCGCCCAGTACCGCGACAGGGAGGTCGTCGTGCAGCATGGGACCCTGATATTGGATCTGGATCCGGCGAACGTCATGGACAAGGTTCTGAGGAACCCGAAGATACGCTCTTACAGCGGCATGACATCCGTCAGGGAACTCATCGGAGAGATCCCGGACCGCCCCACGCTGGCTTTCGCCCTTATGTGCGGATTCTCGGAGACCCTGGGGGAATCCGTGGACTTCGGGGAGCTGACCCCCTGGGAGAAGGAGAGGATACTGGAGCTCACAGCTTCAGTTTCGGATCCGTAAGGTCCATCAGCGCGACCTCGCGCCTGTCCATGAAGAAACCGATCTTCTTGTGCAGAAGTATGGATGGGACATTGTCCGGCTGTATGGCGCTGTGGATGACGGTCGCACCCTTATCCTTCGCGGCCCTGGCCAACTCCCGTAGGAGCTTGTATCCGATGGCGTTGCGCCTGAAATACGGGTGCACGCCCATGTTCTCGATCCAGACCAGATTCTCCGTGTCGTATACGTGGTGTAGCATTTGGGCGAAGATGAATCCCACTATCTCGTCATCCTCTGCCGCGACGAAGCTCAGGCCGCTTTCGATGTAGGCCATGAATGACTTCCTGCTGCTGGCGCCGAGGTTCTCCCTCCAATCGGCGGGCAGATCCTCCCAGCGGTTCTCCAGGATCACCGAGAAATACTCCTTTATGCAGGAGATCTCCAGGTCGCGGACCTTCACAAGGTCCTTGAGCTTCATCTGGCGGATCTCCATCACATCTCCTCCGGTGCACCCATGCCCAGACAGTCCAGAACGTTCCTGAGAACGATCATAGAGCACTCCACAAGAGTCAGACGGGCATCCCTCGATGGGCCCGCGGTGAGTACGGGAACAGCGGCGTAGAACTGGTTGAAGGCAGACGCCAGCTCGTGTCCGTAAGCCGGCAGCAGGTGCACGCGCTTCTCCTGACCGGCGGTCTCGATCACGATCTCGAACCTGGAGAGGACCTTGGCCAGCCTTATCTCGTACTCATCGGTGAGTTTGGAAGGGTCGGTGTCGTGCGCATAGGCTCCCGCCTTCCTTATCATGCTGCAGGCCCGGGCGTGGGCGTACTGCAGGAAAGGCCCGCTGTTGCCGTCGAAGTTCAGAGCATCCTCCCACCGGAAGACCAGCTGCTTCTCCGGCTGAACCCTTACGATGTTGTACCTTATCGCCCCTATCCCGATGACCTTCGCGATCTCCCTCATGCGATCCTCGGGCAGGTCCGAGCGCCTGGAGGCAATCTCCCCATAGGCCCTGGAGACCGCCTCGTCGATGAGGTCGTCCAGGTATACGACCACGCCCTTCCTGGTGGACATCTTGCCTTCGGGAAGGGACACGAACGAATAGAACATCGGTTCCGGCATCCTCTCCTTCCCCAGTATACTGAGGGCTGAGCAGAGCTGGGTGCTGCCCAGTTTCTGGTCCTCGCCGAGTACGTCGATAACGCGATCCGCGCGGGTGAACTTGTCCAGATGGTATGCCAGGTCGCGGGTCGTGTACAGGGTCGTGCCGTCGGACCTGGTGAATGTGAACTTTGTGTTCTTCCCCTGTATCCCGAAGTCCTTGAGGTCCAGGAACCAGGCACCGTCCTCGGACTGCCCTGCGTATTCGGACCCCTTCAGCCTGTCAACCACGGATCTGGCCGATCCGTCCGCTATGAAACGGGATTCCCATGTGTAGATGTCCAGACTCACGCCTATGTCGGCCAAGGTCTCCTTCAGTCCGTCGATCATGACGCCCGCGGTCCTCCTGACCGCTTCTATGACCTCGGCGTCGCCCGCCTCGAACCTCCTGAGCATCTCCGAGATCTGCTCCCGGACCTCGGGGTCCTCCTCCATCATCTTGTTCGCGACGCGGTAGAAGGCGACAAGCCTGTGATCGGTCTTGTCCCTCTCCCCGTGATCGACGGAATCCGCCGGGATGTTCTCCACCCCCCATGTGAGTATGACCACCTGCTTGCCGACATCGTTGACGTAGTACTCGGTGGTGACCCGGTTCCCGCACCTGCGCAGACATCTGGCCAATGTGTCCCCGATTATCGGGTTCCTCGCCCTCCCCACATGTATGGGCCCGGTAGGATTGGTGGAGGTGTGCTCCACGTTGACCCGCAGGCCGGTGTCGGGGAGGGAGCCGTAGCCGTCCCTCTCCCTGAGTATCTCCTCCAGGGTCCCCTGCATCAGCCTCTGCCCGTCCATCCTGAAGTTCAGGTATCCGTTCAGGGCGGTGACCTCGGAGATCAAACCCGAAGGGGTCATCGAGGCCGCCAGGGCCTCTGCGATGTCCTTCGGCGGCATCCTCATGGCCTTGGACATGGTGAAACACGGAACAGCCAGGTCTGCCGCGCCCGTTGGAGGGACCTCGGTTGTGAACGCCGCATCCGATCCCATTCCCGCCAGGGCCCCGGACACTGCCGAGACCACTTCCTCTTTGAAAGCGTCTACGATACCCATGCGATCAGGCCACCCTGTATCTGAGTATCGCCGCAATCCCTCCGAAGGCCTTGAGGAGCATCTCCCCTTCCTCGGAATCCTCGGTTATTATCTGGACGGTCGTGCTGAAGCTGTCGGCGATTTCGAAGAAATCGTCGACCAGGTCGTTGGATTCCACGACGGAGACGCTGGATCCGCACTCGGAGCACTTTAATCCGCCCGCGGAATCGTCAGCGGACACCGTCACCTTGTACCTGTGCCCGGACGGGCACTCGACGGTCAGGCGCTTCTTGTTCAGGCCTTCGGACAGGAGAAGCACCTCCGCGGCGCCGGACTCCGCGGCGGCTCGGACCTCGTCCTCGCCGTATGCGGACAGACCGCCGTCGGCCTTCCTGATCTCCCTCAGCAGACGCTGCACGTGCTCCTTCTCCTTAGTCAGCTGTATATCCTGTATGGACCCTTTGGCGTTCTCCACCAGCTCCTTCAGTCCGTACTCGTCGGTGTATCCGGTGTCGAAGGTGTCGATGACCTTCTTCCTCAGCTCGTGGTGGAGGTACTCCTCCTTGACGAAGAAATCCTTGGTGGCGCCCGGACCCCCTATGAGGATCCCCTGGAGCTCCGGCCTGTCCAGGAACGCGTCCGTGCATGCCTCGGCGACCTTCTTGTAGAACTCGTGGGCGGCGATCTCGATCAGCCTCTCGAACCTGACCGAGGACTGACCTCCCTGATGGTGCTTGCTGGGAACAAGCGAGTCGAAGTGCTTCAGGACGTTGATCCTGTTGCCGGAGAGCAGACCTATCGTGGCCTCCTGCCTGTCTATGGTTACCAGACCGTAGGACTTCTTGTCCGCGAGCATTGATACGAGGGGTTCGGTGTAGAACTGGGAGTCGCATCTGTAGTAGAATGTTGCTATGGGCTCCGGGGGATCGAGAACGAACTGAACCATGCGGGTCTGATCCCCTGCTCGCGGCACCTCGCCGCAGAATATGACCACGCCCTTCTCAGGAACGGTGTTGAAAGTCCTCAGCCTGGCCATTATGGAGTCTATGGCCCCCTGGACGTTCTTCAGCGTGGACTTGGATTTTATGTTGGAAGCCTGGGAGTACTCGTCCCTGAGATATGCCATCACATCGGATATCTGCTTGCTGGGCGGGATGTAGACCGAGATCAGCTCGGTTCCTCGCCCCTTGTAGTCGACTATCTCCTGCATAGCCTTCTTAAAATCGTACCTGGCCCTCTCTATTGAACTGTTGTCACCCATGAGATCCGACCTTAACCTTTTTATGACAAATGCTCTTCTGTTAAAAACGTATTGGTGGTCACTTGGACAAAGTAGTTGTTTCGATCGGCGGGTCCATCCTGATACCCGGGAACGGGGATTCCGCATTCATTAAGGAGCTCGCCGCGATGATAGAGGGGCTTTCAGAAGATGTGCAGATGGTGATCGTCTGCGGTGGAGGGAGGACCGCCAGATACTATGCCGACACAGGGAGGGCCCTGGGGGGCACCGACTATCAGCTGGACGTGCTCGGCATAGGCGCCACTAGGCTCAACGCCCAGCTCCTGTCGCTGGCCCTGGGATCCATGCCGGAGACCGTGCCGGAGACCGCGGAGGACGCCGCCAGGCTCTCCTCGCCGGGGAGGATCGTCGTCATGGGGGGAACCGTCCCCGGGCATACTACCGACGCAGTCGCGATGATGGTCGCCCGGGAGCTGGGGGCCGAAAGGGTCGTCAACGCCACCTCGGTGGATGCCGTATACTCGGAGGACCCGAAGAAGAACCCCTGTGCCCGCAGGTTCGAATGCATGACCATAGAAGAGCTCGGGGAGGTCGTTTACAAGGACCATCGCGCCTCCGAGTGCTGTGTCTTCGATCCGCTGGGCGTCAGGATAGCCCGGGAGGGTCGCATAGACATATGCATGGTCGACGGGAGGGATCTCCCGGAGCTGAGGAACGCCATACTCGGGAGACCCATCAGGGGGACCTACGTCAGGTCCCGCTGACGGGATCGAAATCCTTCGAGCTTACGGTCTCGAACCCCGCCGAGGCTATGAGCTCGGCGTAGCGCCCCTCCTCAGACCTCTTCATGGACTTCCTGTGAATGTATACCATGTCAGTTCCGGTGGCCTCCGCGGCCATGCGGACCATCCTGAGCACTTCCTCGTCATCCCTGCCCTTTATCTGGTACGACGGGACCATGTGCCCGAAGTTGACCCGATAGCCAAGGCAAACCTCCGAGAAACGGGGGGCGTAATGGCCGCCGCCGAAGCCCACCGCCGAAGGGTAGCCGTTACCTGCGTTCTCCAGCAGCACGCGGGCCAGTATGTCCGCCGCATCGACATCGCCCCAGCGCGAGGCGTCGCTTCCTATCTCTATGAAGAAGGTGGGGGCCTCCAGCCATGGGCCATGGTGCGTTACCTCGAAGGACACGTTGTACACCCCGGTGTCGTCCAGCCTGGAAATCAGCCGCAGGGCGTCGCTCATCAGGGCGGGGCATGCCCTTACCAGCGCCTCCTGACGGCCACCGTACCTGTTATCATGATAGTTGCCGATGGGGTGCACGGTGAGGGTGGGGATGCCGCTGGACGCGGTGTGCCTGGACATGAATGTCACGCTGTCCGGGCGTACGCCGAAGGCCCGGGCCCGCTCCTCCACGGTGTCGTCGCGGATATGCAGGACGGGGGTTGTCATCATGACCATGTCCCCGCAGGAGAGGAAGCGCCCCGAGTCGTCCGAGCCCATGTCCTCCCATTCCCTCAGCGAGAGCAACCTGTCCCTCATGTTCGTCGAAGGAAGATCCGGTTCGCTGCATACCAGGAGGCGGGTCATGGAGATGCCATGGTGCGGAGCCTATTTCAATCCGACGGGGGATCAGTCGAGGTGTGCGCCGGAGGCGCCGTTGGTCACGAGCTTCCTGTATTTGCTCTGGACCCCCGTGACCGGCCGGTCGAGTATCTGCACCCTGGAAAGCCTGTCCCTTATCTCCTCATCCGTGAGACGGACGTCGATCCTCCTCGCGGGTATGTCGATGTCTATGAGATCGCCATCGGCCAGGGCTGCTATCGGGCCCCTCTCATAGGCCTCCGGGGATATATGGCCTATCGCCCCGCCCCGGGTGGCGCCGGAGAACCTACCGTCCGTGATCAGTGCCACGGAATCCCCGAGTCCCTTGCCCATGATTAGGCTGGTGGGCGAGAGCATCTCGGGCATGCCGGGCGCCCCTTTGGGTCCCTCGTACCTTATGACCACGACATCCCCGGGAACGATCCCTCCCGAGAGTATGGCCTCGGTGGCCTCCCTCTCTCCGTCGAAGACCCTGGCCGTGCCGGTGAACCTCATCATCCTGGGACTGACGGCCGCCTGTTTGACCACCGAGCCCAGGGGGGCTATGTTCCCTTTGAGGATGGCTATACCGCCCTGCTCGTGATACGGGTCGTCCATGGGGCGGAGGATGTCCTTCCTGCGCACCTTGGCCTCCCTGGCTATCTCCAGGACAGACCTGCCGCTTACGGTTGTGGCGTCCTCTAGGTGATCCTGTATCCTGTTGAGGACCGCGGGTATGCCGCCTGCGTTGTCGAGGTCCCTTATGAAGAAGCTGCCGGCGGGCCTCAGACTGGTTATGTGGGGTATCTGCCGGGAGATCTCGTCGAAGGTCTCCAGGTTAACGCTGCATCCGAAATCCCTGGATATCGCGGGTATGTGGAGGGCGGTGTTCGTGGACCCCCCTATCGCCATGTCAACACGGACGGCGTTGCGAAGGGACCTTTCTGTGACTATGTCCCTGGGCCTCAGGCCGGCCCGGACCATCTCGACTATCCTTCTGCCGCTCTCCTTGGCTATCTCTATCTTCTTCGTGTCCACCGCCAGGGAGGTGCCGCAACCTGTCAGGCTGAGCCCCATCGCCTCTGTCAGGCAAGCCATCGAGTTAGCGGTGAATAGACCGGAGCAGCTGCCCCTGCCAGGGCAGGCGGTGCACTCGATCTCCCTGACGTACTCGTCGTCGGCCGCGCCGACGGAATGTGCGCCAAGGGCCTCGAACACAGACTGGAGGTCCAGGCTGCGGACGTCATCTGCATCCTTGCCGGCCTCCATCGCTCCTCCTGTCACCATTATCGCCGGGACGTTCATCCTCCCGGCGGCCATCAGCATGCCCGGTGTGACCTTGTCGCAGTTTGTAACTCCGACCCATCCGTCGAAGGCGTGACCTTCGACCATGACCTCGCAGCAGTCGGAAATGACCTCCCTGGATATCAGCGAGTACCTCATGCCATTGTGGCCCATTGCTATGCCGTCGCATATGGCGGGCACTCCGAAGACGAAGGGATACCCTCCGGCCTCCGAGACGCCCATCTTGACGGCTTCGGTGATCTCATTGAGATGAAGATGCCCCGGAACGATCTCGTTCCAGGAGTTGGCGATGCCTATGAAGGGCTTCTCAAGATCCTCATCCGTCAATCCATCTGCTCTAAGTAGACTCCTAGCAGGGGCGCTCTCGATACCGTTCCTGAAGACATCGCTTCTCATTTCTCGATCCCTCCCCGCGGATGTACCTATTCGTATATTTAACCCCCAGCTTCCGCGCCCGTGGTTTTAGAAAGCAGGGGAGAGGGGTTCGGTTTATATATCGAAGATACCCATAATATGCCGGGTCGTTCAGGGTGTAATGCATGGACCGTGTCACAGTCAAGGATAGGATTTTGCTGCATCTGGGCCGGTTCGAGATGATGAACGGCGACGAGATATACAACGTGCCCTGGGACCTCACCCAGGACGGCATAGCCAATTCCCTCAGGATATCCAGGGCTCACGCATCGATAGAGCTCAAGAAGATGCGGGAGTCCGGGCTTGTGGATGAACACCACGCACAGATCAAGGGCTCTGGGAGCTCGAAGAGGAAGGTTTTCTTCCTGACCCCCTCTGGGCGCGGGGAGTGCCACGGGACAAGGAAGAGGATGGATTCCGAGGGTATATTCATAGACGCCCTCCTGGACCTCAGAAGGTGCGACCCTGTGGTGCTGTGGGAATCCCTGGACCCCGAATGCCAGGAGGTCATGGGCCTGGCCTGTGCCTTCAGGGTACCCATCCCCCGGAAGGACCTGCCGCCCACCCGGGTGCAGGTTGTGCCCTTCGACCCTCCGACTGGGATGATAATGATAAGCGACTCCGTCAGGAGCAACTACCTTTCGGTGGTGGACTCGGACAAGGTCCGTCAGTGGAACAGTTTCGCCGCAGACTATTGGATGGATAACGGCGAGGAGATACAGGAGCAGCTTTATCACCTGATAGCCGCCGGCCGACGCACGGAGGCGTGCAAGCTCATATCACGGAGGAGGGACGAGTTCTGGAACAACGCCAACGAGGACCTCTACTCCATGATCTGCGACCTGGGGGAGGTATCGGGGAAGTATGCGGAAGAGCTGTACTCGATGAGGACGGAGGTTGCCCTTCAGAACATGGACGCGGAGGGCATTAGGGCCTCGGCGGCGATGCTGCTGCCCTATGATCCAGAAGGGGCCGAGCTGTACCTCGCGGACGCGGATCTTGTCGACGGGATGCCGGAGAGGGCGCTGGAGCGTCTGCACTCCGTCGTGGGGTCCTCGGGGGCGGACCTCCGCATGGCGGGGGCCCTGCTCGGACTGGGGAGGCTCGAGGAGGCCGAGGGGGCCCTCCTGAGAGCGGAGGCCGTAATCAACAGGACCGGGAACACCGCCGGACTCGACCGTCTGCTGCTGTGCAAGGCGGAACTGTCGTACCGTCGCGGCAGCCTGGACGATGCCGTGAAACACCTCTCCAAAGCCAGGATACACGCGTCCGCCAGGGACAAGGGTAGGATAGACCGCCTCACCAAGGACCTGTTGTCGGGCAAGGGTCCTGTCCGCTTCGCCTGATCACAGGACCTTGATCCTCTTCAGGTCATCCAGGTCCGAGATGTACAGGTCCCGTATATCCGTGATGTTCCACTTCAGCATCGCGAGCCTCTCGAATCCGAATCCCCATGCCAGCACAGGATGCTTGACGCCGAAGGGGGCAACCACCTCTGGTCTGAATATGCCGGCGCCCCCGAGCTCCATCCATTTGCCGTTGAAGAAGACCTCCAGCTCGAGAGATGGTTCCGTGTATGGGAAATAAGCGGGCCTTATGCGGATCTGATCGAAACCCATCCTGGAATAGAACTCCCTGATGACCGATACGAGCATGTCGAAATTCCCGTTCTCGTCTATTATTATGCCCTCTATCTGTGTGAACTCGGGCAGATGGGTTGAATCTATTGATTCCTTCCTGAATATCCTGGAGAGCGAGAACATCTTCACCGGCGGGTCCGGATGCTCGGACACGTACCTTATCGAGTTGACGGTCGTATGGGTCCTCAGTAGAGCGGCCTCGGCCCTCTCACGGGACCACACGCCGCCCCAGCCGGTGGAGCCTGTGTCGCCTCCGTCCTCGTGTATCCGGCGGACCGCATCGACCAGGCCCTCGTCCTTGATGCGTATAGATGAGGGGCTCTCGAGGTAGAAGGTGTCCTGGAGGTCCCTGGCGGGGTGATCCTGAGGTGTGAACAGAACATCCAGGTTCCAGAAGGCGGGCTGAACGTACTCGCCGTCGAACTCCGTGAAACCCATGTCGGTGAAAAGCCTCCTGACCTCCGCCCCGAGCCTGGTGAGCGGGTGCTTCTTGGCGGGCGACACCGCGGGGGCGAAGGTCTGCACATCGTATTTGCGGAATTCCGCGTCCTTCCATCTGCCGCTCTGGATTATGCGGTCGGTTATGTCTGTGATCTCCTCCTTCAGCTCCATGCCGGAGAGAACCGCCTGGGTGCCTTCGGGAGTCAGGGTTATCCTCCTGTCGGTGACGATCCTGTCCTGTACCATGCCCTGGCGCCCTTTGAGGTCCTTTATGGCCGAAGCGTCTGCCTCCTCTTCGGGAACGGGGCCCGAGAGCATCCTCTCCAGCAGCTCCTCGTCGGGTGTCCTCTCCTCAAGGGCCTTTCTGCCCTTGTCGGTCAGGATCAGGACCCTGGAGTCCCCCTCCTTCACCATATCTGCAAGGCCCTTCCTCTTCAGCCAGCCTATGGCTATCTTGTCGTCGCCTCCAGGCAGGGCCTCCGACAGATCCTTCAGGCTCATACTCCCCCCGGCGGCGTCCAGCGCCCGGATCGCCCGCCTCTCCGGCAGTCCCGCGGAGACTACGCCCGCGTCGGCCAGCTCATAGAACCTCGATGTACTCTCCTTTATCTCGGCCAGGCCCTTCGATGCCAACCAGGATGCGGAGCCCATTATCTCCACCTCAAGATCGAAGCTCTTGGCCGCAATCAGCTCTTCGGGGGTGCTGCAACCGCCTGCTGCATGAAGTGCCAGCATCAGCCTCCTCTCGTTACGGCTCAAACCCTCAACCGTCTCGGAAATATTCATCTCTTCGCCTCCTTGTTCCATTCGAAACCGCCGAAGGCCATGCTGTCCACGATGTCCCTGGCTTCCTCCCTCTTGGCCTGATGGTCCTCCAGGAAGACGTTTATCCTCTCGGTTAGGCGCATCTTGCACTCGCCGCAGAGTATCTCGCCTCTCCTGCAGCTGTCAGCAAGCTCATCCAGCTTGCTGTCGTCCTCCTCGAAAAGATAGTAGAAGTACTTGAAAACGGCGCATACCTCGGGATTGCCGCCCTTCTCCCTCTGCTCCTCCACGGACACACAGCCTCCCGTGAAGGCCTTCCCGACCTTCTTCCTCACGGCCTTGGGGCCGTCGGTGGTGTATATGGTGGCATTCTCATCGGAAGACGACATCTTGTCCCCTCCGGAAAGACCCGGGAACATCTTGCAATATATCAGGGACGGTTTAGGGTAGCCCAGACCCGGCGCCACGTCCCTTGTGACCCTAAAGTGGGGATCCTGGTCTATCCCGCAGGGTATAAGGCAGGGTACCGGCCTGCCGCGGATCTCGGACTCCAGGAAGGCAGGTGCCGCCTGTATTGCGGTGAAGAATATCGAACCTATGTTCGTGGAGTTGTCGAAACCGAACACCGCCTTCGCCGTGGAAAAGGTCACCTTCTTGGCCACCTTCAGAGCCAGGGGGTAGAGGGTGTCTATGTTCTCCGTGTCGACGATGATCCTGGTCTTGTCGGGGTCGAACCCCAGGGCGGCGAAGTCCAGGGCGTTCTCGTAGGCCATCCTCTTGGTATCCTCCAGTGTCAGGTCTTTGAAAAGGAATTTCTCGTCGTCGGTCATCTGGAAATACATGGGCACGTCGAAGGTGTCCTGTATCCACTTGTTGAATATCCAGGGCATGAGGTGGCCCAGATGGGTGTTCCCCGAGGGGCCTCTACCGGTATAGAGTGTGAATCTCTCACCTTTGTCGTAATCGTCGAGTATGCGCACCATGTCCCTGTGGGAGTAGAATATGCCCCTTCTGAGCATTGGGTGTATCTCCCCGTACCTGGACATCCTGTCCAGCAGGGCCCCGTCAATGGGCGTGGTCCCGAATCTCTCCTGTAGAAGGTCGTAATCGATATCTCCCGTGACCTCCCACGGGGTGACCTTGAAATCCTCTGCCATAAGATTGCCTAGCCACCGTAAGTAAACAACGCTTTTAAACTTTAGAGTCGGGACCGTCTGCGAATCCCTTATCTACTGAACCGCCGTTCGATACTCTCATGTGGAAGGTCCTAGGCAAGGATGCGCTCTACGTCGAGATCGGCGAAGTCTGGAAACAGAGGATGATGGAGCTTGCGGACGGGATGGGAGAGGGGGGGAGGTTCAGATCCCTGCTGGAGGGCAGAGAGGTCCTGTACCTGCTGAACGGGACGACCGAGCAGCACACATTCATGGTCAAGTTCCCCGAGGAAATCACCCCCGAGGAGCTACAGTTCATGGCGGATCAGACCTTGGCGGTTGCTAGATCCATAGATTTCCCCTACATATCCGTTAAAGGGGTCCCCCAGCACTACTCGGTGGTGTTCACGACCGAGGACGAGCCCGAGCTCCTGGGGTTGAACAGGACCGAAGGCTACTCCGCAGGCAAGATCTTCATGCAGATCATCCAGGGCTTCGTTGATCCCAAAAGGGGAAACATGATGTTCTGAGGACTCAGTCCCGTGACATCGTGACACGGACGGTCACATTGGCCCTGTCCCCGGGATAGAGCCCCAGCACCAGGGCCATGGAGTCGTTCTTCCCTGTGGGGAAGGGCCCCAGGACGGCTTCGGTCTGGGACTGCCTGAATGCGTTGGTCGACCCGTCGTCGTTGGCCACGGCCACGTCCACGGGACTGTCCGACTCTACATCGACCCGTATGCGCCTGTTAGGTCTTACCTTGAAAGGAATGACCTCCACGTTCCGGTAGCATCCCGGCGCGGAGTAATCCAGCTGACCCACCAGAAGAGTTGTTCTGGGGAGCACTTCCACCGTCCTGTTTAGAATGGACATCTTTCATACCTCGCGATCCGCCGCGTTCGTCTCCCCGAGATCCGTGGAGAAGGCCCACATGCGAGGGTAGTGGTCCCGGTCCATGAGGACCCTGTCCACGTCCACGGCCTTGCCCTGCTCCGTGGCCATGATCTTCTCCGCGGACATCGCCGCCTTGCCTATGGCTATCAGCTCGCCACGGGCCGTCATCAGGGCCACGAGGGCGTTCCTCCTTATCCCCTCGTCCAGCATGTTTATCCCGCGAACGCTGAGATCCGCCCCGTGGCACACCGAACTCACGGCCGTGGGTTTCACGATTATCTTCGGCAGGGGATCCACCAGCCTCTCCATGGGCATTACCATGCTCCTGAGCCAGGCCTCCCTGCCGTCCTGCTGCCAGAACACGTATGCATCAGTCAGGTCGTGAAGGGTCACCGCCTCCTTCTCGGTCATCGCCCCCGAACGGGAACGCCTGAGCTCCAGCATGTTCGCGCCGCAGCCCAGTGCCTCGCCGGCGTCCGTGCAGATAGTGCGTATGTACGTCCCGGCATCGCAGGACACGCGCATGAGGACGTCTCTTCCCTTTATCTCCAGTATCTCCAGCTCGGATACCGTCCTTATCCTGAGCTGACGCTTGACGGAGGACCTTACCGGGGGCATCTGATATATCTTGCCCTGGAACCGACCCAGGACTTCCCTTATCCGATTCTCTGGACGGTCCCCGTGGAGCCTCATTATGCACATGTACTCCTTGTCGGAGGACAGAACGAGGTCCGTGAGCCTGACGGCCTTCCCCAGGCAGAGAGGCAGAACGCCGCTGACATAAGGGTCCAGCGTGCCGCCGTGACCCATCTTGTCCGCATGAATGGCCCTCTTGGCCCATGCCGTCGCCTGGTGGGACGTGGGTCCGGACGGTTTATCCAGGGCTATGACTCCCGCCCCCAGAAGCTCTCCGACAGAACGGTCGGACGGCCTCTTGCCCCATTTGTCGGGGAGCGTCTTGGGATCCTTTATCAGCAATTCCTTCCCTCTACGGCTTCCAAGACTTTCTGCAGAACCTCTTCGGGCGTCAGATCGTCCGTTTTGACCACAATGTCGTAGACGCTTTTATCATTGATGTCTATGCCGTAGTATTTCTTGTAGCGCCGAGCCTCGCAGGCCTGCCTCTCGGCAGTCTCCCTCTCGGCCTCTTCTTTGGTCTGATCCTCCCTGAGGCCCACACGGGACACCCGGACATCCGGGCTTGCCTCCAGACGGACCTTGAAGCACGGGATGCAGTCCTTCTCGAGCATATGGGCGGACAGACGGGATTCGAGGATTATATCCTCGTTTTCCCGTGCGATCTCCAATATGCGGTCGTCTATGGCCCTGTCTATGGAAGGGTCCTTCTCCGCGAGCTCCCCCAGCTCCGCCACTGTCAGGCCCCTCTCCCGAGCCAGTTCCCGGAAGAGGTTGCCGAATACGACCGCCTCCAGGCCGAGGGACTCGGAAAGGAGTTTGCATGTGGTGGTCTTCCCGGAACCCGGGGGGCCGCTGATGGTTATCCTCATGAGAACTCAGAACCCTCTATCTCTTTGAGGCGCTTCCTGAACATGTAGTACTTCACCATGCGTCCGATCAGCTGCCCGAGGGGTATGCTAATCAGAGTGTAGATCAATATCCAGTGCGGAAGCGCTGTGGATTGGAGGAGATCTACGGTGCCCCAGGGTATGTTGACCGTGGTCAGCATCGCCTCCCCGTGCACGAGGAAGTAGTTGACCCACGCGTACAACGGCATGATGATGGCCATGGTTATCGGCATGACCTTCATCATGTCGGAGCTCTGCTTCATGCTCCTGGCCATCATCTCGGGCTGCTGGTCGGTCAGCTTCTTCATCTTGTACATGTTGTTCTCGATGCGAGCCTGACGAAGCTCCTTGTTGAATTCGCTCTGGTACTGCTGGTTCCTGGCCTGCTCGACCGGATCGGACATGAATGTCCTGATCACGGTGCTGAGGCCGATCATGACCGCACCTGCAATCATGAGGGTGACGACGGGGACGCTGCCTCCGAAGCCTATGAGCGGGTAGAACACGAAGTTCAGGGCGAATCCTATCTGATCCCTGAACAGCATGACCACCATCATCACTGCGAGCATCATCAGCATGCCGGTCATCATGCCCTTGGGCATGACGGGCGCCGGCGGCGCCTGATCTCCTCCTGGTCCTGCCATGTCAGTTCTCTCCTCCGAAGAATCCTCTCATTATGGGATTCATTTCCATCATCTGTTCGCGGCCCATCGCTTCGTAGAAGTGGATCAGTATCCCCACTGTCAGAAGCACACCCGTACCCGAAGCGTTACCCGTTGTCCCCACCAGGTCGGCGAAGGCAGCCAGGCCTCCCACCAGAGCTCCCGACAGGACGGTGATAGGCGGGATGTACCTATCGAGCACGCGTTTCAGAACGCGCGGATCGCGTCTGAACCCGGGGATCTGCATACCGCTCTTCTGTATCTGGTTCGCCACGGCTTCGGGCCCCAGATTGGTCGTTGCGACCCAGAACTTGGCGAATAGTATGGATCCCAGCACCATGACGGTGAAGTATATCGCAACACGCGCGATGTTCTGTATCGCACCGTGGCCGTTGCCGTATGAAGCCGGATCCACGATGGGCATCAGCCAGCCTGTGAGCCCCGATGGGGCGGACACATACCACGCCAGACCCCCGGCCGCGGTCGTGGATCCCGATTCGAAGTACCCTATTGCCGGGTTGCCTCCCAGGAACGGTATCCCGCTCAGGAAATCGTTAGTGTACAGCAGCAGAGCCACCATGCTCACGTTCGCGAGCAGGGCGGACATCAGTATGACGGGTATGTTGCTGGCATACATCAGCTTGATCGGGTAGCGGCCCCTGGCCCCCCTGGCGTTGCCGTGGGACAGGGGCAGTTCGATACGACTCGATTCCAGATAGGCCACGATGAAGAATATCACCAGGGTGCCTATCAGAGCTATCATCGGGTTAGGCTGACCCATGAATATAGCCTCGTATCCCCCTCCGGCCATCTCCGAGCCGGAGGTGTTGAACAGTATGTACAGCGCCTTGGGTATCGTTCCCGCAGGCGGATTAGCCAGGCTCATGGCGGCAGACGGGTCGACCACGTTCCAGTTCAGCGTACCTGTGAACAGGGACTCGGACACGCCCGCTGCTATGAACAGCGAGATGCCGCTCCCGATGCCCCATTTCGAGACCACTTCGTCCATCAGGAACACTATGTACGATCCCACGCACAGCTGAAGCACTATCAGTCCTTTGGCGCCCCATTCCCCCCACGTGGATGTGAAGGTATCCGAGGGGACCAGGTAACCGAACACCTGGGGTACCGCCTCGAATATGATCATCACGATCACGAGGAGCTTGAGCACCGACTGGTAGCAAGCCTTGTCATTGCGGTTCGTGAGATCCAGCTTTATTATCTTCGCACCGACGAACAGCTGCATTATGATGGATGCAGTGACTATCGGGCCGATGCCGAGTTGCAGTATTGTTCCGGAAGCCCCGGCCATGATTGTTCTGTACTGCGCGAACAGGTCCAGTGTCTTCGTCTGATCAAGACCGTATATGTACACATTGGTCATGACGAAGTACAGGACCAGTATCACGACGACCCACATCATCTTGGTCCTGAAGTGCACATGGCCTTCCGGACGCCTGACCGATGGTAACCTGTCAGCCAAGGGCTTGAACTTGTACAACAGGCTTACTTGCTCTTCCATCCCAATCTACTCCTGTCTGCTCCGATCACTCGGCGACGCTTCCGCCGGCGGCCTCGATCTTCTCGCGGGCCCTGGCGGACGCCTCGGACACGGTCACGTTGACGGGCACGCCTATGTCGCCGTTTCCCAACAGCTTGTCGATTCCGGCATCCGTCAGGTTGACGGTGTACGCCTCCCCGTCCTTCGTTGCGAAGCCCAGGTCCACATAGCGTTCGAGCTGCTCCTGCAGCTCGGCCACGTTGATCGTGCAGTTCGCCCTCACCATGCACTGCGGCCTCTTAAACCCGTGCCTTCCGAAGTGATCCCTGTCGTACTTGAGCATCCCGATCTTGCCCTGTTTGCTCAGTCCGGCGTTGCCGTGGCCCCCTATGAGACCTGCTCCGCGACCAGCCTTCTTGCCGCGCCCGTGGGTCCTAGATCCTCTTAGTTTCTTGGTTCTGCTTGGCATCTCATCACCTTACAGCATCCTTGCGATGAGGTCATTGATCGCTTCCCCTCTGTATCCGAGGGCGCCCCCGTTCCTGTAGGAACGTTTGTTGCCCTCGTACCCCTTTACGGGGGGGTGCATGCGGAAGACGGGTTTGGCGCCTTCGATGTCCTTCATCCTGTGTTCGTTCTCTGTCATGGCCTTGGCGAGCTCTTCGACCGAGGAGAACCCGGTGTTCTCCTTCAGGTAGTCGTCGGTTATCTCGCGGTCCCCCGAGAGTCTGCCGCGGACGCGGATGACATCTGTCAGGGTGGCCTCGTTTATCTCTCCCCATGTGACGTAGTCCTTGCAGACCTGGAGCATCCCCTTGGTGACGTCGTCCTCGGGGACGACCACCAGGTGGTTGACCCTGGTCAGGTTAAGGAGTCCCATGGTGTACTCTATGTCACGGTTGACATCGGGCTGTCCGCGGACGCGGATGACTGCGTATGCCATCTTTACTCCTCCTGGTAGTCGACATCGGTCTCGGAGACCGTGAATCCCACGGGCCCGGGTACGATGTTCAGTCTCTCGGCCTGCTCCTCGGTGACCCTCATGCGGGCCGTCATCTTCAGGGCCTCGAAGGTCGCGTATGCGTAGTTGACCTTCGTCTTGGTGTTGCCCCTGGCGAATCCCCAGGCGTCCTGGACACCCGCGAGGGTCAGCATGCTCTTGGCCACGTCTCCCACCGCCAGCGATATTCCGCGGGGGGCGGGTTTCAGATAGACGGACACGGAGCCCGTGGAACCCGTGACCTCGAAGGGGAGCGAGTGGGGCTTTCCGCACCCGCACTCCCATGATCCGCACCCGCGCTTTATCTCGATGACGTTGAGCTTGGCGTTGTCGATGGCCTTCCTTATGGAAGGTCCGACCTCCTTGCCTTTGGCCCTTCCGATTCCGATGAATCCGTCGCCGTTGCCCACGATGCAGGTGACTGCGAACCTGACCCTCCTTCCGGAGTCGGTCATCCTCTGTACCATGTTGAGGTCGATGACCTCGTCCTTGAGATCGGGGAGCAGTATGTCCACGATCTCGGCCTCCCTCAGGGGGAGCCTGGTGGCCAATGCGTCGCTCATGGTTGTGATCTCGCCATTGAGGACCATCTGTCCCAACCTTGTCTTCGGGATCCAATCCATTTTACTCAGCCTCCATCTTCTCTTTGACGCTTTCCATCGCGGCCTCTATGCCCTCGTCGATGTGCTTGCCTGCGATCCTGTCCTCTGCGGGGAGTATGCCCTCTCCGTGGGGGATATCGAGTCCCGCGTCGCACATGCCCGCCAGGGTGGCGAACAGCACTCCGCCGACCCGGGGGTTCTGCATACCAATGTCCAGGACCGCGTATTCGATCCCGGCCTTCAGCGCTCTCTTCCCGGCAAGGTATCCCGTGAGGTACGCGGCGGGGGTGTTGGAGCAGGAATGCTCCCACCCCATGTCGCGGAGCTCTTTGGATGTCGCTGAAGCAACGACCCTGTCGCCATCCATCCCGAATTCCACGAACTGGATGTTCACGTTCTTCTGGGACCTCCTGACTACGGCCCTGGCCTCGTGGCTGGCGAGCAGCTTGCGGCGGGCGTAGTAGTCGGTGCGGCCCTCTCTTCTCCTGCGGAACGCAACTTTGTATCTAGGTCCTGTTGCCATCAGATCTCCTCCTTCAGGTGCCCTGCGGAAGTCATGTGCATCCTCAGGTTCCTGCGGCTCTTGTACACTCCGCCCTTCGCCTTCCTGTAGTACATCCTGTACACGGACGGCGATATCTTGCCTTCGTCCCTGAGGGTCTTGAGCTCCTCGCGGATGGGCCTGATTGTGGATATCCATCTCCTCTTGTCGGGCACGCGGGCGTTGTCGGTACCCTTCCTGCTGCCAGGGCCTTTCCTCTTCCCGGATGCCTTCTGGGCCGCGACGTGTCTAGCCCTTCCCCTGGAGGTTCCCTTCCTGGCCTTGGCCTTTATGAGACCCGAAGCGACGGCCGTGCGGACATCGGCGCGGGTTATGCACTCGGCGATGTCGTCGGTCTTGTCCGGGTTCAGCCAGACCCTGTTCTCACCGCACTTCAGTATCTCTGCGGCCATCCTTCTCTGGTTCTTGAGATCGGTCATGGTCACACCATCCTGTTGAGGACCCTTATGCCGAGTTCCGCGGCGCGGTCCTCGATCATTATCCTCTTCTTCGTTCCGACGGTGCCGCCTATGCGGATCGCCTGTACCTTGGGGTCGATGTTCTCAAGACCGTCGACGTTGAATACGATGACCTCTTCGAATCCCGAAGGGTGGAGGTCCCTGGCCGCCACTGGTCCGCGGAATCCTATGTCCACGACCGGCGGGCGCCTCTTCAGGTTCCTCTTCATCTTGGAGTGTATGCCCTTCGGCCTCCTCCACTTCTCGCCCAGCTTGGCGTATCTGAACCATTCCTGCCTTTTGAACGCGGGCCTGCGCCCGCTTATCACTGCCCTTTTCGCCAGGGCCTCTGCGAGCTCCTCGGGGAGTTCGGGCTTGGCCTTGACGACGTACCCCTCCTCCGCGGACTCGGACTCCTCTACGACCTCGACCTCGGAGGCTCCCTCCTCGGAGGCTCCCTCGAGCTGGGCCTTCCAGGACTCGACGGTCTTGGGACCTATGCCGGACAGGTTCTTGATGACCTGTTTGACGGTCTCCTCGTCCTTGAGGGCAGCGGAGAGCTCGGAGATGGACGCGATGCCCATCTCTGCGAGCTCCTCGATCTGTGTTTCCTTAAGACCTGTCAGGTCTTTGAGCGTCTTGACGGTCATTCTTTCACCTTGTGTGATTTGTGGACGATGTATATGCCGTCCTGGAAGGTCCTCTTGTCGAATCCTCCCCTGGATGTCGCCTTCTCGATGTTGGCGGCGGTCTGGCCGCATGCCTCTATGTCTATGCCCTCGATGGTGACGTCGGCACCGTTCACTTTGACGGTGCATCCGCCCAGAATGTCGGCGTAGCGGGGGGCGTGCCCCCCCATGTAGTTGTTGATCTCCACGCGGCCGCCCTTCACGGCGACCTTCATCGGGAAGTGTGAGAACACGACCTTCATGTGGTAGCTGTACCCTTCCGTCACGCCTCTGAACATGTTCCTGACGTGTGCGTGGAGGGTCCCCACCATGGCCTTGTCCTTTATCCTGGGGTACTCGCAGCTGACGCTGACTTTCCCTTCACCGATGGCAACTTTTACGCGAGGGTGCGCGAAGTTTCTGCTCAATTCACCCTTAGGTCCTTTGACCTTCATTACGGTGCCGTCCATGGAGACGGACACCCCGCCGGGGATGGCGATGGTGCTTTCGATTTTCCCTGCTATTGTCATCTGAATTCCTCAATACACAAACGCTATTAGTTTACCGCCGATGCCAAGCTCCTTGGCGCGGTCCTGGGTTACCACCCCGGCCGTGGTCGTGATTATAAGGAGCCCGAAATCCTGGGCGGGTAGGAACCTCGCCTCGTACTTCCCGAGATCGTCCTTCTTGACCGAGTACCTGGGCTTTATCACACCGCAGTTGTTTATCGCTCCCTTGAGCATCACGCGGAATTCGCCTGCCTTTCCGTCCTCCACGTACTCGAACTGGTTTATGTATCCGTGATCCTGCATAACCTTCAGCACGCGGCCGATCAGCTTGGAGGAGGGTTGGATGACACACTCGCTCTTTCCATTCGAGGAGGCGTTTTTCATGAC
This sequence comes from Thermoplasmatales archaeon, assembly GCA_012515075.1. Taxonomy (GTDB): domain Archaea; phylum Thermoplasmatota; class Thermoplasmata; order Methanomassiliicoccales; family Methanomethylophilaceae; genus JAAYZC01. The sequence goes on from JAAYZC010000025.1 coordinate 25,110, forward strand.
AGACATTGCATCATTTAATGGATCGCTCTGCATCTTGTCACCTCACGAATACTTCTTGAACCCCAGATCCGGGGCGATTTCCCTGAAGCACTGGCGGCAGAGGTGCATTCCGTATCTCCTGATGATACCTCTCCTGCGGCCGCACCTGGTGCAGCCGTTGACCCTTCCGAATTCTTTCTTGGGTTTCACTCAATCACCTCTACCTCGTAGTTCTCTTTCATATACTGGATTGCCTCGTCGCGGGCAACGCGGTGTCCCGCGGGTATCCTCCTGCGGAGGAGGACCCTCTGGGTTATCCTGTTCCCCATCCTTCTCAGGACGACGCTGACATCCATTCCGAATATGCCTATCTCGGGGTCGTACTTCATGCCGTCGAAGTCCGTGTAGTCCGGTATGCCGAAGGACATGTTGCCCTCCTTGTCGAAGGAGTATGCCTGGATGCGCCTCTCCCTGATGTTCAGGGCCCTCTTCAGGAACACTTCGGCGACCTCCCCCCTCAGTGTGACCTTGCATCCCAGCGGCATGCCCACGCGTATCCCCAGGTCCCTGTTGATGGTCCTGGACATGGTCTGGACGGGCTTCTGCCCCGTGACCATCCCCAGCACCCTCTGGGCCTTCTCGAGTCTTTCGCCAGCCTCGCCGACCCCTATGTTGACGACGACCTTCTCGACGCGTATGTCCCTGGAGTTCATTGGCTTGCCTCCGGGAGGGTTATCGCGGGGGACTGCGTGCCCACAACGAAGACATTGTCCTTGACCGTCTCGGATCCGCTGTCGAAACGGATTATGTTGGGCGACGGGCCCCTTATCTCAACGTAGTCGGAGACGGTGTATGTCTTTCCGGCGTGTACACCGGTTATGACCATCGCCGCCGCTCCCTTGGAGAGATGGTAGACGTCCATTATGCTCTGGTCCTCCAGCGCGATCTTGAGCACGTCTCCGGTCTTGTATCCGTTCTTGTCCAGGATCATGTTCCTGCCTCCGCTGAGGTTGAGCTGGATCTTCCCGTCCTTTACCCGGGTCTTGTCCTCGATCCTGCAGAGCTTCCATTTGGCCTCGTCGTCTCCGATCCCGACCATGGTCAGCTTGCCCTTGTCGTTGAGGAGCATGCGGTAGTTCTTGCCTGTCTTGGGAATCGAGACAACGTCCATGAAACCTATGGGTGCCTTGGGGTTCTTCAGTGGCACCCCGTCAAGGAGGACCTCACGGTTCCCGATGATCTTCTTGGCCTCTTTGGCGGTGTCACAGACCCCGATCATATCCCTCAGCACGGTGACCGCGGGCATGCTGGACTCCACGGAGTGCGCGCCGGGGGACTGTTTCGCGACCCAGGTCGATGCCTTCCTCTTCAGGGGCCAGGATCTGGGTGCGGCTAATCTCTTCATGTGATCGCTCATTGCTTAGCCTCCTTGTTCTTAGAGAGGGACGCGATCCTCCACTCGTCCGCCGTGTTCAGTTTGGTTATGATCACGTTGGACGCGTGGACTGGACGGACGGTGGCTGTTCCGTCCGCCTGGTTGATCGTCACGCCCTCTATTGATATGCGGCCGTCCTTGGTGAAGACCTCGAGTACCTTGCCCTCGGTGTTGCGTATGTCCTCGTTCCCGCGGACCACCACAACGGTGTCTCCCTTGCACACCCTGGCTGTGCGGACCCCGTACTCTGCACGGAGATCGTTGCTGAGGTGAGCGGACAGCATCTTCCTCTTCACGTGAGCCGGAGCGTTGGCCTGTGCCTTCCTCTGTACCCTTGCTTTGCTGCTTCCTGCCATTTCAATCCCTCACACGATCGTGTTGGCCGTCGCGGATACGCGGGGCCACCTCTCGGCGGCCTCCCTCGCGACCGGCCCTTTGATGTCCGTTCCCTTGGTCTCGCCGGTGTCGGTGGTTATCACCGCGGCGTTGTCCTCGAAGTATACCATCGTCCCGTCGGGGCGCCTCATGGGGCGCCTCTGCCTGACGATGACCGCGAAGACTATCTGCCTCCTCATCTGAGGGGTGCCTTTCTTCACGGATGCTATCACCAGGTCCCCGACCCCTGCGGACGGGACCCTCCTGGCGACTCCGTGGTAGCCGGGCACCGTGATGATCTCTATCACCTTGGCGCCGGTGTTGTCGACGACGTCGAGGCGGGAGCCGTTCTGGAGTCCCCTGGTCTGTGTGCCGGAAATCCCCTTCATCTTACTCCCTCTTCTCTACGACCACGAACGATACGGTCTTGCTTATGGGGCGGCACTCCATTATCCTCACCTTGTCGCCGGCCTTAAGCACGAAGCAAGGGGGCGCGTGTGCGGCGTACTTCCCCGTCCTCTTCTCGTATCTCTCGTATTTGTTCTGATATTTCAGGTATTTGCGCTCTACTACGACCGTCTTGTCCATCTTGACGGTAGTGACCGTACCGTCGATGACCTGCCCTCTGACCGAGAGACTGCCGTGGAACGGGCAGTCTGGGTCGCTGCACTCTGAAGTGGGAGGGACGACGTCGATTCCGATGTCTCTGATTTTTGCTGTCATTTGAATCACCTAACCTTCTTTATTCTGTCCTCTGGTCGGTGCAATATCTCTGATCCTCTAATGCTGAACATACTGCCTTCATATGCGAATCTGAACTCATTGCCTGGTTTGGGTACCATTCTCTCAGTTCCGGCCGAATCGATGGTGAACGTGTTCTTCGTCTCGTCTACCACCTTGCCGGTGATGCCCGAGTATGGTGCTGACAGCACTTCCACGTCCAATCCAATGAGCTCAGATCTCATGAAATCACTTCTGTTCATATTACCTGACTTCCGTACGGAAGCCCATTTCCTCAAGGACCGCTTTCACTTTCTTCTTGTGATCGCCCTGAAGCTCGATGCGTCCGTCCTTGGCGGTGCCTCCGGCGGCGCATTTGTTCTTCAGTTGTTTGGCAAGGTCGTTGATGTCGATGTCGTTCTCGTCGATGCCATCGATCACCGTGACGGTCTTGCCGTACCTGCGGCTGTCTATTGAGATCCTGACGGACTGCTGCTCACGTGCGATCTCCTCGCACATGCACAGTTCCTTAGGTAATCCGCATACGGGGCATATTTCCGCCATTAGAGTTCTTCCTCCTCCTTCTGGACGGTCAGGATGCGTGCTATGTCTGTTCTCAGTGCCCTTATGGCGCCGGGGCTCGAGGGGGCGCCTCCCATCGCGGAGACGCCTCTCTCATGCATGAGCTCGTTGCGGAGCTCCTTGAGCCTCTGGTTGCGCTCCTCGACGCTCATGTCCCTTATCTCCGAGGTCCTGAGGGAGGTCATATCTGCCCCTCCTCTGCCGCCTCTTCGACCGCCTGGGCCTCGACGTGCTCCTCGACCGCCTGGGCCTCCGCGGCGAACATGTCGGGGAAGAGCTCGGCGACCTGGGTCTTGTTGAGAACAGTGGTGTCCGAAGGGAGCCTGGAACCGGGTGCCATCACCTCTACGGTGACGCCTATTACACCCATCTTGAGCTTGGCGACCGCGTAACCGCGGTCTACGAAGTCCTCCCTGGGCTCGCCGCAGAACTTTATGTAGCCCTCTTTGAACTTCTCGGTCCTGTGCCTCTGGCCCGTGAGCTTCCCGGCCAAGATTATGTGGCATCCCTTGGCGCCTGCGTCCATGACCCTGCGGACCGTGGAGTGTCCCGCCCTGCGGAAGTGCCATCCCCTTTCCAGGGAGAACGCTAGCTTCTCGGCCATTATCTGGGCGTTGATGCTTGCGTTCTCTACTTCCTGGACCTCGATCTGGGGATTCTCGAAGCCGTACTTCTCCTCTATGACCGTTGTCAGGTTCTTGATGGTCTGTCCGCGTCTCCCTATGACGAGACCGGGCCTCTCGGTGGTGAGCACGACACGGGTCCCCATAGGGGTCCTCTGAACGTCAAGACCGCCGAATCCCGCACGGCTTACCTCTTTCATTAGGTACTCCTTCAGCAGGACCCTGCGGATGTTCTCGGCGACGAACTTTCTCTCTGATGCCATGTTCACTCGACCTCCTCTATTATCACTTCTATGTTGACTGTCTCCTGGTTCCACTGCGTGGCCCTTCCCTGCGCCCTGGGCATGTGACCGGGTATGGTCCTCCCCCTGGATGCGGTAACGGTCATCACAGCCATGCTGGAGACGTCCAATCCCTTGTACTCCGCGTTGGAGGCGGCGCTGCGGACCACCGTCAGGATGGCTTTAGCGGCCTTCTTGGGGTATCTTCCCGGACCTACGCCGGCCTTGTGGGAGACACGCTTGTTGTAGCGCTTGAGGGGGACCGCCCTCTCCAGGGCTATGACCTCCTCGAGCATCTCTATGGCGCTGTCCACCTTCTTTCCGCGGATCATGCCGCATACCTCGCGGGCGAACTTGGGGGAGACTGGCATCTCCTTGCCGATCGCCTTGGCCGAGGTGTCCGGATCTGATGTCATTGTATATCCTGAGACCATATCTTACACCTCACTTCAGCGGCATGAACTTGGACGACCTTGTAGCACCCACTCCGGGTCCGGAGTGCTGGGGCTCCCTCCTCGTGAGCACGAACTCACCGAGGTAGCAGCCTATCATCTCGGGCTTTATCTCGACGTCCTTGAATTCTTTCCCGTTGTACACGCTGACCGTCTTCCCGACGAACTCGGGTATGACGGGCAGGTCCCTGCGGTGGGTCCTGACGACCTCGCCGGGCTCCGCTGCCTTCAGGTTATCGAAGAGGAGCTGCTGCTCATAATTGAGGCCACGGAGGTAGGTCCTCCTGGACCTGGAAGGCATTAGTCCAAGCACTTCGTCGAAGGACATCACCAGAAGCTCGTCCATTGTGAATCCGCGATAGAGGAACTCCTTCTTCCTCCTTGCCTGGATTGCGGACGCCTTCTTCCTTGACCTTCTCCTCGAAGCCTTGGCCGATCCTGCAATAATCTTGCTCTTTGCCATTTTATCACTTCTTCACTTTCTTCTGGGGAGACAGGCGTCCAACCTTCTGACCAGGCGATGCATTCCTCGATTTTGTGCTGGGTCCTCCGATGTGCGGGTGGCTTCCTCCTCCGTGGGGGTGGTCCACCGCGTTCATCGCTATTCCCTTTACGTGTTTGTTGGCACGGCTCCTGGACCTGAGGGTCAGGAAGTTCTTTCCTGCCTTGGCCAGGGGCTTCTCCGTCCTTCCTCCGCCTGCGACGACGCCTATCGCGGCGCGGCAGTTGGGGTGGAACTCCTTGAGAGCTCCCGACGGCATCAGGAGGACGACCTTCTCGCCCCTGCTGACGACCGTTGCGGACGATCCGCCGGCCTTGACGTACTTGCCGCCGTCGCCGGGTTTCGACTCTATGTTGTGCACCGGGGTACCCTCGGATATCTTGGCGAGGATGGTTATGTTCCCGGGCGACATCGCGGGCGACCCTCCGACGGACAGCTCCTGTCCGACCTTGGTGCCCTCTGCCGCGAGCTGATAGTCCTTCACCCCGCCGAAGTCCACGACTGCCAGGGGGCATGTCCTCCCGGGCGCGGATATGAGATCCATTATGACGCCGGTCCCCTCGGACATCGCCGGGAGACGTACGTCATCTACGTGCCTGTGGCTGGGTGAGCGGTAGTGCGGGCCTCCGCGGCCCCTTCTCTGTGTTCTCAATCTCTTTCCCATTTTCACTCACCTTCAGAAGACCCCTACTCTCATGCCCACATCCTCTGCGGAGTATCCGTCCGCGAGCTTGATGATGGCATGCTTTCCGTCCTTCTGCACCCTTACCCACACCTTGCTGACCTTGACCTCGAAGCGCTCCTCGAATACCGCTTTGATGACAGCCTTGTCCGCATCCATGTGGACCAGGAACTCTATCCTGTTGCCGTCCTTGAACTTCTGCGTCGGAGTCCCGGAGAGATGGTTCATGGACTTCTCGGTGACGAACGGCCTTATGAGAACGTCGCTCGTCTTCATTGCGTCCACGCCCCTATCTTCTCGACTGCGGACTTGGTGTAGACTGTGAGCCTGCCGGCGTCCCCGCCGGGGGCCAGAAGCGTCGTGTTGAGTGTTCCGACGGATTCTATCTGCACTCCGGGGAGGTTCTTGGCTCCCTTGAACACGGGGAGGTCTCTGTCGGAGACCACTATGAGGACGCTCACGGGGGTTCTGTACCTCCTGTTCCTCATCTTGCCCCTTCCGGCGCGGATCTTGCGTCCCTCTTTGGCGCGCTCCAGGTCGTATCCGAGGCCTATCTTGTCGAGGACCTCGTATATCTCCGAAGTCGCGTAGATGTCCTGGAGGCCGTCCTCGACCACGATGGGGAACGAGACGTTGTCGTCGAACTGGTGGCCGCGGCTCCTGACGCAATCCGCATCTGCGGTGGCGGCGAGGGCGGACCTGCGGGCGATCGCCAACTCCTTCTTGTTGACCTTCTGCGCCCAGATCTTCTCGGGCCTGGGCGGGTGGGCCCTCCTTCCGGAGACATTGTTGGGAGACTCGGTGGCCTTCCTGCCGTCGTGGATGCGCTGTACGCGCGCCACTCCGCGACCCTTGCCCCAGGTGCTGACGGAGTGCCTCATCCCGGATCCTTCGTTGGGTCCGTAGGGCTGCCTCTTGTTAGCAGCTGCGGCGAGTACCGCCTTCTTTATTATGTCGGGTCTGAAAGGGGTCTCGAATGCCACGGGGACATCGATACTGCCGGAGACCTGTCCGTTAACAGAATAAATATTCGTCTGTGTCATGTTTAGGCCCCCTGCTTGGACTCTGTGGAAACGAAGGTCACGTTGGGTGCCTCCGCGGTCGCTTTCTTGGGCGCCCTTGACGGGTCCCTGAGCCTGACCAGCCTCTTGGCGGGTCCAGGAACGGAACCGTGAACGAGGACGTATGCGCTCCTGACCTCTCCGTAGTTGAGGAATCCTCCGTCCGGAGTCACCTCGGTGCCCTCGGCGCCGATCTTCATGAGCTTCTTGTTGAATTCGGTCCTCTGATGGTATCCCATCTGACCGGATGCGGGAACCGTCCCCCTGACGTAACCGGGCCTCTTGGGTCCGAGGTTGCCTATTCCGCGGCGGTGCTTGCTGTTCCTGTGGCTCAGCAGCTTGACCCCCCAGCGCTTTGTGACGCCCTGGAATCCCTTTCCCTTGGTGATGGCGATTACGTCCACTAAGGAACCCTCGCCGGAGAAGGCGTCTATGCCGACCTCCTTCCCGAGGATGCTCTTGGCGTACGCGACCCTCTCGTCGACAGTGCCGCCGCCGATTCTGAGCTCCATTATGTCGGGCACCTTCTTGGGCACGCCGCTGACGAGTTTGGGCTGGGTGTAGGCTATTACACGGACATCCTCGATGTCCAGACCGTCGTACCTTGCGAACGAGGCCTCGTCATGGCTCTTGGGAACTATCAGGCGCCTGCCGAGGAGCGGGTCGATATCCTGCGCCCAGACCTCCCCTGCGGTGCTGAGGCCGGTGATGGTGTTCTCGTAGAACCTGACCGCCGCTATCCTCATGGGAGGCACCTCGAGTACCGTAACGGGTACCTGGACCTCCATTCCCGACGTTGTGCTCTTGGCACGCGTGTCCACTACGAACGCATGCGTCATGCCGGCCTTGTAGCCAGCGAATCCCTGGATCCTGGGGGCTCCGCTGATCTCGGGCCACGAATCCAGTCTGGGGGTCTGCGATTTGGCCCTCTTCCTAGGGCCGTATGCTTTGGATCCCCTCTTCGGACGTCTCCTTTGTGACATACTAACACTATCCTGCGAGAGTGTCTTCGCTAATCTCGCGTTTTCTTCAGATCTAGGACGTCAAACACCCGACCGTGACGCCGTATTCATCCCGATAAGCATCGACATGAGCATGAACGAGGGTTGCTTCTGCATTGCCCAGTGCGTCTGGTCGGACATCTAGCATGTCCAATCTAAAACTGGAGATAGGAGATGCATATATAAGTTGTTCGGTCCCCTCACGTGCAATACGAGGGGGAAGGGGGGTTCCGGGATGCTTAGAGCTTCCCTTCCTTGGCCTTCTTCTGCGCCCTCTTCATGCGGGCCTTGGAATCGAAACCCGTCGCCCTCTCGGCGAAGGCGTTGAGGCGCCTCTTGCTGTCCAAGACCTCATCGTCACCCAGCGGGCCCTCCCTGCTTACCGTAACTATCTCCAGCTTGTCCTTGGCCAGAACCCTGACCTCTATGCGGGACAGCACGCCGTAGGACGCCACCAGCGCATCGCCCTCCTGCTCCGTGTCGCCGAAAATCTCCTTCATAAGGTCCTTCAGGGCGTCGCCCTCGATGTTCTTGAACCAGCCTTTCTTGATGTCGAAATCCATTGCCTCACTTCCTTATGGTCAGATCGTTCCCGAACCCGCGCTCCAGATCCGCCGGCGTGCCCAGCAATCTCTCAGCTAGCATATAATGCTTCCAGGCCTCCCGGCATTCGCAGCCAACCTCCAGGTCCTTAGGGTCCTGGGACAGGGAGAACCTCTCCACCGCTTCGAGGGCTTCGCGATCGCACTTCCCGCAGTTGTGCGCCCCCCTCTGCGTCCCGCCGCCCGAAGGGGAGGACATCAGTCTGGCATCCACTTCCCCCGACAACCTCGCGAGCACCTCTATCAGCGACCATATCCAGGGGGATCTGAACTCGCCCCTGCGCCACAGCCTCTCCACACACGTGGCCCGCTGGATGTTGAGGGGGTTTATGGATATCTCGTCGGAGAACGGGTCGGCGAACCTGGCCGAGGCCACTGTGTCCTCTATCGCTGCGGATTCCGTGAGGAAGGGGGGCTTCAGCAGCAGGTACGTGCGTACGTCCAGCCCGGCACCCTTGACGGTGTGTCCCGCCCTCCTGCTGTCCTCCGGTGTGAAGCCTTTGCGTATGCTCGTCCTGAGGATCTCGGGGTCCGAGCTCTCCAGGCCCAGGGACACCGTTACATTCTTGGGCAGAGATGATACAGAATCCTGGGTGACGAACTCCGGCCGGCTCTCGAAGAGTATCCGCCGGCAGCCGGAGAAGGAATCCAGTATCCTCTCCCTGACCGTCTCCGGCACCTCGTTGCCGTCGAGGAAGCTGCCAGAGGTGTATATCTTGACGAAGGGCTCCCCCTTGTAAGCGCCCATGGCCTGTTCCAGCTGTCTCAGGAGATCCCCTTCGGTGACGTCCTTCATGGAGGCTTCCCTGTATCCGCACATGGTGCAGCCGCCGGTCTTCGCCCAGCAGCATCCGTTGGTGCGCATGATCATGACCATGGCATCCACGGGCGTGCCTTCGGCCATGTCCCTCTCTTTCCAAAGCGCCTCCAGTTGCGAAGGGTTCCTCTCTTTCCTCATCTTTACCTTCCGAGTCTCCAAAGCGGGTTGCGGATATATTCTTTTGCAAGGGACAGGATCCGCTGACGGAGGCCCCACCTCGAAGCAGGAACATGTTCCAGACTTCGGAATCTCCTATCTAACGGAATTCTCGGCGCCCGGGACCCCCACCGCCCGGCGAGCAGATTTCGCGGGCGCGAAGAACCCGTCCCCTGCCGTGCGGACGCGGGCTCCCCTAAAGAAAGCTTAATATCCGACGGCCCAATCACAAACCCGGTGCGCCAAATGGCCAAGAACATCATTGTCATAGGTTCCGGGGCCGCGGGCATGTCCGCCGCCTCGGCCTCCAGGAAACAGGACGGGGACGCCAGGATAACGGTTTTCACCGAGGATTCCGACATAGCGTACTCCCCCTGCGTGATACCCTGGGCCCTGGAAGGGAAGGCCTCCTGGGAATCCATCGTCATGCACAGTCCCGGATACTATCTCTCCGAGA
>JAAYZC010000026.1 GCA_012515075.1 Thermoplasmatales archaeon
CGGGCTTCTCCTCGGGAGCGTCCTCGGCGGGCTTCTCCTCCCTGGCCTCCTTCTTCTTGAATCTCTCGGCGGCCTCGGAGCTGAAGCGGCCCTCGGAGCGCTCCTCGCGTCTCGGGCGCTCCTCGCGTCCCCTCTCGCGGCGGTCTCCGCGGGGGCGTCTGGATTCCTCGGGCTCCTCCTCGGGCTCGGCCGTCTCCTCCTTGGCCTCGTGGGCGATGCCGTTCATCTCCATGTACTGGTCGCCGGGGACCTTGTTGCGGAGGCACTTGATGACCTGTTTGGGCGTGAGCTCCTCCACCTCGTGGGCGCGGGGAGCGCGGGCGACGAAGTCGATCTCCGCCACCTGGAACAGCTCTCTGAGGATCAGCTCCCCTCCTCTGTCGCCGTCGACGAAGGCCGTCGCGACCCTCTCCCGGGAGAGGTCCTGCACGGTCTTGGGTATGTTGGTGCCCTCGACGGCTATGGCGTTCTTTATGCCGCACTTGAGCAGATTGAGAACGTCGGACCTTCCCTCGACGATTATTATCGATTCGGAGTCCTTGACGTTGGGTCCGGCGGGGCACTTGTCCCTGCCGTAGGAGGTTATCTCCTCTATCTGTATGCTCTGCCTTATGCTGTCGGTAAGGTCGAAGCTGCTTCCCTTGGACTGCTTTATCATCTCGTTGAGCAGCTCCTTGGCGCGCTCGACGACCATCTCCCTCTTGGTGACGCGGACGTCCTCTATGCCGAGGACCTTGATCCCGGCTTTGCAGGGGCCGATGCGGTCCACCGTCTCCAGGGCGGAGGCGAGTATGGCGGTCTCGACCTGGTCCAGGCTCGAGGACATGTAGATGACTCCCTCGGACTTGCCTCCCTTCGAAGAGACCTCCACCTCGATCCTGCCTATCCTTCCGGATTTCTGGAGATCCCTGAGGTCCAGCTCGTCCCCGAGCAGACCTTCCGTCTGACCGAAGATCGCACCGACGACATCCGGCTTCTCCACGATGCCGTCGGCAGTTATCTTCGCTTTCACCATGTATTTCGTTGTATTCGGATCTATGTTCATGTGAACCCTCCCGGGTGTACGGAGGGAGAATCTATCCCCTGGACTGCGCTGATGTTGGCGGCCCCCTATACGGGAGTCTGACTTCGTTTCGTCTCGATCCTAAACCGCTATCGTATGGACGGGCCCCTCTGTTCGGGTGCCCGTCGGTGTCGGACTTCCCCTTCTCTCGGAAGGGGTGATGTATTGTGATAGTGAATCAGTGAATCAGGGAGATAGATGCATCCCTTGCAACCCACACCGCCGATGTACATTATATACTTTTTCTGTCCGGCATCTGCCGGGGATGTTTTCAGAGGGTGATACGGACGGTCTCGCCTTCTGAGGCGAACAGGTCGTAGGTCCCCGGGTCGCAGGAGAACACCAGCACCTGCTGGTCCCGGGCGAAGTCGTGTATGGCCCGGCACGCGCCGCGGCGTCTCCCCGGGTCGAACCTGACGAGAACGTCGTCCAGTATGAGCGGCATGCGCTCGGAGCCCGTCTCCTTGGCCACCGCCATCTTGAGCGACAGGAGCACCTGGTCTCCGAGGCCGCTGCTCCACTGCCTGTCGGTCTTCTTCTCGTCGTCCCGGTCCCTCACGGCTATGTCCTTCACCCGCGGATCGCTTTCCAGCTGGTATCTGCCCTCGGTCATCAGCCCCAGGTACACGTTGGCCCTTCCCACGACCGACGGCTGGCGTGTATCGTAGACCTCGTCACAGACGCGGTCCGTCAGCGCCTCGGCCAGGCTGAGGGTCCCCCATCTCCTGCATGCCTCCTTCATCTGGACCTCGGCGGTGCTCCTCTGCAGGTAGAGACCCTCCAGGTCGCTGTCCCCCAGTATCCTCTCCATCTCCCCGTTCATCCTCCCGACCTTCTCCCTGAGCTCGTTGATCCTCGCGCCGTGGTCCTTCGTCTCCAGAGGGGCGCCTCCTTCCCCGATCATCCTCAGCAGGTCCTCCAGATGCATCCTGGCGGAGCCCTCCATGCTCTTCACGAGGTCCTCCTCCTTCTCCCGGAGCCTACCAAGCTCCCGGTTGTCCCCGCATATGCGCAGGAAATCCTCCTCCGTGCCGTATCCTCTGAGGAACTCCTCCATACTCCCCGCGTTCGAGACCTTCTCCTGTTCGAGGACGTCCAGGGCACCGCGGGCCTCCGCCACTTCCAGGGCCAGTGATAGCAGTCTGTGGGCGCGCCCCACGTCCTGTCCGAAGGAGGACCTCTCCATCTCCAGGGATGCGAGGAGACGATCGACCCTGTCGGTCTCCGCAGCGGCCTCGGATCTCAGACGGTCGAGCTCCGCAGAGGACCGCTTGATCCTGTCCTCGGTGTCGATCATGTCCTCCAGGTCCCGGTTGGTGCCCCTTATGTCCTCCGGCCGGGTGCCGGGGAGGTACCCCAGGGACACCGCGGTCTCCCCCCAGTCGGCGGAAGGGTCCGCGGCGGTCTCCCTCCTTCTCCTGCGCGCCAGTACCATGTGTATCGCCCCGGCGGCAGCGGCGGCCGCCCCGCCTGCTATCACGAAGGGCATGAGGTCGCCCAGGAAGATGCCGGCCGCGACCGCCAGCATCCCGGCCGCCAGCAGCGCCGGGCCCGCCGCGCGGTTGGCCGAGGGCTCCTCTGCAGGGTCTCCGGGCGCCTCCAGGACCTCCCGGGCCCTCCTCAGCCCCTCATCCCTGTCCACCTTGCGGGCCTGCTCCGGGGTCATGCCCGTCTCGGCCACACGCGAATCCATCCTTCCCCTGTCGGAGTCCAGCGAGGATGCCAGTTCATCCATGCGAGCCTCCCTGGCGTCGTGGGCTCCCTCGGACCTCCACAGCTCCTCTATCAGGCCGCGCTGGGATGTCACCGCCTCCGGATCCACGCCGCCCAGATCCTCCAGCCTTCTCTCGAGTTCCGCGGAGGCCTCTGTGATGCGGGCCCCGATGCCGCTCTTCCGACGTTGCAGCTCCCCGTAGGCGGATTCGGCCCCCTCCTCCAGGGATGCGGAGTACTCCAATTCGGTCATCCTCCTCCTGATCGAGGCCAGGTTCTCGGCGTTGGCCTTCTGCGACATTATGATCCCGACCCTCCTCCTCTCGTCCCCGGCGATCCTCTGGAGCTCCTCCAGCTCCTCCAGCTCCTCCCCGGTCCTCTCCAGCTCCATCGCCAGGTCCCCGTACTTCTGGTTCCTGGACCGGGCCCGCTGTATCTCCGAGTCTATGTCCTCCATCTTCTTGCTGAGGGAGCCTATCACCTTGTTCTCGGTCATCCTCTCGGGGTTCATCAGCTCCTTCATCTCCTTTTCCAGGCCCTCGGTCACGGACGGGACCATTTCGCCGCCCGGTATCGCAAGGAACCTGCTCTTTATCTCGTCGGAACCCAGTATTTCCGCCTTGGCGAGGTCCTCCAGGCCCATTGCGAAGACGCTGCGGTAGAGCTGCGCATCCATCTTCACCGTCTCGGAGGGCAGGTGTGTGCCGTTCGCCTCTGTGACCTTCCTGCCCTCCCTCACAAGGGTCTTCGACTCTCCGCTGTCCATGATGACCCTCATCCTGCCGGAGTCCCTGCCGGTGTACGCGGGGTACGCGTTCCTTATGCTGGAGGGGAACAGGGTGCTCCGTATGAACTCCATCAGGGTTGTCTTGCCGGCCTCGTTGTCGCCGGTTATCACCGTGACACCCTCGCCGATGCCCTCGAGCCTCCTGTCCCGGGTCCTTCCGAAGGACTCTATCAGGACCGACGCTATTCTCATCTTCCTGCCTCCATCAGCCTCTCCGCCAGCAGACGGGACGCATCCCTGACCATGGCCTCCAGCTCCCCGTCTTCCATGGCTTCGAACACGCGGCGCACGTTCTGGGAGGCCTTGGTTCTGCATATCTCGTCCAAAATCGCCTCGCGTCCCTCGCCGGTCAGGCGGTCCGCCTCGGTGAGGGCCGCGTCCACGAAGTCCCCCGACCCCCTGCGGGCTTCCAGGTCCACGCTCTCCGAGGTCTGGAGTTCCAGACCGACGAGCCTGCATCCGGAGGCTTTCGCGATGGCCTCCGCGGCCCCCTCTGTGTTCAGACGCAGCATCCGGTCCAGGTCCCCCCTGCCGGTCAGGGTCAGCCTGACCAGGGACCCTACGCCGACCGTCGCTGAAATCTCCTCGACCAGGCCGTCCAGGTCCTTCCCCGTTATGTCGATCGAGACGCTCTCCCACAGTATGCTGTGGGTGGGCAGGAACTCCATGCCCGAGACCCCGCCGTCCTCGACGGTGACCAGGTAGGCGCCCTTCTCCCCCGTCTCCCGGGGGTTGCGCCCCTGGGTGTTCCCGGGGTACACTATGTACGGGTCCCTCCTGATCACGGACCTGGTGTGCACATGGCCCAGGGCCCAGTAGTCAACGCCCCTTCCCGTCATGGCTTCCGATCTGCACGGGGAGTACATGCCGCTCCCCTCGGGGGCGTCGACCTCGCAGTGCAGCACCGCTATGGTGAACAAGGAAGGGGATCCGGAGATCCTCTGAGTGAGGTCCTCGGTCACGTTCCTCCTGTCGTAGCTTATCCCGGTTATCTCCGTCACCGGGGAGTCCGCGTCCGGGTACATCACGGACGCGCCCTCGGGAGGGAAGACGAAGGCGTTGTCCGGGAGGGGTATGCAGTCCTCCCACTCCCTCCTGTAGTCGTGATTGCCGTACGCTATGTAGCAGGGCACGCCCGCTCTGCGCAGGGCCTGCGCGAAGAGATGCCTGACCCTGGGGGACTGGGTCTCCTCGTCGAAGACATCGCCCGCGAAAACAACGAAGTCGACGTCCTTCTCCGAGACGGCATCCACTATCAGGTCCAGGGCCTTGAACGTGGCCTCCCTCATGGCCTTGCCCAGGTCCTCGTCCTCCGCGGAGACGCCGACGAACCTGCATCCGAGGTGCAGGTCGGCGCAGTGTATGAATCTGAAAGAGGGCATACCCTTGTATCGTCCGCGTTTCATATAAACAGGTACCTGGGGGATCACCGAAAGTTCCCCCGCAGCTGGCACCGCCGGAGGGGAACCTCGTTCGGCAGGTTCTTATGAACCTTGGCGTATACATCCACCATAAAGGGGCGCAACATGAGGAGCATAAAGAAGAAAGTGGCCGAGGAGATGAAGAGGGGGCACAGGGGGCCCGACGCCGGATGCCCCTACCACCCCTCCCATTTCAAAGGGCAGGACTGCACCTTCTGCTACTGCCCGTTCTATCCCTGCAACGACACCGATCTGGGAGCCGACATAGGCTCCAAGAGGGGAGGGACGGTGTGGGACTGCACGGACTGCCTGTTCATACACAGGACGAACGTCTGCCGGTTCATACTGTCCGAGTTCGAGAGGCAGGGGATAACCGACCCCGGGGACCCCCGCATACCCGGGATACTGCCGGAGGCCAAGCGCCGCTTCTTCAGGACGGGCAGGGCCCTGATGATACTGGGCGCAACGTCGGACGCGGGCAAGTCCGTGACCGTGGCCGCCCTCTGCCGCATCCTCAGCCGTAAAGGGCATCTGGTGGCCCCCTTCAAGGCACAGAACATGAGTCTCAACTCCCGGGTGACCAGGAAGGGCCACGAGATAGCCATGATACAGGTACTCCAGGCCATGGCCGCGGGGATAAAGAACCCGGACTATCACATGAACCCGATCCTCCTGAAGCCCAAGGGGGACACCGTGTCGCAGGTGATGGTCGAGGGCAGGCCCTTCGGGGACTACGACGTCGGCCGCTACTACGGGGAGTTCGTCCCCGGACCCGGCAGGGAGATCGTGAAGAGGAACGCGGACTTCCTCAAGGCCAGATACGATTTCGTGATCATGGAGGGCGCCGGCTCCCCCGCGGAGATCAACATTTACGACAGGGACATAGCGAACATGGGGGCCGCCAGGCTCGCGGACGCGGACTGCATACTGGTCGTCAACGTGGAGTGGGGCGGGGCGTTCGCTTACGCCCTGGGAACCCTGGAGCTGCTGGAGGACCAGGATCGCAGAAGGCTGAAGGGGATAATACTCAACAACGTCCGCGGGGACCCCTCCAGGATGGAGGACGGTGCGAGGAGGCTGGAGGAGATCGCAGGGGTGCCTGTCCTCGGCATTGTGCCCCATGCCGACGTGAGGCTGCCGACCGAGGACTCCGGGTCCTTCCGCGGAAGGGACTCCGTGGGTAGCGGCAGGATAAAGGTGGCGGCGATAAAGCTCCCCAGGATAGCCAACTTCACAGACCTGGACCCGCTTTTCCTGGAGGACACCACGGTCAAGTTCGTCACGGACCCCAGGGAGATACCGGGATTCGACGCGATAATCATACCCGGGACCAAGAACACCGTGGAGGACCTGGCCTGGATGAAGGAGTCCGGCATGGCTGACGCCGTGAAGGCCATGAAGGGGAAGGTCCCGATCCTGGGCATATGCGGAGGATACCAGATGATGGGGCGCACCCTGAGGGACCCGAAAGGTCTCGAGGGCAGCCGCCCGGGTACCCACGAGGGGCTGGGGCTCTTCGACACCGAGACGGAGTGGGACGAGTACAGCAAGAGGGTCCGGCAGGATTCCGCGGTCCTCATATCCACCGGGGAGCCCGTGGACGGGTACGAGATACACATGGGGATGAAGGTCCGCGACGGGGAGGCCCCGCTTTTCAGGGTGGACAACTTCAACGAGAGCTTCGACGAGGGGTCGGTCAGGGAGGACGAGATGCTTTTCGGTTCCTATCTCCACGGACTGCTGGACCGGCCGGCGTTCAGGAGGTACTTCCTGTCGTTCGCCTCCAGCGGGGAGGGGGAGGTCGGCACCGAGGACTACGACCGCGACGTCGACGAGAACCTGGACAGGCTGGCGGACGTGTTCGAATCCAGTCTGGACATGGACGCCCTGATGGGCATACTGGGGGTGAGGCCGTGAGGATAATGTTCCTCGGCACCTCGTCGGGCGCCGGCAAGACGACCATGGCCGCGGTCTACTGCAGGCATCTGGCCTCGAAGGGCGTGCGCACGGCGCCTTTCAAAGCCTCCAACCTCTCCCT
The DNA here is from genome assembly GCA_012515075.1 of Thermoplasmatales archaeon. Lineage (GTDB taxonomy): Archaea > Thermoplasmatota > Thermoplasmata > Methanomassiliicoccales > Methanomethylophilaceae > JAAYZC01. The sequence goes on from JAAYZC010000026.1 coordinate 7,023, forward strand.
CAACTCCTACGCCACCTCCGAGGGAGGGGAGATAGGCATGGGCCAGGCGTTCCAGGCCTGGGCCTGCGGCGCGGAGCCCTCCGTGGAGATGAACCCCGTGCTGCTGAAGCCATCCGGAGGCAGGATGCAGGTCATACTGAGGGGCAGGCCCTTCGCGGAGGCCTCCGTGGGCCAGGATCCTGACACGGAGATGATGGCGGCCGAGGCGTTCCGGGCGTTCGACTCCCTGTCCTCCCGCTACGACGCGGTGGTCTGCGAGGGATCGGGGTCTCCGGCGGAGATCAACCTGCTGGACAGGGACATCGCCAACATGAGGATGGTCCGCGAAAGGGGCATACCCGCGGTCCTGGTCGCCGACATCGAGAGAGGAGGGGTGTTCGCCGTGATATACGGCACGTGGAGGCTGATACCGGAGGAGGACAGGCACCTGCTCAGAGGATTCATAATAAACAGGTTCCGCGGGGACCCCTCGCTGCTCCGTTCCGGGATAGAGAGGATGGAGGAGCTCACGGGGATGAAGTGCCTGGGCGTCATGCCCTACGCGGATCTGAGGTTCCCGGAGGAGGATTCGCTCTCCGAGGGCCGCGGCAGGCTGGAGGGAGGGGACCTGCGCGGAGCATTCATGGACAACCTGGACGAGCTGCTGGAGATCGCCAGGGAATCGCTGGACATGAGGGCGCTGGACAGGATCGCCGGCGGATGATCATCCGCCGGAGGCCACGCGGATCGCCCTGACCCTCAGGTCCTCGGTCAGCAAGGTGTCCATGGGTATCGGGACGCCGTCAGAGAGGAAGAGATAGGAGTCGGGGGGGATACCCAGGGAGACCATGGCGGACTCCACGGTCCCCCGGGAGCCCACGTCCTCCGTCCTGTCACCGAACAATATGACGGCCATGCCCGTATTATGCGCATCCCGGTTATCATCTTTGCGCCCCGTGTCCGGGGAACGTTTTATCAATGCCCGCGGGAATTCCCACTCATGAGGCCGTCACCCGCCGTAATCCTGTCCTTCGCGGCCGTACTGCTGATTTCGGCGGTGCCCGGAGCGGACGCTGCGTCCTACCATTCCTTCACATGGGACCCAGAATACGACCTGGAAGGCATAGACGTCATCGTCGGGCACCCTGACCCCGCCCACATAGAGCACGGATCCACCGTGGGGTTCACCATAGCCTCGGACATTTACGACGTGTCCCAGATGAGCATCTACGTCAGGGACTCCTCAGAGGAGGTGGTGGACCTGCACGAGGATGGGGAGGGGGCATATTCCCTGGTGATGCAGGACGACTACGTCCTGACGCTGGGCGATTTCGTCCTCCTGCCCTCCGGAGGCTCAGAGGAGGACCCCGTGCCGGTCACGCCGGAAGCGGAGGGGCAGGCCGGGGACTACGCCCCCGCGGCGGCCCTCCTGGCCGCCACCCTCCTGGCCCTGGCGTCGCTCGCATACGGCACCGTCTCCGCGCTGAGGCCGCCGTACGGCAGGAAGGCGGTTCCGTGAGCCGCCTGGATGACTTCCTGGTCGAGGACGTCTACGTCCTGGACACCGAGACCACCGGACTGAAGGGCGCCCCCGAGGACGCGATCGTCGACATAGGGATATGCAGAGTGGACCTGGAGGCGGGCACCGTCGATACGGTGTACTCCTCCGTGGTAGGTCACGACGTCTCCCTGTGGAACGAGTACCGCCGGACCGCATGGATATTCGAGAACACCGACCTGACCCTGGAGATGGTGGCATCCGCCAAGCCCCAGGGGGAGGTCGCGGCGGAGGTCCGCAGCATACTGTCAGGGAAGAACGTGACCTCCTTCAACACGGAGTACGACCTCGGAAGGTTCCTCTACCTGCCCCCCTGGTCGTTGCGCGGCGTCTTCACGGAGTGCACGGACATAATGAAGGCGGCCACGCCGGTCTGCAGACTTCCGAGCCAGTATTATGGGAGGGAGTACCGCTACCCCCGCCTGGATACCGCCTACGCGATGATCGTCGAAGGCGATCCAGCGGGTATAAACGGGGTGCAGGACCACCGCGCCCTGTCCGATGCGAAGGTGGCTTCCCACATAATGATAAGCCTCCGCCGCCGGGGGCTTTACTCCTTGCGGTGACCGTACACCCTTGTCATCTTCCGCCGGAACCAGGCGTCCGTGAACCTGTAGAGGAACATCAGCCTCCCGCTTCTCAGGGCGTAGCGGGAGACGAGGAACCAGACCGCGGTCAGGCCAGCCAGCGCCAGGAAGACCTCTAAGGTGACAGGCTGGAAACGGGATATCCCCAGAAGGTCGCAGAGCTCGGGTACGGGTACGGTGTAGACCAGTATCATCAGGCCGTACAGCAGGAACACCAGCACGGTGGGGCGGATGTCGGGGTGCGTGTTACCGTCGAGGGAGAGGAACCTCCATCTCGGGGTTATCATCAGCAGCTGCGTTATGCCGGCCATCACCAGGAAGATCAGCATGCCGTTCATGGCGTTGATCCCCGCGATCCTCCCGATCTCGTGTATGGCGGGGTCCGTGACGTCGTATATGGTGGGCCAACCCATGGACGCGAGCTGCTTGTCCGTGTAATCCACCACGATCCATCCGTCGACGGTGCCCGTCCAGAACACGGCGTAGACTATCATCCCGAACACGGCTATGAGCGCGGCCATGGGGATCGCGAAGCTCATGACCCCCGGTAGCACCGCCCCCTTGTTCTCCGAGGGAGCGGCCCATATGGCCATCATGAACGCGGATATGGATACGGTTATCACCGCATAATAGGATATCTGGGTCGGCAGCAGCGGCACTGCGTTGGCGCCGATCGCGGCGCCACCGATGAGTATCACGAGGACCAGCATGGCAAGCACGAAGTTGCGGGTCAGGTATAGCTTGAGTATGTCCCTCATGCCGGATACGGTCCTGCGCCCCTCCACAAGGGCGTCCGGGAGCGCGGAGAAACGGTCGTTGATGATTATCATATCCGCAACCCCGCGGGCGGCCCCGCTGCCGCTCTGCATGGCTATGCCGACCTGGGCCTCCTTGAGGGATTTGACGTCGTTTACGCCGTCCCCCACCATGGCCACGTACCTGCCCCTGTCCTTCAGCGTGGATATTATCTCCTGTTTGTGGTCGGGCTTCATGCGGCCGAATATGTTGGTATCCAGTATCGCCCTCGCCCGGTCCTCTCCCGAAAGGGCGTCCAGTTCGTCCCCGGACATTATCCTCCTCTCCCCGGGTATTTCCGCCAGCGTGAACAGGGCGTCCACGGTGGCGGGGTCGTCCCCGGATATCACCTTGAGGTCCATCCCGTTATCCAGGAACACGCCTATTGTCTCCCTGCAGTCGGGCCTGATCTCGTCGCTCACCAGTATGACGCAGACGACCTCCATGTCCTCCGGGACTAGGTATTCCGCGTCATCGGTGATGGGCCCTTCCCCGGCCCTGCACAGGACCAGGGTCCTGAGTCCTCTGGAGGATGCCTCCGCCAGGGCCTCCTCGGCTCCGGCGGCCGGACGGCATCGGGACCCAAGGGCGGACCATGCGCCCATGTAGAGGACGGTCTCCGATCCCCCCTCGGAGATCCTGACCGCGCTGTACTTCCTCTCCGATGAGAACTGTATCTCCTCCAGCAGGGAGAACGCGACGGTCCCGAGGGCGGCGGTCATGGCCTGGACGGTGCGGTTCTTGCTCCCGGTGGCGGATGCGAACAGCGCGGCGAGACGTTCCGCCTCGTCCGGGTCCGTGAAGGGCACCATTCCCTCGTAGACGAGCCTGTTGGTGGTTATGGTGCCGGTCTTGTCCATGCACACTGTGTCCACATGGCTCATGGACTCCACGGCGTTGGACCTCTGCAGCAGAACGCCCGAGTCCGCTATCCGGACGGCCGCTATCATATACGTTATGACTATAAGCAGGAAAAGGGCGATCGGGACGATGTCTATTATGATGACCGCAGTCTTGACCAGGGTCTGCAGGTCGTTGCCGTAGATCATGTTGATGACGACGGTCACGATGAGGTAGGCGAACGCTATGCCCATGAGGAACTTGGTCATGGCGGCGGTCTCCATCTGCAGGGGGGTGTTCTTCGTGGTGTACTTCTTGGCGCTGGCCAGCATCTTCGAGGCGAAGGAGTCGGCCCCGAAGGCGGTCACGCGGTAGTATCCTTCCCCGGTTACGCAGAACGACCCGGAGTACACCATGCTGCCCACCTTCTTCCTGACGGTGCTGGATTCGCCGGTCAGAAGGGATTCGTCCATCTCCATCGAGCGGAGCTCGAGCAGCTCGCCGTCCACCAGCGCCTGGTCCCCGGCCGTCAGGTGTATCATGTCGTCCTTCACTATCCCGGACTGGTCTATCTCGGTCTCCGCGCCGTCCCTTACCACCCTGACCTTCGGCCTCAGCAGCAGCGCTATGCTGTCCAGGCGGCGCTTGGCCCGTATCTCCTGGAAGGTGGCGACCAGTATGTTCATGATTATGATCCCGGTGGCCGCCAGCGCGTTGACCGGATCGTTGAGTACGAGGAGGGCGGCTCCCAGGATGAAGAGTATTATGTTGAAGGACGTGAACACGTTCTTGAAAACGATGTCCCTGTAGGTCCTGCTCACGGCCTGTTCGGACGAGTTCACCAGTCCTGCGGATCTCCTCTCCGCGACCTCCTGCGAGGTTAGCCCCTTTATATCCATCTCGGGGGACAAGGTTTTCTCGGTATAAATCGACATGGCGTCCCCGTGTCCGGGGTCGGAGGAAAGTACATACCGAATGCGAACGATGGGCAGGACATGGATCACGACGTCTACGTAGTTCAGATCGTGGCCGACGGACCGGACGGGTTCCCGGCCGACCACGTGGCCGAGATAGGGATATGCGGCGTCAGCCTTTCGCGCATGGATGCGGACTCGGTGTACGGCGAAGTGGTGGCCCTGGACCCCAGGGAGCTGGGGAAGCGCAGGCTGGATTACCTGGAGGAGAGGGCCGGGATAACAGCCGGGGAGCTGTACGCCGGGACGCCCGAGGAAAAGGTCATAGGGGAGGTGAAGTCCCTGCTGCAGGGGGGGACGGTGGCCGCCTACGACATCAAGAACGTCTTCTACTACCATCTGCTGAACGGAGCCTGGGACCTCACGGGCACGGTCTCCTTCATGCCCGCGATATCAGCGCGGCTGGACAGGGGGTTCAGGCCCGCAGTCAGGGGGGACGAGAACATCGGCATAAGGAAGGCCTACGAGGCCATGTGCCCCGGGGACCCCATGGGCGTCGGAGGGGGCAGCCGGGCGTTGGACTGCGCCCAGATGTCCGCCGCGGTCATGATGGAGCTCAGGCGTGCCGGCCGTTACTGAAGACCCCGAACACGGAGCCGAAGAAAGCGTCGGCGAGCTGCGCCAGATACAGCGATATGTACATAAGTCCGACGATCAGCGCGGCTATGAACGCCAGGGTGGCGCCCAGCCATCCGCTCCCGGTCACGACCCTTATGAGGAAGACCAGCCCCCAGAAGAGCAGCAGCCCCGCCGCCAGGAAGAACCATCCCTTGGCCTCGCGGTGGTCGAGGTATATCTGGCCCAGGCCGTTGATGCCCACGAGGGGCAGGAAAGCGGCCAGTATCATCGTCAGCGTGCGGCTCTTGTCCCGGGGTATGCCGCATCTCCCGCCCTCCTCCCTGAACGTTTCGCGGGAGACATCCTCCCGCGGTATATCCCTGTAGCAGCGGGGGCAGGTCAGGCTGTAGGAGGGCACAGTCTCGCCGCAGTGGGGGCATCTTCTGCTTCCTGTCATTCCATCACCCCCTCTCCCGACTTGAATCCGGTGCACACGCAGCTGGCGACCAGCTTGCCGTCGCCGTAGACGCGGATGTCGAAGACGTTGAAGGATCTGGATTCGTTGATGATGGAGGATTCGCACACCAGACGGTCGCTGACAGCGGGGCGGTGGTAGACTATGTTGCAGGAGTATCCAACGGACCTGCATCCGCACACGTTGCCCGCGAATCCGAAGGCGTGGTCCACAAGCGCGAAGACCGCTCCCCCGTGCCCCACGCCGTTGCTGTTCAGGTGATCCGGCCTCATCTCCATGCTCAGACGGACATGCTCCTTCGTTATGCTCTCGATCTCTATGCCGTTGGCTCTCGCGAACGGGGCGCCGTAGAGCTCGAGTATTATGTCCCTGTAACGGAGCAGACCCGGGTCCACTCTGCCTAGGATTTCTTCCTCCTCCATGAGCCCACGTATGCGGTATCCTTTATGAAACACTTGTCACAGGCCCATGTTGGTGCCGGTGAGTTCAACCTCCACCGTCACCATGCCGCCCGACTGGACGCCGGAGTAGACGATCCCGAGGGTGCTGCAGACCATGTCCAGATGGACCATGGTCTCGCTGTAGTCCGCGTCCCCGGACAGCAGAACCGCGTTACGGAGGCCGTTGACGGTCTCCGCCGTCGCATCGGACATCACCGGGTCTATCAGATGAGGGTCGTCCAGGTCGTACATGCACATGTAGACCGTGGGGATGCCGAGGAAGTCGTCCAGGGTCATGTCCACCGTCACCTCATCGGTCTCCGTTCCGTCGTAGACGTACGTCAGGGTGATCGTGTACACATCGCCTTCCACGGCGTCGACGCGGAACGTCTGCTCCACCGAGGATGAGCCGAACACGGAGGTGGACGATGAGGTGTACTGGAACCAGGACCCCTCCCTTAGGTCCAGGAATGTCTCGGTGGCATCCGAGGGGGAGGGCCCCCTGTCGCCGTACATGGCGTAGCCGGCGAACATGCCGGCGAAAACGATGGCTGCGATGAGGGTCACCGTCATCAATCTGCCGTTCATGGAGGTGGTGACCGATGTCCGCATATTAAATACGTGCAGACCTGCGCCTTCGTCAACGATAAATCGGACGACGCCCATTGCCCGCTGATGAACGAGACCCTGACCGTCACTCAGCTCAACACCCGGGCCCGCTCCCTCCTGGTGTCCTCGCCGGGCCTGAACGATGTATGGGTGCTGGGAGAGATATCGAACTTCAAGAGGTACGGTTCGGGGCATTCCTACTTCACGCTGAAGGATTCCGGCAGCGAGATACGCTGCGCCATGTTCAGGCAGGCGCTCTCCCGCATAGATTTCGAGCCCGCGGACAGTATGAAGGTGACGGCCTTCGGACACATCGACATATATGTGGAGCGGGGTTCCTACCAGTTCGTGGTGGAGACCATGAAGCGCTCCGGTGTCGGGGAGCTCTACGCCGCATACGAGGATCTGAAGAGGAGGCTCGAGGCGGAGGGGCTCTTCGATCCCGCCAGGAAGAGGAGGCTCCCCGTGTACCCTCGGGTGATCGGGGTGGTGACCTCCGAGACGGGCGCCGTGATACACGACATAATCACGACCACCGGAAGGAGGTTCCCCGCCGACATCCTACTATGCCCCGCCCAGGTACAGGGGGAGGGCGCCGCAGAGTCTGTGGCGGCGGGTATCGCGGTTCTCAACAGGGCCGGCGTCGACGTCATAATCGTGGGACGCGGCGGCGGGTCGATAGAGGACCTCTGGGCCTTCAACGAGGAGAAGGTGGCCAGAGCCATAGCCGCGTCCGCCGCCCCCGTGATATCCGCAGTGGGGCACGAGACCGACTTCACCATAGCCGACCTGGTGGCCGACTTCAGGGCCCCCACCCCCACGGGGGCGGCCGAGATCGCGCTGCGGGACCGGAAGGAGGTCGCGAAGCAGATCGATTCGCTGTCGCTGATGCTGGACCGGGCGCTGATGTCGGCGGTCGGGACCATGAGGAGCCGCTTCGGGATGCTGGATTCCAAACTGTCGCCCAGGAGAGCGGGGGACCTCGTCCGGACGCTCTCGCAGGAGCTCGGGGCCCTCCGTGGGAGGGCCGATGCCGCCCTGATGCGGAAGACCGACAGGATGGGGCGCGGATTCTACGTGCTGGATGCGAAGCTGGTCCCCAGAAGGGCCAGGGACGCCGTTATGCAGCACCAGATGAAGGTGGCCGACCTCTCGGATTCCATGGCGCAGGCGGTGTCCAGGATGTCGGAAGGCCGGCGCAGGGACCTCGGTTTCCTCTCGGAGAGGCTGGAGGCTCTGGACCACCGCCGCGTCCTGGGCAGGGGGTACAGCTACGTGAGGGACCCCGGGGGGAGGGTGCTTTCCTCGGTGTCCCAGCTGGCGCCCGGATCCGGAGTGGAGATAGTGATGAGGGACGGGACGGCCCGGGCCGCCGTCGAGAGCGCAAGGAGGTATTCAGATGGATGAGGAAGTGGATAAGATGACGTTCGAGGAGAGCCTGAAAGGGCTCGAGGAGATGGTGAGGAAGCTGGAGTCCGGGGAGCTGGACCTGGACAGCAGCCTGCAGGTGTACGAGAGGGCCATAGCCCTCAGGGACCACTGCAGGAGGATACTGGACGAGAGCGAGCGCCGTGTGCAGAAGATAATGGAGACCTCGGAAGGGACGGAGAGGAAGGACCTGCCGGTCTCAAAATAACCAGAGGCCCATGCCGTTGGCCTCGCACCATTCCCTGGTGCTCCTGTGGAGGCGGGTCTCCGCGAAATCGTCCTTTCCGTAGGCGAGCCTGAGGGACCCGGACAGTTCGCAGCCCCTGAGCCCGCGGCTGTTGAACGCGCCGAATATGGATCTCAATCCCAGCACCAGGATCTCCACGGTGTCGTGCCCCCTGCACACGTCCCAAGGGTCCCATTCCCTGCCCATCTCCCTTTTCAGCAGGCGCAGGAGCTCCCTTCTGTTCAGACCCGGGCTGTTCGAACGGAACAGTATCTCGTCCACCAGCCTTTCGGGGTCCGTCCTCAGGTCCCTCTCGTTCACGAATATCTCCGGGTCCAGGTCCTTGAAGGACAGGCCGAGCTTCTCGTTGCAGGATATGAACATCAGAAGGCCAACAGGGTAGCTGGCGTTCAGGAGGGCGTCCGTGACGCTTCCGTAGGCCCCCTCGAATCTCTCCAGGGCCTCCCTGTCGGCATACTCCCAGAGGACCTCCTGCAGGGCACCGCTCTTCATTATCATCATCTCGCAGTCCCTGCAGTCGGTAACGAATATCGGGGGCTGTCTGACCACCCCGTTCATCCTGTCGAGGTCCGAATCGACGATTCCCAGCGTCCGCCTGTCCTTCCTCTTCTCCATGCTCTCTTTAACCGAATAGCGGACGTTCTCCTTCGAGTGGCCTACGATGAGCCTGGTCCGGTCCACGTCTATGAACTTCCCGTAGAGGCGCAAGTCCGTTATTCCCTCCACGACCAGAACCGTCCCGTCGAAGGCGGACCTCAGCATCGAGATCTCGTTCGCTATGTCGGAGTATGACAGGCATTTACGCACTTTCAACCCTCAGTTCCCGGGCCTGGTCCCACCTGTCGTGTATAACCTGGGGGGACTGGGTGGCCACGATCATCTGAACACCGCGGAGCCTGGATATGTCCGTCAGTATGTCTCCTATCCTGTGCTGCCAGGACACGTGCATGGATATCTCGGGTTCGTCTATTATGGCCAGGGAACCCGGTGAAGCGTGGAACAGGAGGCAGTAGAACATTATCATCACCTGCTTCTCCCCCGCGGAGAGCCGGCCCAGAGGCAGGGATATGCCGCTGTCCATCCTGACCTCCATCTTGGCATCCTCTATGAACAGGCTCTTGTTGACCAGGAGCCCGTTGACTATGTCCTTGTACACGACGATGGATTCGGCCAGAGTGTAGTTGCGGTCGACGTACTCGGAAAGGGAGAATGCCAGCTCGGTGTAGTCCTCCCTGTACTCAGCCACCTCGTATCTGGAGGGCGGGAACCTGTAGCCTGCGGGCATCTCGGGCTCGAAGCCCGCCTCGTTGAGGAAATCCAGCTTGGCCTTAAGGTTCTTGCACCAGAACACCAGCTCGTCGTCGCCGTACTCCTTCCGCCCCTCCTTGGGCACGGGCAGGAGCTCGGAGTGGTCCGCGGCGAGCCTTATCCTGTCGGCCAGCTCGGAGGCGTAGGATTCCAGCGCGGGAACGAGCCTGCCGTCCTTCTTCCTGACAGTCAGCCTCTCGGAGGAGATGTATACGACGTTTAGTATTTCCGCGACCTCGGATGGATCCAGGATCTGCTCGAGCTCCGTCTTCTGCATCTGGATAGTCAGACCGTCCCTGCCGTTCTCCAAGATGAGGGTTGTGTCGTCGTCGAATCCGATGTCCAGCCTCGAGAAGGGCACCGAAGCGGTCTCCTCCGCGTCCCCCTTCAGGACGCTGCTCAGGAGTCTCATGAGTGTGCTCTTCCCGTATCCGTTGGGGGAGTGCACGAAGGTTAGGGGCTCGGGTCCGAAGCAGATGTTGTAATCGAAGGTCTCGAAAAGCCCGTATATCGTCACATTTCTGATCATCATACGTATCCCGGAATCGCCCACTGTGTATAAGAACCTCTCCAGATTCGCTTCGCGGGCATCCGTAGGTTTATTTTTCGGAACGGTTTTAACCGACCGATGGAAACGGACGATGCCTTCGAAAGAATAAACGCACACATCCGCGAGGGGCGGTACTCCTCGGTACGCCCGGAGGTCTATCGGATAGCCGAACTCTCGGAGGGCGACCCGTTCACCCTGATCAAATGCGCATCGCTGCTCAAGGTCATAGACGAAGAGGAGGGCTGCCAGGATATCCTGGGTCGGGTGGAGGCCGCTCTCCCGGAGGGAGGGGAAGACAGGTTCGCCGCGGCCCAGGCCCTGCGGAGACTGGGGCGCCCCGGGGACGCCCTGCGGATCCTGCACGGAATGGGAGGGGATGATCCGGTGCTCAGGGAGGAGGCCGCGGCGCTCTCCTCGCTGGGAAGGCACGACGAGGCCCTCTCCCGCCTGGAGGCTATCGGGGAAAAGCAGGCCGGGGACCGGACAGCCGAGGTCTCGGCGCTCTCCTCGCTGGGAAGGCACGACGAGGCCCTATCCCTCGCCGAAGGCATCCCGGAGGCGTCCGGGCCTTCCTACGATTCCATGCTGGCATTATGCAGGGTGCTGACCGTCATGGGCCGCAGCAAGGACGCCGTGAGAAGGGCCCGGGCGTACCTCAGGGAGGAGGGCGGAGCCGATGGCAACGCCCTGGCGGCCGCGGTCATGTGGTTCAACGGCAAGACACCCGCGGCCGCGGGGTTCGCCCGCCGTGCGCTGGAGATCGACCACACCCATCAGGGGGCCGCAGAGACCATGGCCATGTGCCTTATAGAGAAAGGCAGGACGAAGGAGGCCAAGGTGCTCGCCGGGGCGATCAACCAGCACGATCCGGGCTCCGACGCGGCCATCCGCATACTGGACGCCTGCAGGCAGGCGGCCTCTCTGAGATGATCAGAACCTCTTGCCGAAGAAGACCTTCCTGAGCCTGGACGCCCGGGTGTTGTGCCCCATTACGTACTCCTTCCAGAAGCCGGGGGTGAGCATCACCAGCGCGGTGGCTATCTCCAGACGGCCCACCCACATGATGAATCCCATGAACACTTTGGAGACATCGTCCAGTTCGGCGAAGGACCCGTAAGGGCCGTAAGGTCCCAGAGCGGGACCCACGTTGCATATGGCCGTTATCGCGGAGACGAAGGCGTCCTGAATCCCCATTCCCAAGGCGGCGAGGACGATCCCGGATACCATGATGGTGCCCAGGAAAAGCATGAACACTATCACCGCTGAGGAGACGTAATCCTTCTCCACGGTGTCGCCGTCCACCTTCACGTCGTAGATGGCTCTCGGGTGTATCAGGGCGTTGAGGCCGTTCAGTATGTACTTGTGCACTATCAGGAGCCTGCCCACCTTGATGCCTCCTGCCGTGGAGCCGGAGGAACCGCCCACGAGCATCACGGCCAGGATCACGGCGATGGCCGCGCCGGCCCAGAGGCTGTAGTCCACGGTGGCGAACCCGGTGCTGGTGCCCAGCGAGACCACGGTGAAGAGGACGTCCTTGTACTGCTCCAGGCCCCCTGCGCCCAACAGGACGAAGATTATGGCGGAGGCCAACAGGAACCACAGGACCATCATCACGAACTCGGAGCTCCTGAAGTAGGAGCGGGGGTCCCTCTTGTAGATGGCCTTGTAGTGGAGGTAGAAGTTCGTGCCGCCCAGGAGCATGAAGAGTATGACGATTGACTGGACCAGGCCGCCGTACCCGGCCAGGCTGTCGTTGGTGCACATGAACCCGCCGGTGGAGACGGTGGAGAACATCATGCAGAGGGACTCGTAGATGTCCACCCCCAGAACGACCAGCGTAACCAGGAGCACCACGCTCAGTGCCCCGTATATGATGGCGAAGTGCTTGGCCGCATCGGCCATCCTGGCGGTGAAGTTCCTGCTCCCGGAGCCCGAGAGCTCGTTGTTGAAGAACGTGCGCCCGCCGAAGCCCAGCATGGGCATCAGGAAGAGGAATATCAGGATGGTGGCTATACCGCCCACCCACTGGGTCATCGATCTCCACAGCAGCAGGGACCGGGGCCAGGACTCTATATCGCTCATTATGGTGGATCCCGTGGTGGTGAATCCGCTGGCCGATTCGAATATGGCATCCGCGGGAGGCATGCCGAACATGATGTAGGGGATGACGCCTATGGCCACGGCCGCAAGCCATGCGCATCCGATCATTATCAGGCCGTCGACGGCCTTCATGGGGCCGTCGTGCATGCGGAACAGGGACATCATCAGCAGGGAGGCGCAGAGGCAGAAAGCCATGGGGGCCGCGAAGGGAAGAGGGTCCTCTCCGAGGAGCACGGCCGCCGAGACTGGTACGGCAAGCGACACGGAGATCCCGAAGACGATTATGCCCACCAGATGCACGGTGGGCCCTTCCCATCTCGCAGAACGGTCTATCTTGAACCTCATCTGAGCACCGTCACATCTCCGATAGCGCGTTGGTACCGAAGAGCCTCTCGAGCTTGGACACCTTCGTCATGTATGTGAAGAGCAGGACCTTGTCGCCGTTGCGGAAAACGGTGTCCATGCGAGGGTAGATTATCCGGCCATCGCGGACCACCGCGGCTATGCGGACCCCTTCCGGCAGGCGGACGTCCCCGAGATGCTCGTTGCATATCTTCGACTGGGAGGTCAGGGTCACGCTGAAGAACAGCTCCCCCTCGTGGTTCATCCTCATTATGGCCTGGTCGTCGGATATGAGGGTCTTCGTTATCTCGTTCGCCACCACGCGGTGGTAGCCGATTATGCTCTCTATGCCCGTGTACTGGAATATGTCCTCGTACTCCCTCACCGAGTACCTCGATATGACCTTCTTTGTGCCCAGGTTCATGGCCACCATGCATGCGAGCAGATTCTTCTCGTCCACGTCCGTGACGCATATGAGGGCGTCGGCCCTGCCGACGTTCTCGGACCTCAGGATATGGGGGTCCACGGTGTTGGCGTTGACGACTATGACGTTGCTGAAGGTCTTGGAGAGCTGTCTGCAGACGGCCTCGTCCTCCTCTATCAGCTTGACGTACCTCTTCTTGCCCTCCAGCAGCCTGGCTGTGTGGGCGCCCACCACGCCCCCTCCGAGTATGACGAACTCGTTCGCGTCGTCCGTGACGCCCATCATGTCGTTGAAATCCTCGATGGCCTTGGGCGACCCCAGCACGCATATCCTGTCGTCCACGTGCAGCTCGGTGGTCTCATTGGCAAGGATGACGTCTTCCCCGCGGTACACGGCGACCACCGTGGACTCCGGCGGTATCTCGAGGTTTATCACGACCTGGCCCACGATCTTCGTGTGCTCCTTCGAGACCTTGAAGGTCGTCAGCACCATGTCCATGTTCACCAGGCTCTCGTAGTCCACCGCGTTCTCGAGGAGGGCGAGCTTCGAGATCTTGGTGGCGGTTATCATCTCGGGGGATATCAGCTGATCTATGCCCTCAACCCCCTCCGAGGACGTCTTCACTATGAAGTCGGGGTCGCTTATCCTCGAGACCGTCTTGATCTTCGGGGACACGCGCTTGGCCATCAGGCAGACGAACAGGTTGGAGTCGTCCCTGGATGTGGAAGCTATGACCGCCTCCGCTTTGTGTCTCCTTATGGCGCTCTCCAGAACGCGGGGGTTGGTGCCGTTGTCGCAGAGGACGGAGACGTTGAGCAGGCTCTTCGCGAACTCCGCTCTGGAGGGGCTCTCCTCCACGATGAGCACGTCGTGGACCTTGGACAGGGCCTCGGCCGCCGTGAAACCGACGGATCCCGCGCCCACTATTATTATGTTCATCCGGACACTCCTGCCACGACGGGTACACCTTTGTTGATATTTTAACAGTCGGGTGCCTCCTCTCGCGTGCCCGGCGAACCTCTCGCACAGTTTAAATCCCACCTTATTAATCGCAAGGGCATGTGGAAGCAGATCGAGGAGGGTTTCTGGGCCAAGAACCGTGAATCCAAGGTTGGCGATGTTTCGGACATCGTATCGGACATCATAGACCGCGTCAGGGAGGAGGGGGACAGGGCCCTGTTCGACCTCACCAGGAAGTTCGACAAGCTCGACCTGGACTCCCTGGCAGTCGGCCGCGACAAGATAGACGAGGCCTACGAGGACGTGGACCCCGTGCTGGTCGAGGAGCTGGAGGAGGCCGCCTACAACATACAGCGCTTCCACGAGCTGCAGCTCCCCAAGGACCTCTGGCTGACCGAGATGCAGCCCGGTGTGACCCTGGGGGTCAAGAGCACGCCGCTGGAGAGGGTGGGATGCTACATACCCGGCGGGAAGGCCTCGTACCCCAGCACCGTGCTCATGTGCGCCATACCCGCAAGGGTCGCCGGAGTGGACGAGGTCGTCTGCTGCACGCCCGGCCCGATAGACCCGGTCAGGCTGGTCGCCATGGACATAGCCGGAGTGGACGAGGTGTATCAGGTGGGCGGCGCCCAGGCGATAGCGGCCATGGCCCTGGGGACGGAGTCCATCGAGCCCGTTCAGAAGATCGTCGGGCCGGGGAACGTCTTCGTCACATCGGCTAAGATGATGCTCCGTAACACCGTGGAGATAGACTTCCCGGCCGGACCCAGCGAGGTCGGGATCATAGCCGACGGCACGGCGAAGCCCGCCTTCCTGGCGGCGGAGATACTCGCGCAGGCGGAGCACGACCCGTCTTCGGCGGCGGTCATGGTCACCGACGACCCGTCGCTGCCCGCGAGGGTGACGGCGGAGATTGAACGTCAGCTCGCAGGAGCTCCCAGGGCGAGTATAATAAAGGCGGCTCTGGAGAACTCCGGGTACATGATGGCCGATTCCCTGGAGCACGCCGCCGCGATAATGAACGACATGGCGCCCGAGCACCTCTCGATACAGACGGCGGACGATTTCGGGATCCTCTCGATGATAAGGAACGCCGGATCGATATTCATGGGCCCGTACACCCCCGTGGCGGCCGGGGACTACGCTTCGGGCACGAACCACGTGCTTCCCACCTCCGGGCACGCGGCCACGGCGTCCGGCCTCAACGTGGCGCATTTCAGGAAGACTTCCACCATACAGATGCTGTCGAGGGAGGGCCTTTCAACGCTGGCGCCCACGATCGAGACCATATCCAGCGCCGAAGGCCTCCACGCCCACTGCGCGTCGGTCAGGATAAGAGGGGTCGGCGGCGAGCGCGGGGAGTGAAGATGGATACCCCGGACCTCTACGACCGCAGTCTGTACATCAACAGGGAGCTGTCCTGGTTGGAGTTCAACAGGCGTTGCCTCGCGGAGGCCAACGACCCGGAGAACCGTCTGCTGGAGAGGGTCAAGTTCCTGGCCATATGCCACGGGAACATGGACGAGTTCTTCATGATACGCGTTCCGGGGCTGATCCTGCGCAGGTCCCCCGGTATGATGCTGGACGCTCCCGACAACATGGACCCGGACACCCTCATACGCACCCTGTCCTCCGAGGTCCAGGTGCTGGTGCGGGAGTACAGCGAATGCTGGAAGGAGCTGAAGCGCCTCCTCTACAGGGAGGGCGTGCGCATAAGGACAGTGGAATCCCTGTCCTCCGAGCAGAGGGCGTGGGTCTCCAACTTCTACAGGACCCGCGTGCACCCGGTGCTGACGCCTCTGGCCCTGGACGTCTCGCATCCGTTCCCGTTCATATCCAACAACTCCCTGAATCTCGCCGTGCGTCTTGACAGGAAGGGGGAGACCCTTCACGCCAGGGTCAAGATCCCCGTCGGGACGTTCCCCAGGTTCGTCAGGATACCCTCCGAGCAAGGAGGCTCGGACTTCGTTCTGCTGGAGGACATCGTCAGGCACTCCGCCCACATGCTGTTCCCCGGGCTCACCGTCGAGGGCGCTTATCCTTTCCGCGTCACCCGCAACGCCGACATCAAGGTGACCATAGACGAGGCCTGCGACCTCATGTCGGCCGTCGAGGAGAGCATAGAGGGCAGGGACACCGGTTTCGCCGTCAGGATGATGGTGGACGACGAGATGCCCAGGGACATGGTCTCCATGTTCGGCAACAACCTGAAGCTGACGAAGATGCAGATACACAAGTCGGGCGGGGCGATGATGCTCACAGACCTCTGGGAGATAGCCAATCTCGACATACCGAGCCTCAGGGAGGAGCCCCTGACCCCCTTCACTCCTCCCGAGCTCTCGGAGGAGGCCTCGCTGTTCCCGGCCATAAAGGAGAGGGACTGGATACTCTACCATCCCTATGAGTCATTCTCCACCATAGTCAGGCTGATCAACGAGGCCGCTTCCGACCCCGGTGTCCAGAGCATAAAGATATGCCTTTACAGGGTGGGCAGGGACCCCCCGGTCGTACAGGCGTTGAGGAAGGCCAGGGAACGCGGTAAGACCGTCTCGGTGCTGATGGAGCTCCGGGCCAAGTTCGACGAGAGCAACAACATACTCTGGGCAAGGGAGCTGGAGAGGATCGGCGTGCACGTCGTGTACGGCCCAGTCGACCTCAAGGTCCACTCCAAGATGCTGCAGATAGTCCGGCTGGAGGGGGACAAGCTCGTCCGCTACACGCATCTGAGCTCGGGGAACTACAACGTGGGCACGGCCAGGCAATACGGGGACATATCCTTCCTGACGGCCAACCAGGAGATAGGGGAGGACGTGGGGGAGCTGTTCAACACCCTGACCGGGTACTTCGGCCCCAGGGTCTACAACCACATACTGGTGGCGCCGGTAACCCTCAAGGGCCGCCTCATAGAGATGATAGACCGCGAGATCAGGCACATGTGCGCCTCCGGGGACGGGTACATAGCTTTCAAGGCCAACGGGCTGATAGACAGCGACATAATAGCCGCCCTGTACAGGGCGTCCATGGCCGGTGTCAAGGTGGACCTCAACATAAGGGGGCTCTGCTGCCTCCGCCCCGGTGTGCCCGGCATATCGGACAACATACGCGTCATAAGCATAGTGGACCGCTTCCTGGAGCATGCCAGGATATACTACTTCAACAACGGCGGGGACCCCGAGATGTACATGGGGTCCTCCGACATGATGCCCCGTAATCTGGTGGCCAGGGTGGAGGTCATCTTCCCGGTTCTGGACAGGGAGATGATGAGGCAGGTGAAGGAGAGCATACTCGACGTGCACCTGGCAGACAACGTGAAGGCCAGGAATCTGCTGTCGGACGGGAGGTACGTGCCGGTGGAGAGGAGGGGCCCGCCACTCAGATCCCAGCAGTGGCTTCTGGAGAACAGGGGTATCTGGCATGGATGAGCCCGAGACCGTCGGGTTCATCGACGTGGGGACGAACTCCGTCCATCTGCTGGTGGTCGAGTTCCACAACGACTCGATGGGCACGCCGATATACCAGGACAAGGAGGTCGTCCGTCTCGGGGAGAGCCTGTACCGCGACGGCAGGCTGGACAAGGCCGCCATAGACAAATGCAGCCTGGTCGTATCCAAGTTCTCCCAGATGTCCCGGGGCCTGGGGGCCTCCAAGGTCTACGCCTACGGTACATGCGCCTGCAGGGAGGCCGACAACAGGAACGAGCTTCTGGAGGCGATCAGGAAGGAGGGCCTGGATGTCCGCGTCATACCCGGGCTGGAGGAGGCCAGGCTGATAAGCCTGGGGGTCTTCGGCCCGACCGGCCCCAGGGAACGGACCCTGGAGATAGACATAGGGGGAGGAAGCACCGAGATAATACTGCGCCAGGGTGAGGAGAACCTCTTCCTGGACAGCCTGGACATGGGCGCTGTCAGATACTCCTACGGGCTGGGGGTAGACACCACGGTCCCGGTGTCCGATCGCGACTACGACGCCCTCCGCAGGCACGTCGACCTGGCATCGTTCAGGGCTGTCAGGGCTGTCAGGGACCTGGGTTTCGACAGGGCCGTCGGATCCTCCGGCACCATGATCAACCTGGCGGAGATGTGCGCCGCCAGGCGCGGGGGCGACTCCTCGTACTTCACACACGATGAGCTGGTCAAGCTGATGTCCGAGATCCTGCCCATGACCTCCCAGCAGCGTGCCGACATACCGAAGATCAATCGCAACAGGGTGGACATAATAGTGGCGGGCGGCGCCATAGCCGAGGAGCTGATGCACCTCTTCGGCATAGAGAGGATCGAGATAAGCGAGCGGGGTCTGAAACAGGGGATGCACATAGAGTACCTCCTCAGGAGGGGGTACACAAACTTCGATGTGAAGGAATCCTCCGTGAGGGGGCTGGCGAACAGATGCCAGTACGACAGGGGACATGCGGAGAGGGTCAGGGAGCTCTCTCTGGCGCTGTTCGACGGGATGAGGGAGCTGGGCCTGCACAGGATGGGCGACGACCTGAGGGGGCTCCTGGGGTACGCCGCTCTGCTCCACGACATCGGCGAGTTCATAAGCTACACCAAGCACCACGTCCACTCCTACACCATAATACTGAACTCCTACATGCTGGGGTTCGACTACCGCGAGCTGAGGGCCATGGCCCTGATGGCCAAGTTCCACCACAAGAAGTTCCCGAACAGGTACGACAGGCTGTTCAGGGACCTGGAGGAGGCGGAGACCGACGACATACTCAGGTGCGCGATGATCCTGAAGACCGCCAACGTAATGGACAGGCACAGGAACGGCGCGGTGAAGGAGATAAGGCTCAGCGTGTCCCTGGGGGACCTGGTCGTAGAGATCGTCCCCCAGGAGGGGACGGACGTCAGCATGGAGATATGGAGGCTCGGCGCCATGTCCGAGGAGTTCTCGGCCGTGTTCGAACTCTGTCTGAGTCCGGTGCTAGAGGTTGGACGCTCCTTCTAAAAAGGATAAATACGGAGACCTCGTTGGGGGTTCGATGCAAAGGAGATGACCCCCTTGCAATGAAGACTCCCCGGAGTCCGATCATCTCCTTGCACATACTTTTCCTATCCGCCCGCGGGAGCGGCGTTCGGCAAAGATTATCATCTCCGGAGGCTTGGAGTGGATGTCATGGGAGGCACGGATTTATTCGACAGGGCGATCGCTGAGGGGAACCCGGTGGTCAAGTCCGGGCTCTGCATCGTATGCAAAGGCGCCCGCAGGCTGTGCGGCAAGGACCGCTGCCCCCTGATGATAAGATTCTATTCACAGAGCAGGACCATGCCCCTGCTGGGGACCAAGGACCTGGAGGGCTGCAGCCCGCCTGCCGTTTTCGTCGGCCGCCACGGATACCCGAAGGTCGACATAGGCCCCCTGGTCCCTCCGGAGTTCGGCGACACCTCCATCATGGACCGTCCTGAGATGTGGGTCGGGAAGAGCATAGAGGAGATCACGGACTTCAGGTTCAGACTGGTCCGCGGGAAGTTCAGGATAGACGCCACCGACTTCAGGAAGTCGGGACGCATGGTGGACGGGATACAGGAGCTTGCGCTGACCGAGAGGCCCGTAGAGGTGGAGGCGAACTTCACCCAGAAGCCCAGCGGCAGGCTGGTGCTGGACGACGAGGTCCAGCCCTTCGGCCCCTCCGCGCGGATGGAGAGGATGAAGGTGGGCAGCGGGAGGTTCGAGAGGAATCTGGAGAAGAGCTTCTACGACACCGACATGCGGGCCACGGAAGCAGTCATCGGCGCCTACCGCAACGGGACCCTGATATCCGAGATACAGAAGGCGTTCTCCGTAGGCACCATGGGTGTGGACAGCCGGAGGCGCTTCGTCCCGACCAGATGGAGCATAACCGCCGTTGACGACATCATAGGCAAGGACATGCTCAAGACCACCAGATACAACGAGACAATAGACGATTTCAGGATATATCAGTGGGAGCAGCTGGACAACCGCTGGTGCATCCTGATGATGCCCTGCACCTGGAGGTACGAGCTGATAGAGGCGTGGTATCCCAACACCACCTGGAACCCCATGGGCAAGGGGATCGAGATGATATCCGACTGCGAGTTCTTCGACGGCCGGAGCCAGTACGCGCACATAGGGGGCTGCTATTACGCCGCGAGGATGGCCGTCAACGAACTCCTCACCGAGCAGCGCAGGACCGCCGGCGTCGTCATATTCCGCGAGGCGCATCCGGGATACGTGATGCCCGTGGGCGTCTGGAATGTGAGGGAGAACGTCCGCGCGGCCCTCAGGACCAGACCGGGGAGCTACGACACGCTGGAGAAGGCCCTGCAGCACGTGGACCGTGTTATGGACATACCCCGCAAGACCTGGTTGGAGAACTCGGGCGTGCTGAGGGACTGGATGGTCCAGAGGAGGATAGATGACTACTACTGACCTCTACCGCTTCTCCGACAGCTCCCGGTGGGACGGGGTCTACGAGGTCGTCGAGTGCAGGAGGGCCCTTTCCCCATCGGCCCTTCCCGATATAGACTATGCCCTCAACCCCTACGGCGGATGCGAGCACGGATGCGTATACTGCTACGCCCCGGAGGTCACCCACACCCAGTGGAAGGACTGGAGGGTGGTCAGGGTGAAGGCCAACATAACCGACAGGCTGACCCGGGAGCTGCCGGGGATAGCGGGAACGGTGGGGATCGGGACAGTGACCGACCCCTATCAGGGGGCGGAGGCCCGCTTCTGCCTGACCCAGCAGTGCCTGGGCATCCTGCGCTCCAGGGACGTCAGGATACATCTTCACACCAAATCCGATCTGGTTCTCAGGGACATCGGTCTGCTCTCCTCCATGAGGGGAGAGGTGGCGGTGACCATCACCACGCTCGACGAGAGGATCTCCAAGATGACCGAGCCCGGGGCACCGCTGCCCCGGAGGCGCCTGGAGGCCCTGAGGGAGCTGACCCGGGCCGGGATCGACACCTACGCCCTGGTGGGCCCGGTTCTGGATCATCTGGAGGGGGAGGAGGGGCGTTTCGTCGAGGCCCTGGCCTCAACCGGCGTGCGGAGGCTGCTGCTGGACACCCTGAACTCCCGCCCCCTTCTCGCAGGGAGGCTGTCCAGGATGGGCATCGGAGGATCCGCGGCCGCCAGGGAGCGCATAAGGTCGCTGGCGGAGGCCCAGGGCATGGATGTCAGGGACGTGTTCTCCGGGAAGAGGTGATCACGGCCACCTACCAGATTACCTGCGGGTCATAGGTTATTGGTAGATATGTTAATATAGAAGGACAAAATTACTGATTCCCATAAACAGGAGATGAAGTCTCATGTACGGTTCTGGAAATCAACCAATAATCGTGCTCAAAGAGGGCACGGAAAGGAGCAAGGACAAAGAGGCCCAGTTCAACAACATCGGAGCCGCCAAAGCGGTCGCCGACGCTGTGAGATCCACCCTCGGCCCCAAAGGAATGGATAAGATGCTGGTGAACACCATCGGGGACGTTGTCGTAACCAACGACGGTGCCACCATACTCAAGGAGATCGACGTTCAGCACCCCGCCGCCAAGATGGTGGTAGAGGTGGCCAAGACCCAAGACACCGAGTGCGGAGACGGTACAACGACCTCCGTGGTGCTCGCGGGCGAGCTCCTCAAGCAGTCCGAGGAGCTCATAGACGCCAACATCCACCCCACCATAATAGCTTCCGGATACAAGATGGCCGCCAACAAAGCCATCGAGGTATTGAAGTCCATCTCCATAGACGCCAGAGACGAGGCCATACTCAAGAAGGTCGCCTCCACCGCCCTGACCGGCAAATCCGTCGGGGAGCAGGAGGATTTCCTCGCCGATATCGTCGTAAAGGCCTGCAAGACCATCGAGGTCGACGGCAAGGTGGACACCGACAACATCCGTGTGGAGAAGAAGGTCGGCGGCACGATCAGGGACACGTACCTGGTCCAGGGCGTGGTCATAGACAAGGAGAGGATACACTCCCGCATGCCCAAGCACATAAAGGGTGCCAAGATAGCCCTGTTCTCCTCCGCGCTCGAAATCAAGAAGACCGAGGTCGATGCCCACATAAGCATCAAGGACCCGTCATCCATGGCCGCCTTCCTCGCCGAGGAGGAGGAGACCATGAAGGCCATGGCCGACAAAATCAAGTCCGTCGGCGCCAACATGGTGTTCAGCCAGAAAGGTATCGATGAGCTCGTCCAGCACTATCTCTCCAAGAACGGCATAATGGCCGCCAGACGTCTCAAGCAGTCGGATCTGGAAGCCATAGCCAAGGCCACGGGCGCGACCATCGTGGGAGACGTCATGAGCATAAGCGAGAGCGATCTCGGAATCGCAGAGGAGGCCGAGGAGAAGCCCGTCGGAGAGGACGGAATGATATTCATAACCGGCTGCATGAACCCCAAGGCGGTCACCGTGTTCGCTAGGGGAGGCACCGAGCACGTCCTGGAAGAGGTCGAGAGGTCCCTCCACGACGCCATCCGCGTGGTCGGAGTGGCCATGGAGGACGGTAAGGTCGTCGCCGGAGCGGGTGCCCCTGAGCTCGAGCTCGAGCTCAGACTCTCCGACTACGCCTCAACCGTCGGCGGAAGGGAGCAGCTCGCCATCGAGAAGTTCGCCAAGGCCATGGAGATCATTCCCTGGACCCTTGCCGAGAACGCCGGCATCGACTCCATAGACGCCATCATCAAGCTGAAGAACGCCCACGAGAAGAACAAGGACGGCAAGTACTACGGTATCGACCTCGACACCGGAGAGGCCGTCAACATGCTCGACAGGAACGTCGTGGAGCCCCTCAAGGTCAAGATACAGGCCATAAGCTCCGCCGAGGAGGTGGCCAACATGATCCTCAGGATCGACGACGTCATAGCGTCCCGCAGGGCGCCCCCGCAGCCCCCCCAGGGAGCCGGTGGCATGGGCGGAATGCCCGGCATGATGTGAGCATCCCGAAACAGCAACGGGGGGTCACCCCCCCAACACATTTTATTCTTGGTCATAAGCCGCAGATCGGCCATTACACGTCTCAGCAGGTCCGGCTGACGCAGAGAGCTGTTGTGTCTGACAGTTGTCTGCTCATTTTTTATATCTATAATCCGATGACATCGACGGATGGGTTGGGATGCGTGCCGCACTCTACACGAGAGTGTCCACAGAGGATCAGGCCAGGGAAGGTTATTCCTTGGACGCTCAGACGAAGCGCCTTGAGGCCTATTGCAGATCCCGCGGGTGGACGGTCTCCGGACTTTACAGGGATGAAGGCTGTTCAGGCCGCACCACAGACCGTCCCGAATATCAGAGGATGATGCACGAGTCCGAGGACTGGGATGTGCTGCTGGTCCTGAAGATGGACCGCATCCACAGGAACAGCGTCAACTTCGCCCTGATGATGGACGATCTCCGCAGGAAAGGCAAGGAGTTCAACTCCATGCAGGAGAGGTTCGATACGACGACCGCCATGGGGCGATTCGTCATGGACATAGTGCAGAGGGTGGCGCAGCTCGAGAGCGAACAGATCGGGGAAAGGGTGAGGATCGGTATGGAGAGGAAGGCGAGATTCGGGAGCGGGCCGATGGGTTCAGGACACCCGTACGGGTATGTCTACAACGATGGGCGGCTGGAGGTGGTGGAGGATGAGGCGTACACCGTCAAGGCCATATTCAGGCTTTACAGGAAGGGCAGATCCATGGAGGATATCGCCGGAGAGCTCAATGCGGCTCTGATCCCTGCCAAGAAGGGCGGCAAGTGGAACAAGCAGACCATATGCAACATACTTCACAATCCGATCTACGTGGGGTACACCAGGTGGGATGATGTTGTGAGGCCCGGGGAACACGCGGCTATCGTTGACACGAGTGATTTCGAATACATCAACGGGAGCGTATCCACGACCAACACCCTCTGAGCCATGGCGTCCGAAGAGAGGGTTCGGGCAGCCGTTTATGCAAGAGTATCCACCGAGGAGCAGGCCCAGGAGGGGTACTCCCTCGATGCCCAGAGGCAGATACTCTCGGACAGATGCACCGCGGAGGACTGGGAAGTACACGGAGTGTACGAGGACGAAGGCTATTCCGGTCGCAACATAAACCGTCCCGGCTACCGCAGGATGATGGCCGACATCGATTCCTGGGATGTGCTCATGGTCCTGAAGATGGACCGTATCCACAGGAACAGCCGGAACTTCATGGACATGATGGACCTCCTTGACCGCAAGGGCAAGAAGTTCGTATCATCCATGGACTCTCTGGATACCAGCAACGCCCTGGGCCGTTTCGTCGTGGACATGATACAGCGCATAGCCCAGCTGGAGAGCGAGCAGATCGGAGAGCGCACCTATCTGGGCATGCGGGAGAAGGCCGAGACCATGGGGCCGGATCAGAAGAGGCGCACCATGGGGTTCACGCCTCCCTTCGGATACAGGCTCCTCCACGGTGGGCTCGAGGCGGACGAGGACGAGCTGCAGGTGGTCCAGGGCATATTCTGGATGTACATGGAGGGGGACAGCATGGACACGATATGCTACAAGCTCAACCGGGAAGGGATAACGACCCGCCGCGGGAACCCATGGAACATATACAACATGAGGAACATCCTCCACAATCCAGTCTACGCCGGGTACATGAGGTGGGACGGGCTGCTGCTGCCTCACGATGCCGAGACGGCTGTCTCGGCAGAGGAGTTCAACAGCATCCAGGACCTCATGGCTTCAAGGGTCAGGGACCCCAGGAGAAGGAAGACCCTGCATGTGCCCTGCATCCTTGAAGAGACCCCGTAATTATCAGATCCCCCGGTGTTCCCGGCATCCAGACAATGCGATCAACCTGGTGGCAGGTTACGGATCCCCGTATGATCGTGAGCTCACGCGGAAGGGAGAGTGCGGGGAGAATCAAGAAAAAGGGTTTTGAAAGAGGTTTAGTTCCTGTTATTTTCTTACAGTACCGGGAGCTTACCTTCCAGCGCAAGGGCGTAGGACAGGTATATGGTCAACAGGAAGTTCAGCAGAGCCGCTCCTCCTATGAGCCAGTGCCAGTAGTCACCTGCGAGTGCCTGGAGTCCGCTGAGACCAACGAACAGGAAGATCAACGCGGTCGTGACCAGGATGAGAGACAGAGTCCTCGGGGTCTTTACGATCACAGACCATATTATGGCCAGGATGAACGTAAGCGCGAAGGCGATGTTCTCCCATGGTCCCATTCCCAATCCGGTCATCGTTACTGCGGCACCCACGAGCATGAAGACTATGAATCCGAAGTTGCTGTCGGATCTGTAGGCGAGCATAGCTACTACTATAATCAGTATCCCTAGCAGGACAAAGAACATTCCAGTCGGTACGGCGTAGTGGCCAGAAGGCTCTCCTACTAGTTGCAGGATTGCAAGCGGTAAAGAAACTACTGCGACCAAGAACAAACCCATCGCTGTGGGGTCCAGACATTTTTGGCATTCTACCATTCTATTTCCTCCAGTGAAGTCAGACTTCTATTGTAGAACCACAATAAAGGGTATATAAAAATCTCGGTCGAAAACCTGCTTATCAGAAATAAG
>JAAYZC010000006.1 GCA_012515075.1 Thermoplasmatales archaeon
GCGGATTACGGCCCATGAACGTGAAGGTGAGGACATCCCAGGTGGTCAACGGCAATCCCATCACAAGCCGTCAGATAGAGGTCCTCAGGGCTGTCCGTTCGGAGGGCAGCAAGAACGCGGCCGCGAAGAAGCTCGGGATATCGGTGCCGGTGGTGCACCGGTACATATCATCCATGGAGAGGTCCGCTGGTGTGAAGCTGATAAGGTCCACCCCCTCCGGCACGGAGCTGACCCCCGAGGGGCTCCTCATCGTGGAGATCGACGCCCAGATGGAGCTTAGATGCATCGTTGACCGGAGGTTCACGGTCTCCTGCTCCCCGGTGACCGAGGACCTTATGATGTCCGTCCTGTCCGCTCTCAAACTCGATGCGGACCTGGTCATCTCGGACGACGCCCACAACCTCAGGGCGATGAAACAGGGGACCAGCGACATAGCCATCCTGGACGACCCGATGTACCTCTTCGACGCGGAGGAGTTCGAATGGACGGAGATCGGCACCATGGGGATGGTCCATGTGGACAACGGCCCTTCTTACATCAGGTACCGCTACGGCGCCCAGAGGATCGCCTACATGTACCTGGACTCCTGCGGCGCCGATTACAGCGTGGACATGGAGACCTTCTCCCTGAGCGAGCTGCTGGGATCCAGCAAGAGCTTCTTCATCGACGAGTTCCTGCTGATGAGGAAGGGCATACGCATGAAATCGGCGGTGGATCCGAAGATACTCAAGCATACGATAACCGCGATATACCGCAGGGAGACGAAGGAGGTGTCCAAGCTGCTGAAGGCTCTGCTGGCCAAGCACATACAATGAGATTGTACCTTTAAAGGTAATACTTTTTTCGGGTATCGGTTCACGTTAAATAGAAAGTCGCGATTCTACGGCTAGGTAATTACAATGGTAACGCCGAACCCCGAATTCACAAAGGAGATCGAGTCCCGCGGAGGCGGACAGGTCTTGATGTGCTTCCAGTGCGGGACCTGCACTGCAAGCTGCCCCTCAGGGAAACAGACATCCTTCAGGACGAGGAAGCTCATGAGGATGGCGCAGCTCGGACTGAAGGACGACATCGTCAACAGCGAGGAACTCTGGCAGTGCACAACCTGCTACAGCTGCGTGGAGAGGTGCCCCCGTGAGGTCCCCATCGTGGACATCATCATCGCCCTGAGGAACATCGCAGTGGACAACGGCCATATGTACGATGAACACAAGAAGGTCGCCACCGCCCTCTCGAAGTACGGTCACACCGTCTCGATTAACGACAACGTCAAGGCCCAGAGGAAGGACCTCGGCCTCCCCGAGGTTCCCCCCACCGTGCTGGCCAACGACAAGGCCAAGGCCGACCTGGACAAGATACTGAAGGCTACCGGATTCGACAAGATCATTGGGTGATTTCAAATGGCAAAATACGCATTCTTCCTGGGTTGCATAGCACCCCTCAGATACCCCGGCGTGGAGAAATCCACCAGGGACGTCTGCACCAAGCTCGGAATCGAACTGGTCGACCTCAAGGACGCCAGCTGCTGCCCCGCACCCGGTGTGATCAGGGCATTCAGCAAGGAGACCTGGATCGCCGCCGCCGCAAGGAACCTGGCGCTGGCCGAGAAGGAGGGCCTCGACATACTCACGATCTGCAACGGGTGCTACGGCTCCCTGTTCGATGCGGCGCACGAGCTCCACGAGGACCCCGAGCTCCTCGCGAGGGTCAACAAGATCCTGGCCGAGATCGGTATGGAGTACAAGGGGACCACTAAGGTCAGGCACTTCGCGGAGGTCATCTACAGGGATATCGGGCTGGAGAAGGTCAAGGAGGCCGTCACCAAGCCCCTGGACTACCAGGTGGCCGCCTTCTACGGATGCCACTTCCTGAAGCCCAGCAAGATCAAGTCCCTGGACGACCCCGAGAACCCCCGCATGCTGGACGACCTCATAGAGGCCGTCGGAGCCAAGAGCATGCCCAGAAGGCAGAAGCTGATGTGCTGCGGAGCGGGAGGAGGACTCAGGTCCGCCTTCGGCGAGACAGCCATGAAGTTCACCAAGGAGAACCTCGACAACATAAAGGAGTCCGGCGCACAGTACATCATCGACGTGTGCCCGTTCTGCCACCTGCAGTTCGACCAGGGGCAGAAGGAGCTCGGCTACTCCATACCGGTGCTCCACCTGGCCCAGCTGTACGGCGTGGCCATGGGTATGGACGCCAAGGACCTCGGCCTCTCCGCCCACGCGACCCCGGTGAAGCTCTGAAACAAACGGCGGGGTCCTCCCCGCCGCAACATTTTTTTTTTCACAACCTCTCCCTCCGGAGCCTCTACCCCCGGCGGAAAAGCACGAACGTTTAAGTATAAGCGGTATCAACCATCTTGTACAAATCTATCCTGTCTGTGATAACAAAAAGCATGCTGGCCGTCATTTTTATACACTGTCTGACAATCAAATACGACGAACAAAGCTTTTAATAGGACCAGCGAATCCTACCACTGCTTAGAATCATGGAGGATTCCGATGGCAGCAGCACCCAAGAAAAACAGAGGATCAGGATCCCGCAAGGTCAAGGACAAGTGGAAGGCGAAAGAATGGTACAAGGTCCACGCACCCCGTATGTTCA
>JAAYZC010000007.1 GCA_012515075.1 Thermoplasmatales archaeon
AGCTGCCTGCAGTTGGTCGCTATAACTATCTCGGCCACCTTGGTCATGTCCGTGTCCCTGGACACGGAGGGGATGTTCCTGACAAGCGTCTTGACCTTCGTGTCCAAAGATATGCTCTTCCTCCTCAGGATTACGCCGTAGCTAACCATCCCGAGGTACTCCCCGCCTTCCATCACAGGTATCTCCTGGTACCCGGTCTCCCTCATCTTCGACAGGACGTCGGAGACGCGGTCCTCCGGCCCGACGGTCGGGTAGTCGGTGTGCATTATCTCCTCCACGGTGTGCTCGTTAATCTGCGAGCGTATCATGGAGAGCTTCTTCAGATCCTCTAGGTCCTTTACACCCAAAATTACACCTCACCGAAGATATCTCCCTGGGAAGCATATAATGGTATGCTGGCTTACCCGCGGGAGGGTAAGGCGCCGGGGCCGGCTGCCCCGGCGGTGCCGACAGGAGGCGGCAGGAGGGGCCCGTGACCCCGGGCCCCGAGAAGCTTTTAATAGGGCCGCCGGTCAGAGGGACGCGAAGTCCAGCCTGCCCTCCAGGAGGCCCTCGACAACCGGGCGCACGTCCTCGATCCTTATGCGGCGCTGCTCGGTGGTGTCCCTGTCCCTTATGGTGACCGTGCCCCTGTCGGGCCCATCCTCCACGGAGGCGTAGTCCACGGTCACGCACCAGGGGGTGCCTATCTCGTCCATGCGGGCGTACCTTCTGCCGATGGTGCCGGACCCGTCGTAGTAGGCCTCGACCCTGTGGTCGTGGACCTCCCCGTATATACGGCGGGCGAGGTCGTCCAGGCCGTCCCTCTCCATCAGCGGGAAGACCCCCAGCTTAACGGGTGCGACCTCCGGCCTGAGCCTGAGCACGGTGTAGTCCTTCTCGGCGTCGTGAGCGTAGGCGTGCTCCAGGACGGAGTAGAATATCCTGTCCAGCCCGTGGGAGGGCTCTATGACGTGGGGGACCACACGTTCCCCCGCCGCCTTCTCCGTGACCTTGACGACCTCGAAGTACTCATCGGTCAGGACGGTCTCCTCCCCGTCCGCGATGACCGTGAGCCTGCCGTCCCTGACCTCGGAGGGGGACACGGCCTCCAGGGCGGCGGCCACGGCCTTGGCCCTGCCCTTGAACGCGGGGCCCAGCGCCTTGTGCCTGGCCCTGACCCTCTCGGTCTCGACCTCCCTGGGCTCGTCGAACCTCCTGAAGTGCGTCAGGTCGGTGCCGGAGAACTGGGCGTGCCTGCTCAGATCCCAGCATCCGCGGTCCGCTATGCCGGTTATCTCCGTCCAGCCGTAGGACAGCAGGACCTCCGCGTCCCAGCAGTCCGCGGCGTAGTGGGCCATCTCGTCGGGGAGGTGCTGCCTGAACCTCAGCCTCGCGGGGTCCACGCCGAGCCTCACCAGAAGCTGCTTGGTCGTGTGTATGAAATAGGCCAGTACGCGGTTGGCGATGATGCCCTCCTCCACCGCGCGCCCCACAGTCATCGTGAGGGTCTCCTCGCCGGTGTTCGGGACCAGGACCAGCTCCTCGCCCTCTATCCCGGGGAACCCTGGCCAGTCCTTGTCGTCCGGGTCCACGAAGAGCTCGACCTCCATCATGTTAAACTCCCTCATCCGGATCATGCCCTGCCGGGGGGCGATCTCGTTGCGGTACCCCCTGCCGGTCTGTATGACGCCGAGGGGCATCTTCTCCCTGTTGTACCTGTAGAGGTTGGGGAAGTTGACGAATATGCCCTGGGCGGTCTCGGGCCTCAGGTATCCGACGCGGTCGGAGCCCGGGCCGATGTTGGTCTTGAACATTAGGTTGAACTCCTCCACGGGCCCCAGCTGGCCGCCGCACTCCGGGCACGTCACGCCGAAGCGGGCGAAGCTCTCGTCCAGCTCCGCGGGGGTCAGCACATCCGGGTTCTCATAGTGATCTTTGACCAGGTGGTCGGCCCTGAACGGGGATCCGCAGGCTCTGCAGTAGGTCATCAGGTCCGCGAAGCCGTCCACGTGGCCGGAGGCCTTGAAGACCTCCCGGGGGTTGACGGTCTCGGAGTCGATCTCTACGAAGCCCTCCCGGCCCTTGTATATGGCCCTCCAGACTTCCACTATGTTGTTCTTCAGCACGCACCCCAGAGGTCCGTAGTCGAACATGCCGGCGACGCCGCCGTACATCTCGAAGGACGGCCAGATGAAGCCCCTGCGTTTGCAAAGGGAAAGGAGATCATTGGCATCGTTCATTTGCATTACCTGTGAGGGCGCATAGGACATCTAGGTCATAAATCATACCTATGAGTTCGTCCCTGCTGCCGTGCACGGGTATCTGCCCGAAGTCGCGGGCGAGCATGATCTTCGCCACCTCCGCCACGGACGTCTTCTTGAACACCGTGGTGGGGTCCTTCACCATGAAATCCTGAACCAGCTTCTCCTCGGGGATGTACTTGTCCGTCGCCAGGTAGAACAGCGGAAGCACGTTCCTGTAGCCGGCCAGGCTGGAATCCTCTATGCCCAGGGCCTTCATGGCCGCCGGGTCCTTTATCTGGTCCGTGAACAGGTCGCGGTCCGTCAGTATGCCGACGAGCTTGCCGCGGGAGTCCAGCACGGGGACCGCCGGGACGTCGCTGACCCTCATGGCCGGTATCGTGTACGAGAGGGGCTCCCTCTCGTAGGCCGTGACGCAGGTGGTCGTTATGGCATCCTCCGCGGTGATGTCGGTCTTCATCGAGGCGATCTCGTGCAGCAGGTCCGTCGGCGTGACTATCCCGACCAGCCTGCCGTCGCGCACCACGGGCAGCCTGTGTATCCTCTTCTCGTGGAATATCCTGGCGGCCTCCCTCACGGTGGCTTCGGGCGTTATCGTTATGGCGTTC
>JAAYZC010000027.1 GCA_012515075.1 Thermoplasmatales archaeon
AGTCCCACGGACCTCATCATCTCCACGATGCTCTCGACCTCCTCAATCGTTCTCACGAAGGGAAGCATCACGTGGAGGTTCTTCATCCCCATCTCGTCCCTGACCCTCTTTATGGCCCTCAGTTCGCACATGAAGGCCTCGCGGTAGTTCTCGGATATGTATCTGGAGCAGCCCCTCCATCCGATCATCGGGTTGGACTCCTGAGGCTCGTAGTCGGACCCGCCCTTCATGTCGCGGTACTCGTTGGTCTTGAAGTCGGAGGTCCTCAGCACGATGGGCCTGGGGTAGAAAGCCCTGCAGACCTTCCCCATTCCCTCGGCCAGCTTCTCCACCAGATCCTCCGAGCGTCCGGCGTCTATGGCGGCCATCGGGTGCTCTCCGATGTAGTTGGTGAAGAGGAACTCGCTCCTCATCAGCCCCACCCCGTCGCAGGGTAGCTTCGCGACCTCCTCCGCCTTCGAGGGCATGCTCATGTTGACCATGACCTTGGTCCCGGTCACGGGTACGAACTCGGCGCATGCCGACGCAGCCGATGCGGGCTCGCTCCGGCTCTTCTTCCTGATCTCCCCCTTGTAGACGGTGCCGGTGGTGCCGTCCACGGTCACCACCATCCCGTCCGCGAGTACGCTCATGGCGTTACCGGTGCCTACCACGCAGGGGGTGCCGAGCTCTCTCGATATTATCGCGGCGTGGCAGGTCATCCCGCCCTCGTTGGTGACGATGGCCGCGGCACGGCTCATGGCGGGGACCATGTCGGGCATGGTCATGGTGGTCACGAGAATGTCCCCGTCCTTGACCACGTCGAGGCTCATGCTCTCGTCGTATATGCACACCTTGCCGGTGGCAAGGCCCGGGCTCGCCCCGAGCCCGGTCG
This sequence comes from Thermoplasmatales archaeon, assembly GCA_012515075.1. Taxonomy (GTDB): domain Archaea; phylum Thermoplasmatota; class Thermoplasmata; order Methanomassiliicoccales; family Methanomethylophilaceae; genus JAAYZC01. Next base: position 875 of record JAAYZC010000027.1, read on the forward strand.
TTATTATCTCGTCGCTGCACTCGCCGACGTCGGCGGTCTCGTTGCTGTCGGAGTTGCCGACGGCGGTGATGGGCCTGGCCTGCACCACGTATGCGGTGTCGTCCTCCACGCACCATTCCATATCCATGGGCCTGTCGTAGTGTATCTCGATCTGCCTTCCGATCTCCGCCAGCTCCAGTATCCTCTGGTCGTCTATCTTCTGGACCCTCTCCGTCTCGACGGGCACGTCCTCCTTCACGGTGCTCCCCTTCGGCCCGCGTACGTACTTCCATTTCTGGGTCGAGATCCTCTTGCTGGTTATCTCCATGGTCGACTTGTCCACGGTGTAGGTGTCGGGGGTGACCTCCCCTCCGACGATAGCCTCGCCCAGACCGTATCCCCCCTCGATGACGATGTGCTTCTTCCCGCTGTTGGGGTCGACGGTGAACATTATCCCCGAGACGTCAGAGTTCACCATCTTCTGGACGACGACAGCAAGCTTGACCTCGTCGTGCCTGAATCCCTGCTTCTCGCGGTAGGATATGGCGCGGGCGGTGAAAAGGGAGGACCAGCATTTCCTTATCTTGTCAAGGAGGTCCTCGGGGTCGCCCACGTTCAGGTATGTCTCCTGCTGGCCGGCGAAGCTGGCATCGGGAAGGTCCTCGGCCGTGGCACTTGATCTCACGGCCACGAAGCCCTTCTTGCCCTTCGGGAACAGCAGCTTGTAGTCCGCTAAGATCGCCTCTTCGAGGTCCTCGGGTATGTCGCAGGTCTCGAAGAGCGTCCTGACGCGTTTGGACGCGTCGGTCAGGCTCTGGTCGGAGGACCTGTCGATGGAGGCCAGCTCCTCCTTTATCCTGTCAGCCAGCCGGTTCTTCTCCACGAAATAGTCATAGGCAGCCGTCGTGAGGACGAAGGCGCCGGGAACGTGGAAGCCGGCGGAGGTGAGCTCGCCGAGGTTGGCGCCTTTGCCTCCCACAAGGGGTATGTCATCCACACGCAGCTCTTTGATGTCAACGATCTTCTTCATATCAGCACCATCGTACCGAAGACGTTTTGGCGCCGGAATAGAGATGGCGCAATACGCATCTCCGTAACGCGTGCGTTATAATATGGTTTCCCATGCGGAACGTTTTTTTGTCATAATTACGTACTGTTAAACGTACGTTTCATATTCTGTACGAAATTCGTTATTATTTTAATAAATTTCGAAACTATGTAAGCTGTTTTTTATGTTTTACAACGAAAAGGTCACAAAAACACCATCAAATCCCCGGCGAGGACACAAGAGTATAAATCATATAGTGTGATTTCGTGTGAAGATGGTTCTTATGGACATGGAATTACGTTGGCATGGAAGAGGGGGTCAGGGGGTGGTCACGGCTAACGAGATCCTCGCCGAGACCGCCATCAGTTCGGGGAAGTACGTCAAGGCGTTCCCCGAGTTCGGACCCGAGAGGATGGGGGCCCCGATCAGGGCATTCACCAGGATATCCGAGCATCCCATCAAGGTTCACAGTCAGGTCTACGAGCCGGACATAGTCGTGGTCTTGGACGGGACCCTGGTCGGCAAGGTCGATATAGTGGGCGGCCTCAAGAAGAACGGCTTCGTTCTGGCCAACTACGCGGGAACTCCGAAGGAGCTCCAGAAGGCCCTGGGCGCGGACGTGGAGTGCCATACCGTCGATGCAACGGCCATCTCCATGGAGGAGATGGGCAAGCCCATGGCGAACACGGCGATACTGGGGGCCCTGACCAAGGTGAGCCCCATGGTGACATACAGCGCCCTGGAGGACCAGATAACGAGCAAGTTCTCAGGCAAGCTGTCCGACAAGATGATAGTGAAGAACCTGACCGCGCTGAAGAGGGCGTACGAGGAGGTGCAGTGATGGTCGAGTACAAGGACATGCTGATAGGCGGGCGCACAGACAAGCCCGGCAGCGCCGAGGGATTCAAGACCGGGGACTGGAGGTCGTTCGTCCCCGTGGTCGACATGGACAAGTGCATAGACTGTCTGACGTGCTGGGTGTACTGCCCCGACGACAGCATCATAATAAAGGACGACAAGATGGCGGGTATAAAGCTGTCCCACTGCAAGGGCTGCGGGATCTGCGCCAGCGTCTGTCCTAAGAAGGCGATAGCAATGGTGGAGGACTGATCATGTCACCAAAGGATATGGCAATCAACGGCGACTCCGCGGTCGCATTCGCTTGGAAGCAGATAGACCCCGACGTCTGCGCCGCTTACCCCATAACGCCGCAGACGATCATAGTCGAGAGGTTCTCCGACTACGTGGCGGACGGGGAGGTGCACACCGAGTTCGTGTGCGTGGAATCCGAGCACAGCGCACTGACGGTCTGCACGGCCTCGCAGTCCGCGGGGGCAAGGACGTTCACCGCGACGGCATCCCAGGGTCTTGCGTACATGTGGGAGATGCTTCCGATAACCTCGGCCATGAGGACCCCGCTGATAATGGCCGTTGCCAACAGGGCGGTCAGCGGGCCGATAAACATAAACAACGACCACGGCGACGTCATGGCGGCCAGGGACTGCGGCTGGATCTCGCTGTTCTCCGAGAACGTGCAGGAGGCTTACGACATGTCCATAATCGCTCCCAGGATAGCGGAGCACTGGGACGTCCAGCTGCCCTGCCTGGTCAATCTTGACGGTTTCATACTCACCCACGCGATAGAGAGGATCTCCCCGCTGGAGACCCACACCGTGAAGGAGTTCGTCGGGGAGTACAAGGCCAGATACCCTCTGCTGGATCACAGGAACCCTGTGTCCCACGGCCTGATGGACGGTCCCGACTTCTACTATCAGCACAAGTATCAGCTGGTTGAGGCTATGGCCAAGGCCGCCCAGGTCGCGGAAGAGGTCTTCAAGGAGTTCGCGGAGATATCCGGAAGGGAGTACCACTCGGTCGAGAGGTACCTGTGCGACGACGCCGAGTACATAGCCATAGTGCTCGGCTCCAGCTTCGGGACCGCCAAGGCGGCTGTTGACAAGCTGCGCGCCGAGGGCGTGAAGGCGGGATGCGCCATGCCCCGCGTCTACAGGCCCTTCCCCGAGAAGATGCTCGCCGAGCTCATGAAGGGCAAGAAGGGGGTGGCCGTCATGGACAAGCACCTCAGCATAGGCGCCTACGGTCCCCTCTACCCGGAGATGATCGCGGCGGCCCTGGACCTGGAGGTAATACCCGGGATGTACAACTACATATACGGATTGGGAGGGGTCGATGTGACAGTCGATCACATAAAGAGCATATTCGAGGACATGGTCGAGGGCAGGTCCGAGAAGGTCAACTTCCTGGGGGTGAAGTTATGAGCACGATGTCACTGAAGGATCTCAACAAGCTTCCTGTGAGGCTGACCAGCGGTCACAGGCTCTGCGCAGGGTGCGCCGAATCGATAATCGCGAGGCAGATACTCATGGGAACCGAGCACCCGGTGGCGGTATCAAGCTCCACGGGATGCTTCGAGGTCTCCACTACGATATTCCCGTACACCTCCTGGAACACCCCCTGGATACACACCGCCTTCGGGAACGGGGCGGCCACCTGCGCGGGTGTCGAGGCGGCCTATCAGTCCCTGAAGAGACAGGGCAAGATAACCGAGGAGATGAGGTTCGTCAACTTCGCCGGCGACGGCGCGACCTACGACATAGGTCTCCAGGCCCTTTCGGGGGCGATGGAGAGGGGGCACCACATGATGTTCGTCTGCCTGAACAACGAGGCGTACATGAACACGGGCATCCAGAGGTCGGGGGCCACCGGAACCGGTGCCTCCACCACGACCTCGCCTGCGGGGGCCATATCCCCGGGGAAGAAGGAGTTCCCCAAGGACATGACCCTGGTAATGGCGGCCCACAACATACCCTTCGCGGCACAGGTGTCCCCCCACAACTGGAGGGATCTCATATCCAAGGCCAACAAGGGCTTCGAGTGCGGAGGCCCCTCGTTCATCAACGCCATATCCCCCTGCCCGAGGGGATGGAGGTTCCCTTCCGAGCAGACCGTGGCGATAGCCAAGCTGGCTGTGGAGTGCTGCGTCTGGCCCCTCTACGAGGTCGAACACGGTACCGAGTTCACCCTCACCGCCGAATCCAAGAGGATAGCCGACGGCAAGGCGGAGAAGAGGCCGGTGACCGACTGGTTCGACGCCCAGGGAAGGTACAAGCACCTCAGGCAGGAGAAGTGGGAGCCCTTCGTCGAGTCCATCCAGGAAGAGGTGGACCGTCGCTGGGACAGGCTGCAGAAGCTCTGCAGCCTCTGAAACACAGGGGGCACGGCCCCCTTTCCTTTCATTTTCATGAGTTTCCAGGTTCGTATCCCTTAAGATCCAGGGATGTTCCGAAGGAGTTGGAAGCGCCCGCTCGGATGATGAGATGTGAAAAGTGGTTGACAGCGTTTCTGCGTTCCCGTACGCTTGCGCAGTACAGTACAGGCAGAGACGCAGGCGGACTTTACTTCCGGGTTCGGGATGGGACCGGGTGTCTCCCCGCCGCTATGGCCGTCA
>JAAYZC010000008.1 GCA_012515075.1 Thermoplasmatales archaeon
CTGTGGGGTCCAGACATTTTTGGCATTCTACCATTCTATTTCCTCCAGTGAAGTCAGACTTCTATTGTAGAACCACAATAAAGGGTATATAAAAATCTCGGTCGAAAACCTGCTTATCAGAAATAAGATATACACGCGCAAAATAAACCGTCCGTCAGATGCCTTATGCGACGGCCTTCCAATAAAGAATGGGAAAATACAGAAAGTTATATATAATGGTAGACATAGCAAAACGACGTTACAGGCATTGAAGCGACAAGCCTGGGTATTTTCCCCTAGAGCGTTTTCCGGTTCTTTCCATGCATCCCTCCGAATGCGATGCGTCAATGGCATTCTCCGGCATGTGATGGCTAGTTTGGTGATTATCATACCGAGTTGCAGAGGAAGGCCCCATACTAACGTAAATATCCACAATGCATTCTTCTGACGGTAACGGTCATGAGCAACGAGAAGATAAAAGTGACAAAGGACGGACCCTATCTGGTGTTCGGGGACATACCTCTATACAAAAGCCGCATAGTCCTGGACGGCCTAGGGAAATCCGTCTCCTGGGAGAAGTCCGAAAGATTATATCCCGACGGCAACGTCTATTCCCTTTGCAGATGCGGCCTGTCGAAGGAGAAACCCTACTGCGACAGCTCCCACGTAAAAGGCTTCGACGGAACGGAGACGGCACCCATGACCAGATTCGAGGAGAGGGCGAACATCGAGAAGGGGGCGGCAGGCATAGAGCTCCTGCAGGACCCCCGTCTCTGCACAGGATCGGGATTCTGTCACGCCGGGAGTTCCATCTCAAGGGCGATAAAGAAGGAGAAGACCCTTCCCAATGCGAAGAAGCAGTGCATGGACTGCGCCGGAGGCAGCCTCGTTCTGAGTATAGACGGGCAGATGTTCGAAGAAAGCCTCCCCAAGGAGATCACGGTGACGACCACTCCCCGGATGGAAGGCCCTCTGAGGGTCACCGGCTGCGTACCGGTGGTTTCGGCGGAGGGAGAGGAGTACGAGAACAGGAACAGGGTCGCGCTTTGCAGGTGCGGTCTTTCAAAGAACAAGCCTTTCTGTGATGCTCAGCATCTGAAGTGATGCTCCCGTCGCCACCGCGGACGGGAGGCTGCCCCCTATCGAGAATTTGCCATGCTCCCGTTCAGAGTCCGTGGCGGGTCATACCGTCGCGGGCGGCCAACGGCATGCTAGGAAACCATAATAATGGGGGATGCGTTGCACCCAACATAGTGGTCTCATGAAAAAAGACAGCTGGTTGAAGATCGGAGCATTCCTCATAGTGTTCCTCATGCTGGGTGTTGCCTTCACCGTGGTTGCGGCTCAGATCTGGGGCTGATTGCCTCAGTCTTAAACACCATTACGATTATAGCTGTTTACTTTATCGTGTATATTAATACAAGCTATCCTATCGTAATCTCGGTTCTTTTCGGAAAACGGTTTTTTTTTTGCAGATCCGATGAGAATCCTATGCGGCTACGTCTACATGGGATCCATTCCAAGGTGGATGGGGATTCCGCGGCACAGTGCGTACGATGAACGGACGATACCGAGTCCGGTGCATCCCCTTCATCCTCGGTCATCCGGTCTCAGGAATTATGCTTTTTGATTGTTCTTTGTTATTATATCATGTAAAGCTACTCCTTATATTTTTATCCGTTGTCTGTTTTCGCATTTCGATAATCATTATTTGTTAAGTTGTTTGCTTTATGTGATTTATTTATAACGGTGTATTTTTTTGATTTTTTATTGTCCGTATTATTTTAATGTCACACATATACCAGATTTATTATTATCACTATATCTTAAAACATCTGTGAACATCGTTATTTCATGCAAAAGGATGCGCTTGTACAGGTCTTCGGGACAGTCGGTATGCCGGGCCCGATGCATCGTCGAAAAAGCCCCTCTCTGGGGGTCGTTTTCGGGTAAAAGGGAAAAATCAAGTTGATATTCGGGGAACCGTCGTGGACGGCAAGGGACGCTTCTTCGACGGAAACTTACTGATGATGTCAAAAACAGGGCCTCTGCACATGTCACGATTCCTGTTGTATGAGCCGCGGAGGGATTTTCCTTCCTGCAAAACATAGTAGTAATATTAATTAAGCTAAATGATTTATTAGCTTAATTATTATTTTTATGCCAAAATCATGAATCCCGAGCGCTCGCAATCCGACACCTTCTCTATGACGAAACGGAATCCCGGCTCTCCTTCGATGCAATCCTCGCAGGTCACGTTGTAATTGCCATCGAGGGCCGTGCTGATGCAGGATGACAGAACACCGCGGCAGAACGCGCGCTGGGAGAATCCCGTGTCCCAATGCACCCCCAAGTCCCTGGCGACGATGACCAACGGCATCATCGTCTCTACGTCGATCCGGACCATCCAGTTCTCATAGAAGATCTCCTTTATGCTGTCGAGGACCTCCTCGAACCTGCAGGGCGATCTGTCCTGGCATATCTGGGAGCCCACCGCCCTGCCGATCTCCTCTATCCAAGGGTCCATGCAGAGCCCAGCTCTCCTGAGTCCTATGAGAAAGACCGAGAATAAGTTCTCAAATGTGTCTCCGCGTCCTTCCGCGATGTCTGAAACGATATCCTTGAGTCCATCATCCCAGTTTCCCTCGGAGTCGAGCGTGGTGGCCAGGTGCGCTCCGGTAAGGGAGAGGATCCTGCATCTGCTGTCCCTCTCGTCGGCCCTGAATTCGACCAGCCCCCTGACCCTTAAATCGTTGGTCGCCACGGAAACGGTGGATTGCGGGTGTTCGCATTCCGAGACCAGGTCCTTCATGTGTAACGGCCCCCTCTTGAGCATGCGGAGTATATCCATCTGCAAGGGGTCGTTGATCAGGTTCATCCTCCGATCCACGTTGAGGTATACGTCAAAAGATGTCGTCGTCAACTTATCAGTCCGAGTGATGGTTACGTCCCATGTAGATAAATCATGATGGGTTTTTGCTTCGGGACCATCCGGAAGCCGGAAGGTGAGGTTAATATCCTCATTCGTCCATATCGGGTCTGTAGGTCTCCTCCAGAACGATGCCGTGCTGGAAACCTCCCGCCTCTTTGCGTTTCCTTTTCCGCATGGAAACAAGGTCGTCCTCCGTGTATCCCAGTATTCCCGCGAGTGCGAAAACGACCTCCATTATGTCGGCGAGCTCCTCTGCCTCGTCGCTCTCCGAGAACTCTCCCGTTTCCTCTAAGAGCTTCCTCTTGAGCAGTTCGTACCTTTCCTCCGCCCCGGCTGTGCGCGTCCTGCATCCTCCTCCGTCCAATTCGATCAGATGGGGCACGTTATCGCGGACGATCTTGTTGTACTCGGTCATATCGGACACCGTATCCGCAGGGGTTTATTAATCATCGTGCCGGGGCCTTCAGATCAGGGGTATGATGGACTTCCTCCCGATGAAGGCAACCCAGTTCCTGTCTTCCTCGGTGTGGATCTCCACCTCGATGCCGCGTTTCTCCATCAGGCGCTTCATCTCCCCGTTCTCGACCAGCCGGAAGCCGGTGAGCTCCGCATTCCTGTCGTTCCTCTTCTTGAAATCGGGATGGGGGTACTGTTCGGAGGCTATGAGCATGCATCCTCCGTCGCGAAGGGTCCGGGCGGCCTCCGCCAGGCCCTTGGCCAGATCCGGCCAGAAGAAGTACGTCTCCATCGCCGTGACGAGGTCGAAGACCCCGCCGTGGAAGGGAAGGTCGGAGACGGATGCCAGGACAGTCACGAGCCTCCCGGAGGATACGGCCTCCTGGTTCGTCTCCCTCGTCAGGGCCAGAGCCTCGGGGGATATGTCCGCGCCGGTCATCCCCGCATCGGGATAGGCCTCGGAAAGCATCTTCAGGAACATCCCGCCTCCGCATCCGATATCCAGTATCTCTGCGGGAGATATCACGGGGAGTTTGGAAAGAGCCCATGCCATCAGCGGCCGGTGGTGCTCGTTCATGTCCTGAAGTATCTTCCTTCCCTCTTCGCCGCTGGGGCGGCCGAACTGTCTCCCGTCTTCCATGGTATCCGAACTCCTGGTGGCGGCGCGGAGGTCCCACACAGCCCTTCACAGTAGGGGTATGGGTCTGGGCTTATCATACTCTTGCATATCCGGGGCCGCATGGGGCCGTTCGGCGTCGGATCGCGGGCCGTCTCGAGGCCCGATTTCACAGAACGCAGAGCCGTTACGGATGCTCGGGTCGGGCGCTGGCGACAAAGATTTATATGCTATCTCACGTTCAGTCGTTTCACCGGAAGTGTGGGCAAGTAGATCAGCCCGGTAGATCGCTGCCTTCGCAAGGCAGAAGCCGCGAGTTCGAATCTCGCCTTGTCCACCATCACCATCCGGCAGTTATGACGGATCTGCTTTTTTTCGGGAAACGGCTGTTTCTACGACTGAAACGAGTTCTGCGAGAAGACCGTCCTGCAGGCGGTAGGCAGTCCAGAACACTCCGGTTTCACGGTGGCGGTCCTGTGAAGACCATGCAGACGATCGACGGCGTCCGGGACGCGGTAGGCGCGACGACGACATCGATTCCAGCACGCTGAACCTTCCTCAGCATGTTCGGCATGGTGGAGACTACCGCCGGTTTACATGAGCTGATTCATCTCGGGCCGAACCATCAGACTCTGTGTCGTGATGTTCCTATCGATCTCCGGGCGGATGAGTTTGCGACCGATGATGGTAGGAAAGTCTGAAAGATTATTCGAAACATCTCGTTGAAACGTAGCACGGGGTGGGGAAGGTTTCACCTGCCCGGCTCCGATTTCCGTTACGATGGTGTTCCGTCGCCCTCGCGGATTCGCATTCAGTACGTGCCCATTATCCTGTATTCTTCGGGAATGTATCCCACGTTGGCACTCGAAATGAGGTTTTTTCCCGCATCCGCCGTGGTTTCGCAGTAATAGTAGTCCTTTCCGTCCACTGAGTAGAAGGTTCCCGTCGCACCCTCGACATTCACACCCGTCGCCATATGGGCTCCCGCGAACCTGCCGTCCTTGTAGCAATGCACTTTCAACAGCACGTCGTCGTAATCCATGGCCCTGAGCAATGCCGAGAACAGCATGGCATGGTCCTCGCAGTCCCCGTGCATCTCCCAGAGCGTCTCCGCGGGGTATTTCCAGTATTCGCTGTCCCCCCTCGCTGCGCCCTCGCTGTCCTTGTCGTATCTGTACTCTATGCTCTGAACGAACTTCAGCGTACAGTTGATCCTCTCGAGGTCGCTCATGTCCCCGGTGAGTCTGCACAGTTGACGGGCAAGGTCCGCGATGCAGGGATCTGTGTCCGTGACGTACCTGTCTACAGAATTCTTCGCTCCTGCTCCCGATCTCGGCACATCGTCCGTGACGTATCCGTAATACCACGAGAACGAGAGGTGCAGGTCGATCTTCCCGCTCCTGTCGTTGTAATCCCCGGAGCCGATACCCTGCTGATATCTCCATTCGAACGTCTTCACGGTGATTCCATCCACGATGACCTCCTCCGAGGCCGTGGACCTCTGGCCGTCCGTGTATTCAACCCTGTGGGAGATTTTAAGGGCGCTTCCCGAGGCCATCTGGTATCTGAGGCTGCCATCGGAGGTCGAGGAGTACACGGTACGTTCCGTGACAAGGTCCTTCACGGTCCAGGTCCTCTTCGAGATCCCGATGTCGTACACAGGCTCGGCCAGCAGGGTGCACGGGGCGCCCGCCGAGATCCCTGTGACCGTGAAGGAGGCGTCATGCAGTATCCCGTACTCCAGGCGGATCTCGGAATCCCCGGTCACGGTGTAGCTGATGACGGGACAGGGGGAGATCAGGTCGCCGTCGCAGTACCAGCCGTTGAAGACATAGCCGTCATTCACGTCCACAGACAGGGCGGCTGAAGCGCCTGCGGGGTAGACTCCGTCCCCCGAAACCATCCCGCCATCCATGTTCGAGGAGAGGCTCAGGGAGAACGATGCTGCGGTGAAAACCGGTTCGATGACCCGGTCTTCTTCGGCAATGAACGTATAGGGGTTCTCGCAGGAGAGCATATCCCCGCCATCCGTCCAGCAGGAGAAGACGTAACCCAGCTCCGAAGAGGCCTCGAGGGTCACGGTGGATCCGTGCCTGTAAGTGCCCTCTCCGAGCACGGTGCCCCCCTCGGAGTCCTCCAGGGTCACGGTGAATTGCGGCGTGGTCAGCTCCGCCGTCGCGAAGACGCCCGCCACGGCCAAGGCCGCCACGGTGATGAGGACAACCGCCGTCTTGCAGGATATGATGCTCAGGGGACCACCCCTCCCCCATGAGGCATGCGGCGTACCGCGGAGGGGGACCCCCAGCCTCCGTGGGGTCCGAAACCGTATGGGCCATTCCGTTCCAACGCAATCACCGGACCTTCTGCGGGCGCGCCGATGTCCGCCTCCCCGTGCATCTTCGTCACGGCAGGCGGGACCGCCCCGAATGGGTGGGGAAACGCCTTCCATAAATTAAACCGCTGCCTACCGAGGCCTCTACGTAAGGCGCCTTCAGACGTCCCCGACCTATGTTCTAGACTGCGGGGTCCGACACGGTTATGTATCTGGATTATATATCCAATACGAGCCGAATGACGCCGAAGAGCAAAGCCATAGTCACAGTGAGCTTCGGGACCAGCTACAACGAGAACCGTGAAAGGACCATAGGGGCCATAGAGTCCCTGTTCGCCGAAAGGTACCCCGGTTGGGATGTGAGGCGCGCATTCACCAGCAGGATGATAATAAGGAAGCTGGAACAACGTGACGGAATCAAGGTCGATTACATCACGGAGGCCATGGAGAGGCTGGTATCCGACGGGATTCGGACGGCCGTCTTGCAGCCAACCCACATAATGAACGGCTTGGAGTACGATGACGTCGCACACACGGCGGCGGAGTACGCGGACTCTTTCGACTCGCTGTCCGTGGGCAGCCCTCTTCTCACCTCTGAAGAGGACTACGACCTCGTAACCGAGGCGATACGGTCCGCTATAGTTCCCGAGGCCGCGGATGCTGCCGGCGAGCGGGCCGCCATCGTGCTAATGGGGCACGGGACCGAACATTATGCCAACGCCACCTACAGCCAGCTGCAGATCAAGCTGTGGCTCTCGGGCATGACCGACGTCTACATCACCACGGTCGAGGGATTCCCCTCGTTCAAGGACACGCTTTCGATGATGGAAGGCAAAGGATATGCGGACGCGGTCCTTTTCCCGTTCATGCTGGTCGCGGGGGACCATGCCAATAACGACATGGCGGGGGAGGGCGAGGATTCTCTGAGATCCGTCTTGGAAGGCCGGGGCTACCGGGTGCATTGCGTCGTCAAGGGCCTCGGAGAACACCCCGCGTTCAGGGACCTCTTCCTGGCCCACCTTGAGGATGCGATGGGAGAAAAGCGTTGAAAGACATGTCCCAAAGCCCCTCCGGCGAAGGAGGGGCCCGGGGTCACTTCTCTATAAGGCCCTCTTCCTCCAGTTCCTCGATGATCTCTCTGACCTCCTCGGCGCCGTCCTCGAAGTGTTCGGCTTCCTCGGGATCGAGATACCTCATCAGGGTCACCAGCTCACCGAAGTGGGCCTTCTCCTCATCGCGTATCTCCTCGAGAACAGCCTTGGCCACCGGGTCGTCGGTGGAAGCCGCGTGCGCGTCGTAGAGGAATATAGCCTCCAGCTCGCTCGCTATGTCCAGCCTAAGGGCCTGGGCCAGTTCCCGGTTGGTCATCTTCTTGCTCACGTTACCTGCGTATGGGTCTGGAAAGCTAGGCAATCTATCACCGTACAGGAACCGACCTGTGCTTTAAAAAACATGTCGCCCGCCCCTGGATCGAATGATCCCCGGGCGGGCGTATCGGCACTCAGTGGCCGCACTCATCGTGGTGGAGATGTTCCCGGCAGACGGCACCGGTGGTCCGGAGCACCCCCTCGAGATAAGCCAGGGCGGCCTTTCCAGCATCTCCGGAGGCCCCCACCACGACATCCATTCCTTGGTTTTCGAACAATATTATGGCCGACTCTCCCATTCCGCCGGATATCACGACGTCGGCGCCTTCCTCTTTCAGGAACACCGGCAGGAATCCGGGGCGGTGCCCCGGGTTCCTGATGATCCTGTAATCGGTGACCCTGCCGTCTTCGACGTTGTATATCCTGTACGTGCCGCAATGGCCGAAGTGTTCGGACACGTTCTCTCCTTCGCATGCTATGGCTATTTTCATTCTATCTCCTCCATTCTTTCAACATTCTGATACCTGTTCATCAATCCTCTCCGGACGTTCTCTTCCATATGCCCATTCAGAATTCGAGCACTGCGCCAGTATGCAGCGCTTGCACACGACTGCCCATCTCCTCCCTCAGGATCCTGTATGCCGCCTCACCGGTGCAGTGTCCGGTGTGGTACAGCGAACCCGTTTCCAGAAGCGTACGTGCCAGCTCCCTGATCTCAGGTTCTCCTTCGCCCTTAGGGGACCTCCCCTGGAGATGGAATCCCCCGATGACGGCATCGGGATACCTTCCGAGGATATCCCTCGAACGGTCCACTATGTTGGCGATCCCGCGGTGAGCGCACCCTGCTATGAGAACGGACACACCGTTTTCTGTGACCATCAGGTTCTGCTCGTGTTCGAACCCGTCGGGATGGATCACTCCGTCCGTCTCGGCGAAGAGGCTCCTGTTGTTGACGGGTGCCGGATGCCCATCGCCCACTTCGCAGAAGAGTAACGCATTCTTCGCGATCTCCGCATCCCCGTCGGTGGGCACGATGCGTTCATCGGCCGCCAGCTTCGGATCCAGACCTATGTCGGCGCGGCTGCCGTCGGGTTTCATCCAGAAGTGGGGTTCGAATGCCCTGCGTTGAACGTAGACGGGTGCATGGCCGTTGGACTGCAGGAAATCGCCTATTCCTCCGCCATGATCGTAATGCCCGTGGGATATCACCGCAGAATCCGCTTCGGACAGGTCGATGCCCATCTTCCCGGCGTTGACTTCGAACCTGCTACCCTGGCCCGTGTCAAAGAGTATGCACGATCCTTCCCTCTCTATGTACAGGCTCAACCCGTGCTCGCCTTCCGGGAGACCGGGTTTCGAAGTGTTCTCGACAAGTATGCTTATCCTCATATGTCCTCCTCTCCGAGCATCCTCATCACCTCGGCGAAGACCGATCTGACGGCATCGCCCGCCGGGCACTCCGCATCCGCCAACGTGAGCCCGTCGTTGATGATCCTCACCACCTCTGGATCGAAAGGTATCTCGCCTACGTAGGGCACACACACCTCCTCGCAGCGCAGCTTTATCAGTCCGGTCATCTCCGGGTCGGTGTCAGATTTGTTTACGCAGACGGCCCTCACAGGTCCATGCCACCCGACGGTATCCAGGATCCTCTCCATGTCGCTGATTCCGGAGACGGACGGTTCCGCAACCACCAAAACCATATCCACGCCTGCTATGGACGCGATGACGGGGCACCCTATGCCCGGGGATCCGTCCAGTATCGCCAACGGGATGTCCTTGGCGGACTTTGTCATCCTTTTCTTCACTTCGGTGACTAGGAGCCCGGTGGTCCCGCTGCCCATCTTCAGTCTGGCAGTGGAGAACACGCCCTGCTCCTCATCCGAGAACAGCCTGAGTTCCCCGGCAACCTCGGGGTGCATGCTTATCGCACCGGCAGGACACATGACCTCACAGAGGCCGCATCCCTCGCAGGCGCGGGCATCTATGCGGAAACCCCCGTCCTGCTCCACCGCGCCGAAACGGCATATGTCCCTGCACAGCCCGCAGCGGGTGCAGGTCGAATCATCCACCGAGGCCTTTGGCAGACCATGGTAATCCGCCGTTTCGGGCTTGTCCCTGCGATCGAGGACAAGATGCAGGTTCGGTGCGTCGACATCGCAGTCCGCGCACGCTCTCGCCTCGGCGAGACGCACCATGGCGCCGGCGACCGTGGTCTTTCCCGTGCCGCCTTTCCCGCTGAGTATCAGCAGCTGCTTCATGCACGCGACCTCTCCGCTATGCTTTCGTACAGTTCCGTGAAAATGCACAGGAATCTATTGTCCTCTCTGGAGGCTATTAGTCCCTTCGAGCAAAGCCTTCCGAGCTCTGGATCGTAGGGTATGCGCCCAAGTATGGGTATCCCGCTCTGCAGGCAGTACTCCTCTGAAGGGTCCTTCTCCCCCTCCAGCCTTTTGTTCAGAACCGCGCCGCAGGGTTTGCCGAATGTGCGGACAAGCTCAGCCGCCATCTCCAGATTGCGTGCCCCGAATATCGTGGGTTCGGATACCAGGACGCAGAAGTCAGCGTCCCGTATGCTCTCCATGACGGTGCAGGCGCTGCCCGGAGGACAGTCTATGAAGACATCCCCCATCCCCTCTGCAACGGTCCCATCCAGCAGCCTCCGTATTATCGGCAGCCCCGCTGCCTCCCCCACGTTCATCCTGCCGACACGGACCGTCACATCTCCGGAACGGCCGCTCTCGATGACGCCTATTCCCCGGGGACGCTCCGTTATGGCGTCCTCGGGGCATATCATGGAGCACCCTCCGCAGGAGTGGCACATCTCCTTGAAGACCATCAGGCCGTCTCCGGAGTATGCCAATGCGTGGAACCGGCAGAATCTGACGCATTCTCTGCATCCGTTGCAGACGGCAGGATCCACCCAGGGGACGGGGACCGTCACAGCCTCCTCTTCGGCGTCTTCAAGCCTGAAGAAGAGATGCCCGTTGGGCTCCTCGACGTCACAGTCCAGGTACACCGAGTGCCCCGCCGCGACAGCCAGGTTCACCGACAGCATCGTCTTGCCCGCACCGCCTTTGCCGCTCAGCACCGCCACCCTCATCTCAATGCGCTCCGTGGCGCCCTTCATGGGGGTCGTCCAGTGTGGGGAGCCCCCCCTCCAGGTACGCCTTCACGTTATCCGAAGCGGCACCCGGCATAGCCTTGAGAACCGCTATACCTGCGGCCCTCAGAACCCCGTGGGCATGGTTCCCGCACCTGGGCGTGATGAGCACACCCGCTCCCGAATCCACTACTATCTGGGCCGCTTCCACGCCCGCCCCCGAGGGATTGTCAGTCGCCGTGTTGCGGATGAATCCGACGGTTCCGTCTACCGTGTCGTACATCATGTAATACGGTGCCCTTCCGAACGATCCGCTGATCGTCGTATCTTCATTTTCTTCATCAACAGGAATTATCGTCTTCATTTACGACCTCCTTCGCAGAATCCTCCGTATCGGCATCCGCTGCCAACGGCCGGCGTCTGCAGCGACCGCGTCCGCAGTGTTTTTCGCTGTACATGCCGCATACGCGGTAACGTCCCCCCTCGATGGTCAGATGCATCCCTCCGACAAGGGAGGTCGCCAGTTTCCTCCGGGCATCGCTGTATATTTCCTGCACGGTGGTGCGTGAGACCCCCATGAGCTCTGCGCAGCCCTCCTGGGTCATCCCTTCGAAATCAATGAGGCGCACGGTCTCGTATTCCTCCACCGTCATGCTTACGGCCCCGGAGCCCTCCGGGTCCCTGTCAAGCGGCCCGTATTCCCTGTTGTCGGGGAGGCGGCACACATTCCTCCATTTCTTCGGACGCGGCATATCTCGCACCTGCTGCCGGTGCCCTGCCCGCCGGGGACATGCGATCCCCGGCGGATATGTTTCCGGCATATGCCGGTATCATGTTTGCGTATTTACCGGTTTCCCAAGACCTTCCGGACCCCTGCGGTCATGGGCTCGGGTTCCCCCGCCCTCTTCTGCTCTTGGACAGTTTCCATTTGAGAGAAAGCAGGGTGGAGGTCATCGCAGTCTTGCCCGAGAGGACCGATTTCTTGATGAGCTCCGTGTATTCCTCCTCGGAGATCAGATTCAGTCCGCTGAGTATTGTCATCTTCTCCCTGTCGTTGGAAGAGACGGAGCGTTCCGCCAGGACATTCATGCGCTCTTTGAGGTACCTGGTGTATGCCTCCCTGTTCTCCGCCGTCAGGCCCAGAGGGGTGCTGAGACGGGAGATGGCCATGTCCTCGCTGAGTCTCAGTGCGCGTTTGTGGACCTCTTCGTCGAAATCGGGGAAGAACATCGGATAGCCCTTGAAGAAGTCCAGGTTCCTCGGCCCCTCCGTCTCTTTCACCGTGACCCTGCAGTCGTAGTCGATTATCAGCCGGAAGGAGTTGAACGTCTCGAAGTCCATGTCCAGGACGATGCTCTTGATCCCGGATGCCCCGTAGAAGGCATCCTCCTGGATCCTCGTCACGGTCGGGGGCACTTTCAAGGTGCTCGACCCTGATATCATGGTGCCCATCATGAACATGCTTCCGAGGGAGGTGACCGTCCTGCCGTCTATCTCGGAGGGTATCGCCTTCTCCCCCTCGGTGCATACGTATTTCGTTATCTCCAGGGTGCCGTCCTCCAGCTCCCTGTGCTCTATCTTCAGTATCATGCTCCGGCGCCTCCTGCGAGCCCGGCATCGCGCTTCTTGACGAGAAGCTCTTCGTTGCGCTGGAAGAAGGACTCGAAGTCGTTGCTGACCGCGAACATGATGAACTGGTAGCAGTCCACCAGGCTGGCCAGGAACGAGACCGTCTCCTGGCTGTCCCCGAAGCACGACCTCATGAACCCGAATGTGTTGTCGAACCGGCGGACGATTCTCTCGGCGGATGCCCCGAGCTCGCCGCGAACCTCCTGAAGGAGCCCTTTCAGCTCTTCGGCGGAAGGCTCCTCCCCCAGAGGCTCCATCCTGGATAGCGAGAACGTTATGCTGTTCCTCTCGTAGGAGGTTATGTTCCCGTCCAGTCTCCTTCTCATACCCTTCCTCATGACATCCACGGATCTGCGCACGGACTCTCTGCCGACCGGCTCCCCCATAGAGACCAGGCGGGACTCGAGGTAGGAGAGGGCGGCGTTATCCTCCGCATCCTTGTTGATCTCCCCCACGAACACGGAGGTGACGGCGAGCTTCTCGTCTATGGAGGCGGCCTTCATGTTCTCTATCTTGTCTTCGTACTGCCCCTCCATTATCCCGGTCACGTCGTAGTCCTGCTTGTATTTCGCATGGAAGTACATGTAACGTCCGAACTCGGCCGCTATGTCGGGATCGTGTATGTACTGGGATATCAGTTCCGCTTCCGCCGGGAATCCCAGCTTCTCGTGCTGCTTCAGGACCACCGAGAGGTCCTCCCATCCGCGGGGGGTGGCGAACATCGGCCCGTCCACGGTCCTCTCCACGGACAGCAGGCTCTGGGGCTTCATCTGTATGTAATAGGTGATCGCGTCGTGTATGCCGTTGTTGTGGGCGTATTTGAGCCAGACGTCGGCGTCCGCGGAGACGTTTACGACCCTCACCCTGTCCAGGGTCACTATGTCGAAGTCCCTCACGGACGAGTTGTACTCGGGAGGGTTCCCGGCGGCGACCAGTATCCATCCCTCCGGTATCCGGTGGGGTCCGAACTTCTTGTTCTGCAGAAGATCCAGCATGGCGGGGGACAGCGTCTCCGATACGCAGTTTATCTCGTCTATGAACAGTATGCCCTCCTGCTTCCCCTGGTTCTCTATCGCCTCGTACACCGAGGCGATGATCTCGCTCAGGGTGTACTCGGTTATGGAGTACTCCCTGCCGCCGTAGCTCCTCCTCTCTATGTAGGGCAGCCCGATCGCCGACTGCCTCGTGTGGTGGGTTATGGTGTAGCCTATGTAGCCTATGTCCATCTCCGCCGCTATCTGCGACATTATGGCGGTCTTCCCTATGCCGGGAGCCCCCATGAGCATTATCGCCCTCTGCCTGGCACGGCCGACCAGGTAGTTCCCGGCCGCATCCTTGTCCAGATAGCTCCTCACCGCTTCCTTTATTCCGTCCTTGGCCTGCTGTATGTTCACTGTATCATATCCTGTTCTTCGACTACGATCTTCATGGCCCATGCCGGAACGTCATAGTCGTTGTACTCCTTATCGTAGAACACGAAGGCGGAGTCGTAGTCGGGCTTCCCGCGCGGATACGTCCCCATCCCGTCTGTGAAGTACACGAGGCCCTTCAGTTTCCTCAGGGAGCCGTTCTCCATCAGCGAATCCACGTAGTCGAAGGCCGGACGGAAGTCCGTACCCCCGCCTCCCAGCATCTCGAATCCGGAGAGGAACGAATCCATGTCCGTTCTGGCGGTTATCACCGTGTCTTTGCGCACACGGTCGTCGCATTGGATCACGTGGACCTTCGGCCGCGTGCCGTTGGAATAGGTCTGCTCCAATATGTCATAGGTGCCCTCCAGGAAGGAGACGATCGCACCCTTCATGGTGGACCCCGAGGTGTCAACCACTATGACGAACTCGTCGATGACGTGGTCGTCGCTGTATTCCAGCGAGTCTATCAGCGGCATGTTGCCGTAGACGGACATGCCGTAGGAGTAGTATATGTAGTCGAATTCCTCGAGGCTCTCCTTCGTGACCTCTCTGCGGGTCATGAACTTCCTGAGGAACGCCTTGTAGTCGTAACGCCTCCTGCATCTTATCCTCAGGGCGGCCATCAGGGATCCCGCCCTCTCCCCCAGGGTCATGGTGAACCCCTCTATGTCCGTCATCACCTGTTCCGACATCTCCTTCCAGTCGGTCTCCGCCCCCGCCTCGCCCGCCCAGAGGGAGTGATCGTCGCGCACGAACAGCCTGCGCTGTTCGAAGATCTTCCATTCCGACATCTCCTTCAGCTCGGTCAGCAGGCGTTCGGGGCTCAGGACGCGTATCTTCTTGATGTACCTCTCGCAGAAGTACAGACGGTCCTCCCTGCCCTCAACGTTGATGCTGGGCGTGTCCAGGCAGTCGAGTATGTACTCCACGACTATGTCGCACGCGAGATTCCACAGCGGGTCTTCCCGGGGCGTCTCGTGGTGGCCTAATATGCAGTGCATGACGCTGTGCGCCACCGCCCGGGTAACCTCGTTGGGCTCCTCCCTGTAGGTACTGATGACCCATTCGGGATCGGCGTATATCGAGGTGCCGTCTGTGGATATTCTCTCGAAGGAGGGGGACGCCACGGAGCGTCTCCTCAGGCGCATTATCGACTGTATCAGGAACCTCATGTCGAGGCAGAGGTCGTTCTCGCAGCCGGAGACGATCCTGTCCGACAGGTCCAGCAGCCCGTATCCTCCTTCATCCGCTTCTTCTCTCATGACTTAACGGCGATGGGAAAGGACCCTTTTTAACTGTTGGCAATCACGGACGGGCGTTCCCGTCGGCTGATACCCCTGTTTAACGAAGTGAAACATGACGGGGCCCGCATATCCCTCCCCGCGGCCGTCCCGGGGCCCGAGCCAGCAGCCCTGAGGGAAAAGATGTATATAGTATGGGTTAACACCGTTTCTCCGCCGCAGAAGATCATGCCCACTCGAAACTTCCCACGCCGGCCCCCAGCTCGAAGTGGCATCTGACTATGCCCAGGTCCACATGCGAATAGAATCCCCCTGTGGACTCTGCTCTCACCTTCCCGTCCTCCAGGGCGATCATGAACTTCTGCTGGTTCCTCGCCGTGGGGGCGAGCATCGCGGCGCGCATCCCGTTCAGGAACCATTCCGGCATCTCCGTGTCCGTACGGCACAGGGACTCCAGCGGTTTGTTCCTATGGGGGCGTCCGCCGTCGACGCCGTATCCGAGGGCCATGAAGCAGACTATCTTCTCGCCCTCCCCGACCTCGGCGCCGCATCTGCTCCTCCTGCAGGTGGCCCCGGCCGCCCAGCAAGTGTTCAGACCCAGCTGCTGGGCCATCAGGGCCAGATGCTGCCCGTGGTACCCCACGCGCTCGTCGAGGTCCTCCGCCTTCCCGCCGACGAGGGCAAGATAGTTCCTGACCCCCTTGAATCCCCGTGCCAGAATCCCGCTGAAAGCCTCCGGCTCCCCCAGGACCAGCTGTATGTTCAATCCTCCCGCCTCGTTACGCTCGGCAATGGCCGAGCGGAGCTCTTCCAGGATGTCCTCCGGTATGGGGTCGTCCCTGTAGCTCCTCACCGAATGCCTCTCCTCCATGGCCTGCATGATGTCCATACGTGTCCCCGCCCCCTCATCGTAGTCGGGACGTATTTATCTGATGCCGTCAGCCTTCAAGGTCTCCGGGAGGGATCCGCGATGATCCCGTAGAGCTCGGGCCTGCGTTGCCTGAGGTAGTAAAGGTTCCTCATGGAGCCCCCGTCCGATCCGCGTATCCTCTCGACGGGCTCCGAAGGGAAGGCCGTGACCAGCAGGGACTCCCTTCCGGAATGGTCCTCTCCCAGCAGGCATCCCCGGGGATCGAAGGACATCAGCCCCCCTCCGAACACCGTGCCTCCCCCGCCGTCCCCCGCCAGGTTGCAGGCGGAAACGTACACCGTGTTGTCGTTGGCCCTGGCGGGCAGGACGGTGCTCCAGACGGAGCGTCTCCTCTCCGGCGGCAGTCCGGAGGCGTGAGGCATGTAGATTATGTCCGCGCCCCCAAGGCCGAGCATACAGGATATCTCCGGGAAATGGGACTCCCAGCACAGCTGGAATCCTATCCTGGCCTTCGATGTGCGGATGACCTCCACCGAATCCCCGGGTTCGAAGACCGTGGCCTCCCGCTCCCCCAGATGCGTCTTCCGGTATGTCCCGGCCAGCCTTCCCGCCTCGGCCGCGAAGTGGGTGATGTACACGGAGTCCCCCTCCCTCTCGGCCATGCCCGCGCATATGGCGATCCCCAGGTCCGCGGAGGCGTCCAGGATCGCGCCTATATCCTCCGCGGAGCAGGCGTTCTCCGCGCTGCCCGGCACGCCGTACCCCGTCACGGAGAGTTCCGGGAAGCAGACGATGTCGCATCCGAGGGAGGCGGCCTGGGCGGAGAACCCCAGGATCTTGGCTGTGTTGCCTTCGATGTCTCCCATTCTGGAGTTCATCTGAACCGCGGCGGAAACAAGGTCTTCCATGCCCGAGCCAGGGTCGGGAAGGGTAATAAAACCGTCGGGCCACGGGGTTCCGGTGCAGGACCGCCGTCCCGTAACCGCAGCCCCGTATACGTTCCGCCGTATGCAATTGGATGTATGTTCCAAATCCGTTAAATACGAAGCGAAGTATGCGTATACATCCAACCCGCGCCCGGGGCCCGTCGCCCCGAGGCCGATCGCGGTGATATTATGATGAACGGCAAGATTATTGCATTGGCGGCGGTCGCCGTAATAGTGGTCGCCGGCCTGGGAACGGGCATATGGGCGCTTTCCAACTCGGACAACGGCAGCGATGCCATACAGATAGTCGACGGGAGCGGAAGGACTATAACCTCGGAGGAACCCCTGTCCAAGGTGTTCACCGTGGGGAACAACTCCCCCACGGCCATGAGGCTGCTGGGGCTCAACGGCAGCGTGGTGGGGGCCTCCTCCACCACAGACTCCTCGGTGGCCATGGTGCAGAGCGTCCTCGGTGGGCAAGCCACCGTGTGGAAATCCTCGGCCAGCAATCTTTCCACCGAGACCGTGCTGATGACGGATGCGGATGCGGTCATATGCCCCGTGAAGAGCATGACCATGTCCGCGGATCAACAGACCGCGCTCGAGAGGGCCGGCGTTCTGGTAATAAGGCTGGACTGCAACGGCGACTCGATGTTCGACGACCTGCGGAAGCTAATGGTTCTCTTCGGGGACACCGAGGAGGTCCATGCGGCCTTCGACGCCTACAACACGTATTATCAAGACGTCGTGTCCGCCGCCCTGTCCGCCGCGGAATCCTCCACGGAGGAGGTCACCGGAGATTTCATGGCGTGCCTGGTCGCTAGCGGATGGGCCTACAACGAGGTCTCGGCATTCGGCGGGCTCATCGAGAGGTTCGGGATAACCAACGTGCTCAAGGGCAAAGGCTTCGACACCAGCGGCGTCGGCAACTCCTACACCACCGACGGCTTCAGGGAAGTCGTGGACCCGTCCGATGTGGATTACATCCTGCTGAGGAGCGACAAAGGCCTCGATGCGGTTTACACGATGATAACCGACTCCTCCGTGGAGTACATGGAATGCGAGAGCACCTCCGCCTACATCAACGACAGGATGTACTACCTGCATTCGGACATATGCTCGGGAGCCTACGGTTGCGTGGCGTACCTGATCCTGTACAAGATCCTCTTCGGCGGGGAGGTGGAGGGCTTCTCCGAGGATGCCGTCATAGACCATATAAACAGATTGATGGGCACCCCCGTGATAGCGGACGGCACCGTGCTTTGCGCCTGGTACGGCAGCAGCGACACTTCCGGCACGGTCCTGGTGACCTACGATGCCCCGTGATCAGCGGGGGGCATCCGTCCCCTGCGCAATCATCTGAGGTGGTGTCAGTGGAGAACAATGTGGGAGGAGAGGTCAGCCGGCCAGGGGCCGAGGAGCTCGTCGAGGTGTACGCGGGCTGGTCCCGCAAGAGGCTGGTGTTCCTGCTATCGATGTCGCTGGGGGTGGCCGTCGTATCGGTCCTGGCGCTCTGCGTCGGGGCCGTGGACGTACCTCTGGCGGACACAGTCTCGGTGCTCTTCCGCGGGCTTATGCCCGGGCTGATAGCGGAACCGTCCAACCCCCATTACGCAACGATAATAACCGAGATGCGGGCCCCCCGCATAGTCCTCACGGTGCTGACCGGCGTAAGCCTGGGTATCGCGGGCATGGTCATGCAGGGGCTGCTCCGCAACCCGCTGGTGAGCCCGTTCACCCTCGGGGTCTCCACCGCATCCTCATTCGGCGCGGCCATGTCCATCGTCTTCGGAACGGCGCTCTTCGGAACGGCGTACTACACCTCGTTCTCGATCCTGGGGATGACCTTCTCGTTCAGCTCGTTCTCCACAGTCATGATGTCCTTCGTGTTCGGCCTCTGCAGCATAGCCATAGTCCTGTTCCTGACCCGGGATTCCAACGTCTCCCGGTCCACGGTCATACTGTCGGGAGTCATAATCAGCTACATCTTCCAGGCGGGGATAATGTTCGCCAAATACGCCTCGGACGACGACCAGCTGAGGGAGATCGCACTCTGGATGATGGGCGGGCTGTCCAACGTGACATGGAGCACGATAGTTATCGTTCTGCCGGTGGTCCTGGTGTGCGGGATATACCTGGAGAAGCTCTCCTCCGACATCAACGTGCTCTCCTCCGGCGACGATGTGGCCCGCAACCTGGGCATCGATGTCCGCAAACTCAGGAACCGCGGTCTGGTTTTCAGCACTCTGATAACCACAGTCTGCATCGCGTTCACGGGCATCATAGGCTTCATCGGGCTTATGGCCCCCCACATCTGCAGGATGCTGATAGGCAACGACTCACGCTATCTGCTCCCGGCTTCCGCGCTGATGGGCGCGGCCATACTGCTGATCTCCGACACCTTCTCGCGGGTGGTCATGCGCCCGGAGGAGCTCCCGGTAGGGATAATCATGTACATAATAGGCGGCATATTCTTTATCTGGCTGGTCTGCGGGAAGAAGCTGGGGGACAGGGCATGAGGTTCGAGATAAAGGGTCTGGGCCAAGGATACGGCGACAGGACGGTCCTGGAGGACGTATCCCTCTCCGCCGAGTCGGGCGAGTTCATAACCGTCCTGGGCCCCAACGGCAGCGGCAAATCCACGCTCATCAGGACCATATGCAACGTGATGTCCCCGAGACAGGGGAGCCTGGAGATCGATGGCAGGGCCGTCGGGGGGATGGACAGGAAGGAGCTGGCCAGGATCGTCAGCTACGTCCCCCAGACATGCGCGTCCTTCGGGTACACCACGGTCTTCGAGACCGTGCTCATGGGCCGCCGCCCGTATTCCGAGTGGTCCTACTCCGAGGACGACATAAGGAAGGCCATAGACGCGATGAAGGTGATGAGCGTGGACGGCCTGCACGACCGTTACGTCTCCAACCTGTCAGGGGGCCAGATGCAGAGGGTCTTCATAGCCCGGTCTCTGGCCCAGGATCCCGAGTTCTACCTGTTCGACGAGCCCACGAGCTCCCTGGACCTGAAGTTCCAGCTGGAGTCCATGAACATAATGAGATCGATGGTGAAGGAGAGGGGATCCTGCCTGATCGTCGCGCTCCATGACCTGAA
This sequence comes from Thermoplasmatales archaeon, assembly GCA_012515075.1. Taxonomy (GTDB): domain Archaea; phylum Thermoplasmatota; class Thermoplasmata; order Methanomassiliicoccales; family Methanomethylophilaceae; genus JAAYZC01. The sequence continues at coordinate 19,973 of JAAYZC010000008.1, forward strand.
CCTCGCCCTGAGGTTCTCCGACAAGGTGCTGGTCCTGAAAGACAGCCACGTGTACGATTTCGGGCCGGTTTCCGAGGTCATAACCCCGAGGATGATCGCCGAGGTCTACGGCGTGAGGGCGGACATCGTGGAGAACGAGCGCGGCAGGTACATCCAGCCCTACGACTACATCGGGACCGTGCCATGCGACCTCTGAAATCGGAGAGGGTGCCGCGGTGACATCATGCTGAGCACGGGGGTGTGCGGTTCCGGGAAGGGACGGGCGGAGCGGCGGCTGCCGGACCAGCGCACGGACAGCGGCTACCCGGAGTACGCCATAGAGGCAGAGGGGCTGTCCATGAGCTTCGGCGACGTGAAGGCGGTGGACGGCATCGACCTGAAGGTTGCCAGAGGCGAGCTCTTCGGCCTGCTGGGACCCAACGGCGCTGGGAAGACCACCACCATAAGGATGCTGACGACGCTGCTGCATCCGGACTCCGGCAGAATAAAGGTGGAGGGGATGGACGCCTCTTCGCAGGTATACGGGATAAGGGGGCGGATAGGCGTGGTGCAACAGCACATCAGCCTCGACAAGGACATATCCGTCCGGGAGAACCTGATGCACCATGCGAAGCTCCACAAGGTCCCGCGCCCCGAGAGGGCCCCCAGGATGGACGGCATCATCTCGCTGCTCGGCCTGGAACCGTACCTCGGCAAGCTGGTCTCGGATCTGTCGGGAGGGTGGAAGAAGAGGACGGCGATAGCCTGCTCCCTCATCCACGCACCCTCCGTCCTGTTCCTGGATGAACCGACGACGGGGCTGGACACCCAGTCCAGACATCTTCTCTGGGACATAATTCAGGACCTTAACAGGGAGGGCACCACGATAATACTCACCACCCACTACATGGAGGAGGCGGAGGCGCTCTGCGATCGTGTGGCCCTCATAAGCAGGGGCAGGATCGTGGCCGACGACACCCCTCGCAACCTGTGCGCCGGTCTCGGCAACATCGCGGTCATCCATGCATCCGCGGCAGGCAGGGATTACAGGTTCTTCGACACCAGGACCGAGGCGAAGGCGTTCGCGGACACCCTGGGGGCCGAGGAGGATTCCGTCAGCATAAGGAAGACCCGTCTGGAGGATGTGTTCCTCGAGATGACCGGCCGCATGGCGGGGACCGGTCCGGGAGGCCCGGCGGAATGAAGCACAACATAGCCCTGGAGTCATGGAACGTCGCCTGGTCGGACATGTGCTACCTGCGCAGGAACCTGCCCACTGTGGTCCTCTCCAGCCTCGTAACGCCTCTGCTGTACCTGGTGGCATTCGGTTACGGCATGGGTGAGGGGCAGTCCGTCGCCGGAGTCCCGTACATCGCGTACCTCATACCCGGCATCATCGCGCTCTCGACCCTGTCGTCGAGCTTCTCCTCCGTGGGCAACAAGATCCTCGTCCAGAGGAAGTTCTACTCCAGTTTCGATGAGCTCAGGCTCTGCCCGGTGTCCACGGCTTCACTGGTTCTCGGCAAGTCCCTGCTGGGGATGGCCCGGGGAGCCATATGCAGCATTATACTGATAGTCCTGGGTTCGATCGTGGCCCCAGATTTCCATCCCGGCCCCGCTCTGGCCGCGGCGTTGCTGCTCTCATGCCTGACGTTCTCCCTCCTGGGGGTGCTCGCCGGCCTGCTGGCGGACTCCATGTCCAAGATGAACCTCTTCACGAGCACGGTGATAATCCCCATGACGTTCCTCTGCGGGACGGTCTTCGACATATCAAGGATGCCCGACTGGTTCCAGTACGCGGTCAACGCACTGCCTCTCACACACTCGTCATCGATAATACGCGCCACGGCCCTGGACTGGGCATTCCCCTGGGGATCCGCTGCGGCCCTGGGAGGTTTCGCCCTGGTGTTCTTCGTTCTCTCATACTACATACTCAGATGCAGGAATGTCTGAATCCGTTGCAGGTCCCCGTCACCTCCGTTCCGCGGAAAGATCCGAAGATAACGGTTACATAGTTGGATGTATATTCCAATATATTGGCTGGTGCTGATCGGATGTTGACTGTACACTGTGACAACGGAAGGAGCGATTGCGATAGAAAATTGACGGCGGTCAGCATATCCGCGGGATGTATGGACGCCGACGTCCTGGAGAGGGCATGCATCTCCCTGGGCGGCGTTGATGCCCATATAGGTGTGGTGACCGCGAACTCGGAGGGCCTTGACGAGGACGAGGAGTCCTTCATGGACGTCCTGAACGCGGTCAGGCGCTGCGACATCGCCATGATGAAGATACACAGCGACCCCTCGTACTTCAAGAAGTTCGACAGGTTCAGAACAGCCGTGGAGAAGGCAGGGGTGCCGTTCTTCCTGGAATGCAATGCGCCCGAGGTCATGAAGGATTTCAGGGACTGCTTCGGATACCCCGATGAGGACTATGACCTCCTTTGCAGGTATGTGAAGCTCGGAGGCGAGTCCAACAGCCGGGGGATCCTGTTGTGGGCCTGCAGCAGGCTTTGCGGGATGGACGGGGTGGCCGTTCCGGAGCCGGAGGCCCCCCGGGCCCAGGGCATATACCATCCGTCCCTCGGACCGGGTTCCGACGAGGAGGGCTACCTGGAATCCCTGGACCCGTCCAGGCCCTCCGTGGGCGTGATCTTCCATCAGAAGTACTGGGTGGAGGGCAACACGGACCACATCGATGCGCTGATAGGCGCCCTTGAATCGAAGGGCGCGAACGTGATACCCGTCTTCGCGATAACCTCCCCCAGCGCCATAACGGGGTCCGACGGGATAATTGAGACGGTTAAGAGGTATTTCGTCAGGGACGGCAGGCCGAGGATAGGCTCGGTGATAGTCAACATGGGATTCTCCCAGATATCCCTGGCCAACCCCGGGGAGGGGGAGGGCTCCAGGGCCATGTACAATTTCTTCGAGGACCTCGACATAGCCGTTCTGCAGGCCACCGCCCTGTCGAGGCCGCGTTCCGTATGGGAGGAGGACACCGTGGGGATGGGGCCCGTGGAGCTCTCCACCTCGGTCATATGGCCCGAGTTCGACGGCCAGATAATAACCGTGCCCCTGTCCTTCATGGAGAAGGACGGGCAGGGGAGCTACAGGAACGCCTTCGTGCCCGACCGCGTCGACAGGATCGCATCCCTGGCGGTGAGCTGGGCCAGGCTCAGATCCCTGCCCCCATCGGAGGTCAGGGCCGTGGTGATGCTGAATATGTACCCCCCTTCCAACGACAGGCTGGGGGGAGCGGGCGGCCTGGACACATTCGAGAGCATCAGATCCATGATGATGGCCATGAAGGACAGAGGATATGTCATAGACCATATCCCTGAGACGGCCCAGGAGATAGTCGACGAGCTCATGGCCGGTGTGACGAACGACCTGGAATGGGTGCCGCCGGAGGAGATACCCGGACGCGCCGCGGACATGGTGGGCCTGGAGCGCTACATGGAGTGGTTCTTCTCCGTGCCCAAGGTCCCCAGGGAGGCCATGTGCAGGAACTGGGGGGACCCCCCGGGAGAGATAACCACTCTGGACGGCAGGTTCATAATACCCGGGGTCAGGAACGGAAATCTGTTCATAGGCATACAGCCGAACAGGGGCCACCACGCCCACGCGGAGCAGCTGTACCATAGCACGGACGTGGTCATGCCCCATCAGTACCTGGCGTATTACAGGTGGATCAGGGACGGGTTCGGGGCCGACCTGATAGTGCACATGGGCACCCACGGGACGCTGGAATGGCTGCCCGGAAAGGGGAACGCCCTCTCGAAGGACTGCTATCCCGATGTCGTGCTGGACACCATGCCGAACGTCTACCCTTACATAATAGACGATCCGGGGGAGGGCATGGAGGCCAAGAGGAGGACGAACTCCGTACTGATAGGGTACATGGTCGCCGCCATGACGCGCGCGGAGGGATACGACGAGCTCGCGGATCTCGATGCCTGTCTCCAGAGCTACCTGGGCTCCGAGACGACGGCGCAGCCGGAGAAGTCGGAGTACCTTTCCGGAAGGATGTACGAGCTGGTCCGCCAGCTGGATCTTTTCAGGGAGATCGGGCTCCCGGAGGACGCATCGGAGGAGGAGGTCAGGGAGAGGGCCGAGCTGATATACGACTACATAGCCGACCTCAAGGACGCCGTGATAAAGGACGGCCTGCACGTGCTCGGACGTCCGCCGGAAGGGGACAGGATGAAGGAGATGGTGTACTCCATGACCCGTCTGAGGAACGGACCGGTCCCTTCGCTGAGGGCATCGGTATCGTCAGCCAGGGGTTTCGATCTGGACCGTCTTCTGGACAACCCTTCGGGCACGAACCCTTCCGACGGATGCCTCAACGGCGCCACAGTGGACGATCTGGACGCCCTCACATGCTCGCTGATCGACGGCATGTACGCACTGGACTTCGGGAAGGAGGGCTGCCTGAGGCTGGCGGAGGAGCTGCTGGGCGAAGGCTGGGCCGCCGCCGAGGAGACGGTATCGTTCATATGCGACAGGCTCTGCCCGGACATCCTGGGCATATCAGAGGAGATGGGCCTCCTCCTCAGGGGGACCCGGGGCGGTTACGTCACTCCCGGTCCGTCGGGCTCCCCCACCAGGGGTAACGCGCATCTCCTGCCCACGGGCAGGAACTACTATTCCATGGATCCCGACACGGTCCCCGGGGACGCATGCTGGCGCATCGGGACGAACATGGCCGAGGAGATGATACGCAGGCACGTGGAGGAACGCGGATGCTACCCAGAGAACGTAGGGATCATAATCTGGGCCACCGACACCATGAAGACCGGAGGGGACGACATAGCCTACATACTCTACCTCATGGGGCTGAGGCCGAAGTGGGGCTCCTACGGCGGAAGGGTGGTCGGCCTGGAGGTCATCCCGCTGGAGGAGCTCGGAAGGCCAAGGATAGACGTCACGCTCAGGATAAGCGGGATGTTCAGAGACTCCTTCCCCAATCTGGTGCAGCTCATAGACGAGGGCGTGGAGACGATCGCGGCCCTGGACGAATCCGAGGAATCGAACTATCTCAGGAAGCATCTGAGGGAGGACATAAACAAGTACATAAAGGAAGGCCTCTCCCCGGCGGATGCCGAGATTCGCTCCATGATACGTATATTCGGGGATCCCCCCGGAGAGCATGGATGCGGCACAGGGATACTGATAGAGTCCTCCCAATGGGATTCCCTGGAGGACCTGGCGGAGATCTACACCACATGGGGGTGCTACGCCTACGGCAGGAAGTGGAAGGGGGAGAAGATGCCGGAGGTGTTCAAGAACAGGATGGCATCTATGGACGTCACCGTCAAGAACCACAACGACCGCGAGTTCGATCTCCTCGACATCGACGACGACTATGAGATACTGGGCGGGCTGAACGCCGTGGTCAGGGCCTACGGCGGGCGGATGCCCTACTGCGTGATGGGGGACAGCTCGGACACCGACCGCCTGAAGCTGCGCACTCTGGAGGAGGAGACGGCATACGTGATGAGGAGCAGGGTTCTGAACCCCAAGTGGGTGGAAGGTCTCAAGCCTCATGGCTTCCGCGGCGCCATGGAGCTGTCCAAGCTTACAGAGTATATGCTGGGCTGGGATGCAACCTCCGGGAACATAGAGGATTGGATGTACAACTCGGTGGCTGAGAGGTTCCTCTTCGACGAGGAAAACCGCAGATGGCTGGAGGAGAGCAACCCCTACGCCCTGAGGGAGATGGCGGAGGATATGCTGGAAACGATAGAGAGGGGGCTCTGGGACGCCCCTGAGGAGATGCGGGAGAAGCTGAGGGATCTGTATCTGGAGACCGAGGGCACAATGGAGGACCTGGGGAGCAACCGCGGATGAATCATGCGGCGTTGAATGTCTCGTCCGGGATCCATATGGGGTCTGCGACCCCGTAGACAGGACGAGGTATGAAGTCGACCCTTTAAAGGGGGATATGCACATCCTCGGCGCATCCGCCCATCAGCGCCCCGACTCCTGCGGTGTTACCTTTCGCCGAGGGAGGACAGTGCGGAGGACGCCGGGATGGCGTTCCCCCCCCCCGGTCGGGGCACAGGCACGTCGGGAGCATCTCCAGGTATCTGCAGATTCATATGGCAAGTGGGCAGAGCGTGCCGCTTTTCTTCC
>JAAYZC010000028.1 GCA_012515075.1 Thermoplasmatales archaeon
GATCGGAAAGGCCATAGCCGCCGAGGGTAACAACATCTACCTCAGGGCCAAGGCAGCCGGACTCACCGCCGCGAAGATCATCAAGAGGTCCAACGACGCCAAGGAGCTCCAGCTCACCGCGAAGCAGCTCGATGTTGTCAGCAACATCATCAAGCAGTTCGAGGCTCTCCCCAGCGAAGAGGACAAGTTCTTCGAGTACTGCGTCAAGCAGTACAAGGACGTGCCCAACTTCACCCTGAAGAACTACGGCCTCTGAGCGCGGTACACGTGCGAAGCGATAAACCCTTTACACCAAAACCTTTTTCTATCTCTCCCAAACGGATTTCACGGCCCGTAGCCGGGGTTTCGGCGCGGGCACCCCTTTGTTCTCTGCATGACGTTCTATCCGGATTCCTGCGTATGTAAAGTACGGGGGACGGATCCTGCGACAGGTGTCAGAATGAGGCTATCAGCGCCGCGGCGAAATCCTTGGCCTTCTCCTGATAGAGATGCCGGTGGATCTGATCCTTGCTCGCGAAAGGGACGCACATGGTTCCAGCGTATTCCGCTTTGAAGTATTCGCAGAAGAACATCACGGAATTGACCATCTGCGCGGCGACGAACTCATCATCGCCCATGGTGAATGCCAGGGCGATCCTCTTGCCTTCTATGAGGTTGTGTGAGTGGTCCTCCGTGTACAGGGCGTGCAGGCGAGTCAGGAATGCCACCGCGGGGGCTGTGAAGGACCACATGTAAACGGGGCTGGCCAGGATGATGGCGTCTGATTCCACGAACTTCTCGTACAGAGGAATCATGTCGTCTTCCACGGAGCAGCGACCCTCCATCGCCCCCTTCTGACAGGCGCCGCAGTTCTTGCAACCGGACAGTGAGAGTCCGTCGAGGAAAACCTCCTCGACATCGCATCCCCTCAGGCACTCGGCAATGCATTTGGTCAGTTCTGCAGTGTTCCCGTTCCTGCGGGGTGTCCCGTTGAAAATCGTAACCTTCATAATATGCGCCGACGGACCCGATTGCCTTCCCCATATATATTCCGAGCGTCGATTTGCGGGCAGGGGGTCCATGCCGCATCGGCCGCCTGTCGGTGTGCCGCGCTTCAAACCCCCCTGCGGTCAATTGATAAGCCCTCCATGCATTCCTTTCCAAGATGCATCATAGATACGAGACAGAGGTCGAAGCGCTCAGGGAGTTCTTCGCAGAGAACCCCGCATCCGCCCTGGGGCTGTCGGGCGGGTCGGATTCGGCGTTCCTCCTGCATTTCGCGATATCCAACGGCGCGCATATCCGTGCATACAACGTCAGGACCGTCTTCCAGCCCGGCGACGACGCCGAGAGGGCGGCCTCGCGTGAGGCAGCGGATCTGCAAACAATAGACCTGGATATCATGAGGGTGTCCCGGATAACCGACAACCCTCCGGACAGATGCTATCATTGCAAGATGGAGATGTTCTCAGCGATCGTCGAGAGGGCGGCGACCGACGGTCTCACCGTGGTTATCGACGGGACGAATGCCTCGGACGACCCGGGAAACCGTCCGGGGATGCGCGCGCTGGAGGATCTGGGGGTGCGTTCGCCGCTCAGGGAATGCGGCCTCACTAAGGATGCAGTCCGCGAACTCTCCAGAGATGCGGGTCTCCCGACATGGGACAAGCCATCGTTCTCATGTCTGGCCACACGTATTCCGGTCGGGACGCGTATCACGGAGGAGGGCCTCCGGAGGACGGCGGCGGTGGAGGATGCGCCGCGCGGGACGGGTTTCAGCGACGTGCGCGTGACGAGCCGCGACGGTTGCGCTCTCAACAGGATCCCGCCCGCGCAGATGGCCGATGCGGTTATGAGAAAGGATGCCATAACCGCCTGTCCGAAGAAGGATTACGGCGGTGCGGCTTTGGATCCGGAGAGGCGTGAATGATAAACAACAGGGTGCGCGAGATACTCGAGCAGGTGCGCAACGGATCGATATCCGACAGGGAAGCGGTTCTGAGACTGAGGATGGAACCTTTCGAGGACATGGGCTTCGCCAAGGTCGACCACCAGAGGGAGCTGCGCAAAGGTATCGGGGAGGTCGTATACGGCTCCGGGAAGACCCCCGGGCAGATCGCAGGTATAGCGGGGTCGATGAGGGACCGCGGACAGGATCCCGTCATCATAACCCGTCTGGATCCCGATGCCGCTTCGTTCGTCGGCGCATCCTTCCCTCTGGATTATCACGAGACGGCGAGGATGGGGATCATCGGGAGGATGCGCGAACCGGACGGGATAGGCACTGTGGTCGTGGCCACGGGGGGGACCAGCGATCAGCCGGTGGCCGAGGAGGCCGCCCTGACGGCCGAGGCTCTGGGGAACAAGGTGGTCAGGATGTACGATGTGGGTGTGGCAGGGCTGCACAGGCTCCTGTCCCATATGGAGGACATCATGGACGCCAGCGTCATAATCGCCGTCGCCGGCATGGAGGGTGCGCTGGCCAGCGTCATAGGCGGTCTCGCGGACTGCCCGGTCATAGCGGTACCCACCAGCATAGGGTACGGCGCCTCCTTTTCGGGTCTCTCCGCCCTCCTTTCCATGCTCAACTCCTGCGCCAGCGGCGTCTCGGTCGTGAACATAGACAACGGATTCGGCGCAGGCTATATGGCGAGCATGATAAACCACATGGGGGCGGGACCCTGAGGACCCTGTACCTGGACTGCGGCATGGGGGCATCCGGCGATATGCTGGCGGCCGCCCTTCTCGAGCTGGCCCCCTCCCCCCCGGAGTCCCTGGAGAGACTGAACGGCATGGGCATCCCCGGCGTGGTCTTCCGCATGGAGGAGTCCCGGAAATGCGGGATGCTCGGCACTCACCTGGAGGTCACCGTCGGAGGCTGCCGGGAGGGCGACCATCCGCATTCCGGCCACGGTTTTCACAGGAGCATGGCCGACATAGAGAGGCTGGTGGCCGAGGAGATCGATCTGCCAGACGGCATAAGGGGGGACGTCATGGGGACGTACAGGCTGCTCGCGGAGGCCGAGGGAAAGGTGCACGGGGTACCTGTCTCCGATATCCATTTCCACGAGGTTGGGACACTCGATGCCGTAGCGGACATAGCGGCGGTCTGCATGCTGATGGATGAGATCTCCCCCGAACGGGTGGTTTCCTCGCCCATCAACGTCGGCAGCGGGCAGGTGAGATGCGCCCACGGGATCCTGCCCGTACCCGCTCCGGCGACCGAATGCATACTTCGCGGCGTACCCGTTTACAGCGATGAAACGAGGGGAGAGCTCTGCACCCCGACAGGGGCCGCATTGATAAGACGCTTCGCCACGGGTTTCGGAGGGATGCCCGTGATGAGGGTGGAAGCCGTCGGACACGGAATGGGGAGAATGGACTTCGAGGCGGCCAACTGCCTGCGCGCTTTCTACGGGGAGGAGGAGTCCTGGAAGGGGTCCACGGTCATGCTCGAGTGCAACCTGGACGATATGACCCCCGAGGCCCTCGGGTTCGCCCAGGAGCTCCTTCTGGATTCGGGAGCCCTGGATGTGTTCTGCATTCCGGCGGGCATGAAGAAGTCTCGCCCCGGTACGGTGCTGTGCTGCCTGTGCGGGGAAGAGGATTCCGAAAGGCTTGCAGGGATCATGCTGACGAACACCTCCACCCTGGGGGTCAGGGCATCCAGGCACCGGCGTTACGTTCTGCCACGCAGGACGGAGACGGTCGGGACGGCATACGGGGATGTCAGGGTCAAGATTTCATGCGCTGGCGGAAAGGAGAGGATGAAGCCGGAGTACGACGACGTGTCGCGCATCGCCAGGGAGGCCGGGATGACGTTCGCCCAGGCCGTCGGCCTGGCCGAGGAGGCGTACAGGAGGAAGCGTTCCGGTCCCCCGCCTTCGGATGGGCCGGCACGGGACGTGCCCGAAGGCCACCGGGATTGAGATGTGGTGCAGGGGATGGGATTTGAACCCATGAACCTCTAGGGACAGGATCCTAAGTCCTGCGCCGTTGGCCAAGCTTGACTACCCCTGCACTGTGCGAGTTAAAGGGGACTTCGTTATTATCCGTTACGGTCCGTGCGCATCGAGAGCCCATTGGAGGCAATCATTCCCGCCGCGGCCGTGAAAGTAATTAAAACGAATACGCGATATCGCCCAGGAACCGAAAGGAACGTGTCGATGATGGCGGATATTCTATCTAACGAAGGGAAACAGCTCCTGTTGGGGAACGAAGCGATAACAAGAGGGCTCATCGAAGCGGGTGTGGGGTTCGCCTCCACGTACCCTGGTACGCCGTCCTCCGAGATAGGCAACAACCTGGAAGCCCTCGCCGACAAGGCGGGGATGTACTTCGAATTCTCCGTGAACGAGAAGGTGGCTCTGGAGGTCTCCGCGGCCGCGGCCGCGTCGGGCGTCAGGTCCTTCGTGTTCATGAAGCACGTGGGTCTCAATGTCGCCGCGGACCCCATGATGACCCTGGCCTATTCCGGGGTCAGGGGCGGGATGCTGATCCTGACCGCCGACGATCCCTCCGCCCACAGCTCCCAGAATGAACAGGACAACCGTTACTTCTCCCAGCTCGGGCTGCTCCCCATGATGGAGCCTTCGACCCCCGCGGAGGCCAAGGAGATGATCCGTTACGCATACGAGGTCTCCGAGAAGCTCACTCTGCCGCTGATATTCAGAACGACCACGAGAGTCAACCACGCCCGCGGGATCGTGACCATGCGCGAACCCGTCGGGATGGTCCCCCGGGGTCGCTTCGAGAAGGATACACCGAGGTTCGTGAACATACCCGCCCACGCCAGGCCCAACAGGGTGAGGCTCCTGGCCCTCATGGAGGAGGCGAAGGCGGTCTCGGAATCCTCACCATACAACTTCATCGAGGGATCCGGGGAAACGGGCATAATAACATCGGGTGTGGCGTACACCTACGTGAAGGAGTTCGTCTCCGGCGCATCCGTGCTCAAGCTCGGATTCACCAACCCGCTGCCGGAGAGGAAGATCGCGGATTTCATCAGGGGCAAGAAGAGGATAATAGTGGTGGAGGAGCTGGACCCGTTCCTGGAGGACCAGGTGCTGCGCGTATGCGCCCAGAACGGTCTGGACGTTCCCGTGTTCGGGAAGAGGTCCGGTCATCTACCCAGAGCATGGGAGTACAATCCGGACGTCATCGGAAGGCTCTCCTCCGTGGCGGACGTCATGGAGCATCCGGTGCCGCTGGCTCCGGCGGACATACTCCTGCCCGGCAGGCCTCCCGCGCTGTGCGCCGGGTGCCCGCACCGCGGCATGTACGCCGCTACGAAGAAGGCCGTCGGAGGCAGGGATGTGATCTACTGCTCCGACATAGGCTGCTACACCCTGGGGATACAGGCGCCCTTCAACGCCGCCGACTACATAATATGCATGGGCGGCGGGGCGGGAGCCGCCGGAGGGTTCTCCGAGACCACCGATCAGAAGCCCATAGCCTTCCTGGGAGACTCCACTTTCTTCCATTCGGGCATACCTCCGCTCATATCCGCCAAGTTCAACGGGCACAGGATTGTGATGGTCATACTCGACAACCGCACCACTGCCATGACCGGCCACCAGCCCAACCCGGGCACCGGAAGGGACTTCGGCGGAAGGAAGACCGAGCCTCTGGACATAGAGGCGGTCGTCCGCGGGATCGGTGTCGATTATCTCGAGACGGTGGACCCCTACGATGTCAAGAGGTCCGCCGAGGTCATGAAGGCCGCACTGGAATGCGACGGGATCGCAGTGGTGATATCCAAGTGCCCCTGCCCTCTGGAGCTCAAGAAGCTCAAGCAGCTTGAGGCCAAGCACTGCCGCGTGGACCAGTCCAAGTGCGTAAGGTGCTACACCTGCCTGAGGATGATCGCCTGCCCCGCCCTGGTGAAGGAGGATGGCCGGGTTTCCGTGGACGAGACCCAATGTATGGGGTGCGGGATGTGCGCGAACGTATGCCCCAAAAGGGCCATCGAGGTGATCAGATGAAATACACGGTGCAGATAGTCGGCGTCGGCGGCCAAGGGGTCCTCATGGCCTCGCTGGTCCTCGGCAACGCGGCCATGAAGGCCGGATACCGGGTGGCCATGAGCGAGGTGCACGGCATGGCCCAGAGAGGCGGGAGCGTTCTGTCCACCCTCCGCATGGGGGACGACGTTGCGAGTCCGCTGGAGGCCGCCGGCGGCGCGGATCTGATAATGGGATTCGAACCTGTGGAGACATGCAGGAACCTGCCGCTGGCGAACAGGGACACCGGGATCATCATGAATCTGGATCCCGTATACCCATCGATGGTGGCAGCGGGCTTCGAGGAGTACCCCGAAGTCGATGACGTCATAGCCTCGGTCAGGAGGAGGACGTCCAACCTGATGACCATCGAGGCCACGAACATAGCCCTGAGGGCGGGGAGTGCCGTGGCGGCGAACGCGGTGATGATCGGTGCCGTGGCCGCAATAAGGGGATTCCCCCTCTCCAAGGAGCTGCTCAAGGAGACCCTTCTGGAGACCGTCCCCGGGAAGGCCGTGGATCTGAACTCCTCGGCTTTCGACATGGGATACGAGGACATGATGTCCAAGAACTGACGGTTCCCCGGGCCCGCTCCCCGGGGCAGACCCGTTCCCGGGATAATATCATAAAAAATGCGCCTTTAAGATGTTTGGAGGAGGAGGTTGTGCGGGTGGCGGCGCCACCCGCACGGGGGAGATATGATATTCAGGCGCTCATTCCGAATCCTATTCTGAGGTCCGGCAGGGTGACGCAGCCTTTATCGGGCACTTCCATCCCCGCGATCTCCAATAGGAACATTTCCTTGACTTTCTCTCTCTGCTCCCTCACGAATCCGATTATGGCCTCGTTCACGGCCTTGAAGGCCGCGCTCAGGGTCGCGTCGGGCATACGGGAGAGCATCATGTCGTTCTCTACCGCGATGGTGAGCGGGCAGACCGCCCTGACCTGGGCGAGCCCCTCCTTCGCGGCCTTCATCCTCCCGGTCTCGAAGGAGAACGGGTTGATGGCGATGGTGAATGTTATGAGGTTGAGGCTCTGGGCTATCTCCGCGACCACGGCCGCGGCTCCGGAGCCTGTGCCTCCGCCCATGCCGGCGACTATGAACACGGCATCGTGGCCCCTCAAAGCGGACCTTATGTCGTCCTCGTGGACCTTGGCGCACTGCCTTCCGAGTCCGGCGTCCCCGCGGGCGCCCTCGCCCTTGGTCACGGCCTTGCATATGTAGAGCTTCTTGTCGGCGCTTATCTCGGACAGGGCGGCCTTGTCCGTGTTTATGGCGATGGTTTCCACAGAGCAGAACGACCAGTAGATGTCTCCGATGACATTGCATCCGGCGCCGCCGACGCCGACGACCGCTACGCGCGGCTCGACGTACACCGCTCGGCTCTGGGCGAGGTCCTCTGTTGTTTCCATCTTGTGCATCCCCTTTGACTGTTAACAGGTTTCAGGAACATCGCCTGGAGAGCGGGGTGTATCCCACCCCGTCCCTCTTCCGGCGAGTCCCTTTTTTCCCATCCCTTTCTTCACTTCATTCTGGCGGCGAGCTGAGCGCTCTTGAATGCGCGGCCGGCCGAATCCCGGACCTCGTCCTTGGTGAGGACGGCTTCCAGGATCAGGCCTCTGACGAACTCTTCTTCGGAGAAGATGGTCCCATCCTCCTTCATCCCCGACAGAGTGTTCAGCAGCACCTCGTTCAGGCGGACGAAGATCCCGCCTTCGGAGCCGTTATCGTATGAGCGTATAGCGGCCCTGATGAAATCCGACGCGCTCTGATCCGTGTGCTCAGCGAGGTAATCCTCCATTATCTGGAGGTCCTCGCTTCCCATCCTGAGCGTCACGGACTTGGTGGTCATCATCCATCACTTCTCTAGAGCTGTAGAGTCCCATCCCTTACCGCTCCGTATGAGACTATGTCTTACGGACTATATAATTGTTGTCTTACATTCGTCTTACACCGTCTTACGGTGCCGGGCGGGGAGATAATCGCCCGGTTTACTCCAGCCGGGCCGGTCCGCGAAGCCAGGCAGATACTGTACGGCCACCGCCGAATAACTATATAATCGAAATGTACCTTCATCGCCAATATAAGAGGAACAGGGTGCACAGATGTCCTTCAACTACAGCGAGATCGAGAAGAAATGGCAGGAGAGATGGATCGAGGAGGGGCTCAACCGCGCGGACAGGGATGAAGGCAAGCCCAAGTTCATGCTCATCTTCGCCTACCCCGGCGTCACGGGATATCTCCATGTCGGCCACATGAGGGGCTTCAGCTACGTCGACGCCATCGGCAGATACAAGCGTATGACTGGGCACAACGTCATGTTCCCCGTGGGCACCCATGCCACCGGCAACGGCGCCATAAGCCTCGCCAGCCGCATCGCCCGCAAGGACCAGGACATATTGGACTATCTGATTCGGAACGGATGCCCGGAGGAGAAGCTGGAGGAGCTGACGGACCCCCTCTCCGTCGTCGGATTCTTCAACGACGTCTATGTCAACGATTACTGGAAGAGGTTCGGGTTCCTGGCCGACTGGCGCAGGTTCACATGCACCCTGTACCCGGACTACTCCAGGTTCATGCAGTGGCAGTTCCGGAAGCTCATGGACGCCGGGCTGCTGATCCAGAAACCTTACTTCGCCCCCGCCTGCCCCGAATGCGGCCCCGTGGCCGTGGACGCCTCCGAGACGGACCTGTCCAAGGGAGGCAACGCCGAGACCCAGGAGTACACCCTTCTGAAGTTCAGGTGCGGCGACATGCATCTCGTGGCCGCCACCCTCCGCCCCGAGACCGTCTACGGCCAGGTGTGCTTCTGGGTGAACCCGGAGGTGGACTACGTCAGGCTGTCTTACGGCGGTGAGACATGGGTCGTCTCCCCCCAGGCGGCCGAGAAGCTGTCCTTCCAGAAGGACGGCGTCAGCGTGACCGGCAGCATACCGGGGCGGGACCTCATCGGGCTGATGTGCGAGGCCCCGATGATACACCGCGAGATACCCGTTCTGCCCGCGGCCTTCTGCGACCCCGATGTCGGCACGGGCCTGGTTACCTCGGTACCTTCGGACGCCCCTGACGACTGGATATCCCTGGAGGCGGTCAAGCGCGACCCGGAGGCCGTATCCGTGTACGGCATCTCGAGGGAGCTGCTGGATTCCGTCGTCCCTGTATCCATAATATCCATGGAGGGGTACGGGGAGTTCCCCGCCAGGGACGCCATCGGACGCCTGGGTATAACGGAACCGGGCGATCCCATGCTCGAGGAGGCCAAGAAGCAGGTCTACAAGGACGGTTACCATACCGGCAGGATGAAGGAGGTCTGCGGCCCCTTCGCGGGGATGCGGGTGGAGGAGGCCAAGGAGCGCATGAAGCAGCAGATGCTCGACTCCGGCGAGGCCGATGTGTTCTACGATCTGACCGAGGAGGTCCTCTGCAGGTGCGGTGGCCGCGTGCACATACACCGCATAGACGACCAGTGGTTCATCGACTACGGGAACGAGGAGCTCACGGAGAGGACCAGCGCCCACTGCAGGTCCATGACCATCAATCCCCCCGAGTACGCCGAGAACGTGCACGGGGTGCTCAGATGGTTCAGGGAGAGGGCCTGCGTGAGACTCGGCAACTGGCTGGGCACAAGGTTCCCCTTCGACGACAGATGGATAATCGAGGCCATATCGGATTCGACCCTCTATCC
>JAAYZC010000029.1 GCA_012515075.1 Thermoplasmatales archaeon
GTCCCAGTGATCTTCATCCGCCCCCTACGGTGCAAGAGACGGAGTGCGAAGACTGGGAGTATTTCTGAAGAAGATGATGGAGAAGTAGTGCAGGGGAAGGGATTTGAACCCTCGGACCACTAAGGACTAGGCCCTGAACCTAGCGTCGTTGGCCAGACTTGACTACCCCTGCGCCTATTCGCGAATCGCGTTATGGTATAAAAGAGTGATGCACCCTGCCGATCTTCCAGAGTGCAGTGTTGCCCGACTCATCCCTTCATTATCTTCATCCAGCCGCCGCTCTCGTAGATGGCGAGCTTCCTTTTGGCGAGTGTCTTCTCGAACTCATCCCAGGATATTACCACGAGCCTGTTGTTCGTACCCTTTGTGAATTGGACTCCCTCGGTTCCTTTCACCTTGCCTGGCTTAAGTCCTTTGTTCTGCGCGATCGTCTTTGCCTTCTTGAGGTCAATCTTCTCCATTGCCATGGTATCTCTCCGACCCTGGAATATGACAGAGCCAGTAAAAACAATCAAAGTCTTAAATATAAATACTTTTCCTGGAGAAAACCAGTACCCAGCGTATTATCGGACACACATTGCACCGATAGCGTTCCCCGAACACTGCCCCGGGGGCTCTGGGTCCAGGAGCAAACATTATCAATCGAAGGTAACATCCTGTTCCTATCATGTCGCTTCTGGAGACCTCCGACATAAGATCCGCGATGGAGCAGAACATAACCCCGGAGATAGCCCTCAGGATAGGTCAGACCATAGGTCTGCAGTACAAGGATGTAACACTGGGCACGGATGTGAACCCCAGCAGCGAAACCCTGAAGAACGCGTTGGTATCGGGCCTGACGTCGGCCGGTTCGAAAGTTCGTCTGGCCGGGCGGGCTCCCGCGGCGGCCGTTGCATTCTCCTCTTCGAGGTCCGAATGCAGCATCATGCTTGGAGATCCGGACCAGTTCGGAGTTTACAGCGGGATAAGCCTCCGCAACAGCGACGGTTCCGCGTTCAACGAGGACCAGATGAGACAGGTGAGGATAAGGTACGAGTCCTCCGAACTGGACCTCCCCTCCTACAAAGCCTCCGGAATCGCGATACCCGTTGACGGCGTCATAGAGAAGTACAGGAGGAAGGTATCCGAACTGGCCGGGAAGACCGATTGCCCCGTGATTCTCGACTGCGGATGCGGAGTTACCTCCGCCGTAGCCCCCCAGATATTCGTGGACATGGGATCTGACCTGGTTGCTATAAACGCGTACATGGACGGCAGATACCCCGTCAGGTCCCCCTCGGTCGAGGAGAGCGAACTCAAGCAGCTGATCCATGAGGTGAAGACGAACAGCGGCAGCATAGGAATCGCGTTCAACGGGGACGGGACCGAGCTGGCGGTTATAGACGAATTGGGCAGATACGTAAACCACGACCAGGTGCTGGCTCTTCTGGTCCATCATCTAAACCCGGAGAGCATAGTTGTTCCTATGAACAGCTCTGCCCTCATAGACGACATGTTCGACGGGAAGGTTCACAGGACCAGCGATGCAAAGCTCTGCGACTCGATGAAGAAGACGGGCATAAGGTTCGGCGGAGGGACCGACGGGTCCTTCATATTCTCCGACATAAGCTACTGTCCTGACGGGATATTCGCGGCCACTGCGATTGCAAAACTGGCCGAGGAGAACAGCATAAGGAAGCTTGTGGACGATTTCCCGCAATACACGATGGATCACACCCGGGTGGTCTTCGACGGCAACCGGGAGCAGTTCTCCAAGAGGATCGCGGAGGCCCTGCAGAGTCTGGATCACAACGATCTCGTCGAGGGCGACGGATGGAGGCTGGAGATGGACTCGGGATGGTTCCTCATACGCTTCGAAGGCAACGAACCCTACATAGACGTGACCGCGGAGGGCCGGGACAAGGCCTATCTGGTGGGCCTCTTGGAGATAGCCAAGGACACCATATCCGCCGCCACGAGACCTTAATCCAGAACCTCTAGGTCCACGATCTCCCCCTTGGAGTTGTACGCTCTCCAGGAGGTCCTGTCGTAAGGCTGGCAGGTTATGAAATGGACCCCTCCCATGCTGCCGAAGTACTCTATGTCGGCATCCGAGGGCTCGTTGCTGTACCCGGGATGGGAATGGGCAGATCCCGCTATGCTGTAGTCTATCGGGGACATCCATTGGTTCAGGAAGCTGTGACTGTTGCCGTACACGGTCCCGGGAAGGAGGACCATCTCCGTTATCACGCCTTCGGTCTCCCTCACAAGACAGAGGAATTCATCGGGATAGCAGCTCTTGGCCGACTCGTTGAAACTGTCTATGAACTCGCCGTCCACCGCGTATATCCTGTTCATATGGCGTTCTCCAGCTTGTACTGCACTCTGGAGTAGAAGTCGGTGTCGAACATTATGAACCTGGCGTATTTGGAGGACATCGTGAACTCCGCCTTGGAGGGGCCCGGCATCCCGTACTCCCTCTGTCCGTCTATCACAAGCAGGCAGCCCTTGTCCAGTATCTGCTCCACGGTTATCTTGGCATTCGAGGGCACGATTATGGGCCTGGAGGAGAATTTGAACGCCGCCATGGGAACGATCACCATGGCCTTGACCCCCGGATCTATCATGGGTGCCCCGAGGCTCATGGCGTAGCTCGTGGAACCGGTGGGTGTGGAAACGATTATCCCGTCCGCCCTGACCTCGGTGGCCAGGACATCGTTGATATAGATCCTGAAATGCCTTATCTTAGCAACGGAATCCGTGTGGACTACCACTTCGTTAACAGCATCCTCGAGATACTCTCCGTTGTAGCGTGTGCGCAGCTTGAGCCTCTTCTCCACCTTGTACTCCCCGCGGCGGAGCTTTGCTATCCCTTCCTCGATCTCCCCCCGCTCTATCTCCGCCAGGAAGCCTATCCCTCCGGCGTTTATCCCCAGGACCATCGCGTCCGTGAGGAGCATCGAACGGAGTATCGTGCCGTCGCCTCCGACGGTTATGACTATGTCCACACCCATCTCACTGAGTGGCACGCCCTCCGTGCCCAACAGACGGGCCGTCTCGGCGTCTAGAACGTAGTCCTCGTCGCCCAGTGCCGCGATTACCCTGCGCACGTGCTCCTCCACACCGCGGATGTTGGTGTTGGCGTATATGCCGTATCTGAATCTCTTTCCGCAGCGCAGGGGCCTGCAGTTGTCCTTCATCACGAAATCGTAAACATCGGGGTCCCCCACCGCTATGAAGTCGGAGTGATGCCCCAGATCGAACGGCATATCGAAGGGGGAGCCGTCTAGGTTGTACACGTGGCCCCCGGCCTCCATGAGTATCAGATAACTTGCGGCTATGTCGACCACCCTGATGGAACGCGAATAGTCCTCGGAGTTCATCACGAAGGCGTCCAGCATGCCCTCGGCCACCAGCGCCATCTCCAGGGAGGCACAGCCGTACGCACGGGAGGACTTTATCCGCTTGGCCAGGGCGAAAGAGTCCGGGTTCGCGCCGTTCCCGAGGTATATGGCCATGACGAGATTGTCCAGATTGGATCGGGATATGGCTTGGATCCGCTCCCCGTTCTTGAAAGCCCCCTCCCCTCTGACCGCCCAGTACTCATCCCCGGTGACCAGGTTCCTTATAAGCGCCGTGTGCACATCCGATAGTGAGGACGTTCCGACGGCCATCGATATTGTGTACATCGGAACGCAGATCGACGAGTTGGTTGTTCCGTCTATGGGGTCGAGGACCAGCGTGTCCTCGGCGCCGTTGTCCACATAACCGATCTCCTCGCTGAGCACGTTCAGCCGAATCCCGTTCCTGGCTATGTGATCCAGGACCGTGTTCTCCGCGACCTTGTCTATCTGGGATGTCGGGGTGCCGTCGGCGCCCATGCATATCTCCTCCCCCCTGAACCTGGGATCCGGTATGAGGGCTATGGCATCCGCTACCTTGTCCGCGATCTCCCTGAGAATATCGATCATGATGGGCGAGACTAGCCTGTGATTGATATATTGCTCTTTTGGAGTGAGTGAAAATAAAGACGGGGCCTTCGCCCCTTTTTAACGGATGTCGTTTCAGGCCTTGTACCCCTTCACCATGTCCGGTATGCCGCACAGAAGTATGAGGATCCCGCCCACCATCGCGAGCCAGAACCCTATGCCGGAGTGATCGAGTATACTGTATGACTGAATGAAGATGTCTACGACAACCCACGATCCCGCCACTATGCGGATGATAAGTACCAGCAGTCCGAGGACGAGAAGCCCGAGACCCGAAGCCTTGACGCAGTTCGGTCGAATCGTCGGGATTATCGACAGGATCAGGGACAGGATGCCGATTATCAGCACCAGGAGCGGCATGTATTTCTGGAAGTCCCCTACATTGGAGAAGTCAGAGTCGGTTATGAGATCCAATCCGGTGTAGGAAAAGGTCTCCCTCGGGATCGTCAGACTGAACCGATCCAGGAAAATGGCAGCCACCGCCAGTAGGGCTCCTGCGATAGCGGCCAGCTGCATTAGGCCCGGGGGCCCACTTTTGTATCTGTTGCATCCGACATTTCAATATGCCTCTTCAGGGTGCATATGAATCTCATTCGAACGTATAAAAATTCATCATCGGGAATCGGGTTCGGATTATTCATCGAGAGTCTGAGCCGCCCTTCCGCGGACGGCACCGACGCGTATCGGATTTTCAACTCCGTATTATCTACCTGTAGATCATTCGGGTCCGCATGAAGCCTTCGGATGAAGAGGCAGGGTGTCTTGTCTCCCGCGGGGGCCGGCTGTACACCCGGTCCGCCGCACCGGGCATCCGCGTATACGGGGAGAGGCTTGTATCATTCGAAGGAGTGGAATACAGGGAATGGGATCCGTACAGGAGCAAGCTGTCGGCGTATCTGAGGCTGGGCGGGGGGCCGTTGCCTTTTAGGAAGGACGATTCGGTGCTCTATCTCGGGGCTGCTTCGGGAACCACGGCCTCCCATGTATCGGACATGGTGCCGGAAGGAAGGGTCTACTGCGTGGAGTTCTCACCCAGGACATTCAGAGAACTCGTCCGCAATTGCGATCGCAGACCGAACATGATACCGATACTGGGCGATGCGACCCGGCCGGAGGAGTATTCCTTTGTGGTGGGCTCCTCCGGCGTAGTGTACTCGGATGTGGCCCAGAAGAGACAGGCCGACATACTGGCCGACAACATGGACCTGTTCGGAGCCGATAGGGGCATGGTCAGCATCAAGGCCCGTTCAGAAGACGTCACCGCCGCGCCGGCCGACATCTTCTCATCCTCTGAGGCCAGGCTTAGGGACAGGGGATTCCGGATAGAGGACATCCACAGCCTTGAGCCCTATGAGATGTCCCATGCCATGATATACGTCAGGAGGGGATGATACGAGGACGGTGTACTGCGTTGCATTCAGCGGGGACAGGTATCTGATGGTGTACAATCCCAGGAGGAGAGGATGGGAGATGCCCGGAGGACACACGGAACCCGGCGAGACCGCTGAGGCGGCGGCTGAACGCGAGTTCCTGGAGGAGGCGGGCTACGAGGTCGAGATAGCGGCCGTGACCGACATAGGATACTGCGATGTATGCGCCGGCTGGCTGGGGGACAGGGTGGCGGAGGCGGAGATGACCTCGGATCTCTTCTCGGAGCTCCCCGAGGACCTTTCATTCGAAACCGATGAATATGAATGGGTGATAGAATGGGCCCAGGGAGTCCTGAGGAGCCTGCGGCCCTCGGGCGTACGATGTAACGGGCCGCAGGCTCCGGAGTGAACCTTTTAATAGTCGTATAAAATAGAGGGCTGTAAGCCTCGCCGCCTATATAGAGATCGGAGGATCACATATGGCAAGAATGCATACAAGAAGAAAGGGCAGATCCTGTTCGAAACGCCCCCTGATTTCCGAGAACCCCGAATGGGTACCCATCGGCGCCGCCGAGATAGAGGACCTCATCGTCAAGTTCACCAAGGAAGGATACACACCCGCCAGGATCGGGCTCGTGCTGAGGGACCAGTACGGCGTTCCTGACGTGAAGCTGGCCACCGGCAAGACCGTCACAGCCATCATGAAGGAGAAGGACGTTGCGCCCTCTCTGCCCGAGGACCTGTCCAACCTTATGAGACGCGCCATCTCGCTGAACGTCCACCTCAAGGAGAACCGCGGAGACGTCTCCAACAAGAGGGGGCTGAACCTCATAGAGGCCAAGATCAGGAGACTGGAACGCTACTACAAGAGAAACGGTGTGCTCCCGCAGAACTGGAGATATTCCCTCAGCAACGCGGAGCTCATGCTCAAGTAAGGTGAAAAATGGACCTCGGAGTCCTTCCTTCCAAACTACTTTCACGTTTACAACGTGCTGCGGAGACCGTACGCAAGCACGAATTCATACATCTGTTCTCGCATTACGACGCCGACGGAATATCCTCGGCGGCAATAACATCGAAGACCCTGTTCCGAGAAGGGAAGGACTTCAAGCTTACTCTCTTCAACACCCTGGACGGCGACAGCATGGACATCATACGGGGGTCCGGGGCGGAATGCGTACTGATAACCGACCTGGGCGCATCGTACATCGAGGAGTTCGAGGCCATGGATTGCGACGTGGTGGTCCTGGACCACCACACGGTATCGAGGGATTCCGAGAAGGTGGTCTATGCCAACCCCCATCTCGAAGGCATAGACGGCATGACCTCCGGATGCGGCGCCACCATGGCTTTCCTTTTCTCCGTTGTCATGAAAGAGGAAAACTGGGATCTTGTGCAGATCGCCTTCGCGGGGATGTCGGGGGACAGGCAGACCGCGAAGGGCGTCAGCGGCCTCAACGCGCACCTGTTGGAGGGAGCCCGCAAGAGGGGGCTGGTGGAGGAGAGGGAAGGCTCCCTGATACCCTCCGGCCAGCTGTCCTCCGAGCTGTTCCTGGGAACCGACCCGTACATACGCGGCGTCAGTGGCAGCGTGGAAGGCGCGTCCCAGCTGCTCGCCGATGCGGGCATCGACAGCCTTCGCGGATCCGAGGACCTGGACGAGGAGGAGGAGAGGAGACTCTCATCACTGATAGCCCTCAAGCTGACAGCCCAGGGGGTGTCCGTGTCCACAATGGAGGAGATCGCCCGCACAAGATACCGTCTCAGGGACTGGGGCATGGACTCCGAGGCCCTGGCATCCGTGTTGGACGCCTGCGGCCGGCAGGGTCTCGGCGGAATAGGCGTCGCCGCGGGCATGGGCGACGAGAGGTCCAGGGTCCGTGCGGAGGAGCTGGACAGGGAATACAGGAGAAGAAGGGTGGAGGAGGTCAGAGCCCTTGAAGAGAGGGGACTGACCCCAATGGAGAACATACAGTTCTTCGACAGCTCCTCATCTGGCCTTACGGGGGTTATATGCGGAGTGGCGATGCAGTACATAGGGGACCCCGACAAACCCACGATAGGCCTCAACTGCGCCGACATAACCGCCCATATGTCCTCCAGAGGGACCTGGTCTCAGCTTGACAAGGGTATAGATCTGGCCAGAGCCATGCGGCAGGCGTGCGAATCCGTGGGAGGCGAGGGCGGCGGCCACAGGATAGCGGCAGGCGGATCGATACCCTCGGAAAGGAACCGGGAGTTCCTGGTCAATCTGGACAGGATAATCGGGGAGCAGCTCGGCCCCTCCAGGTCACCGGGACATCGTCAGTCCTGAATCTCTGTCTGACCGCGGTGTCGTCGATGCCCATCCTTACGCCTGATTCGTGCATTATGCTGCCCAGCCAGGCGATCATGGCCCCGTTGTCCGCGCATAGCTTCCGCTCCGGAACGAACATCTCCGCACCCCGGGCCTCGGCCATATCCTTTATCATCCCTCTGAGCCGCGAGTTCTGAGCAACTCCCCCTCCGAGCAGGACCTCGTCCTTGCCTATGTGGGCCATCGCCCTCTCTGTGACCTCGGTAAGCATGCCGAAGCATGTCTCCTGTATGGAGAATGCAATGTCCTCGAGGCTGTGCCCCTTCCTCCTGAGAGCCAGGGCCGCGGTCATTATCCCGGAGAAGGAGACGTCCATCCCCTTGACCGAGTACGGGAGGTCCAGCAGATTCCGTCCCTCGGAGGCCAGCCTCTCTATCGCCGGACCGGCGTAATACCCCAGACCCAGCTCCCTGCCCAGCTTGTCAAGCATGTTGCCTATTCCGACATCCAGCGTCTCTCCGAATATCCGGTACCTGCCGTTGGCGAAGGCGATGACCTGGGTGTTTCCTCCGGAGGCGTAAAGCAGGGCAGGGTCGCGGCAGCCGGTCGTAGCGCGTCCGATCTCTATGTGGGCTATGCAATGGTTGACACCCATTATCGGGATGTTGAGCCTGGAGGAGAGGGAGCGTGCGGCGGTCGCGGCAACCCTCAGGCAGGGTCCCAGGCCGGGGCCCATGGAGAAGGACACCAGATTCAGATCCTTCATGGAGACGCCTGCCTCCCTGACCGCTCTGACAACGGTATCCGCCACCGCATCGGCGTGGTGGTTTGCCGCCTCGCGGGGGTGGAGCCCGCCCTTCTCGGGACGGTACATATCGATAACGTTGGATAGGACCACCTTCTCCGAATCCACCACGCCCACGCCCAGCGTATGAGCGGTCCCTTCTATGCCCAGCGTTATCATCTGCTCTTTCCGGCCGCGATCTCCTTCAGCTTGTCGAGTATGGGTATGGCGCCTTCCGCGGCCACCTCATCGTCGACGACAAGCACCGGGAATGTCTTCTCGATCAACTCGTAGAACGCGCCCTCGGCCAGACCGTCCACGGTATCGACGTTGACTATCTGTATGCCCAGGTCCTTGGGCATGCGATCCTTGACGTGCTCGCATTTCCCGCAGTCGTTCTTGGTGAACAGCTTTATCTCTGTCATGACGGGAGTCATCCGCGTTTCGGATTAATACCCTTTTGAATAAGCACCGTTGACTGTAGGTATGACGGGTGCCAGACCTATCAGGGATTCAAACGGCGGTAAAAAGATATAAGAACGAGAAGTGTATCATCTGGTCATCGGGCTCGTGGTCTAGGGGTTATGACGTCGCCTTGACATGGCGGAGGTCGCCGGTTCAAATCCGGCCGGGCCCACCACTTATAATCAGGAACGGCAGGCGTATCCGTCTCACAGGATCACTATGTTCTCGCTCCTGATCACGTCTGCATGGTTCTTGTGCCCAAGGATATCTGGTATCCTGTCGCTGTGAATCCCCTTTATGAGCTCGACTTCCCCAGAAGTGTAGTCGGGCATGCCCTTTGCGAAAACCTTCCCTCCGCAGGATATGTTGACCACGTCCCCTCTGTTGAAGGCTCCCTCGACGCCTTTGATACCCACTGGGAGCAGCGACAGATGCTTCAGAACCGCCTTCTTGGCCCCGGCGTCCACGGTTATCGTGGCATAGGCATGGGCGAACTTCATCCAGCGCCTCTTCTTACCCATCACCGTATCCGTGGTGAATATCGTGCCTATCTCCTCACCGCGCGCAGCGCGTACAATCACTCCCTCTTCGGTTCCGGATGCGATTATCATGCTGCATCCGGCGTCCTTGCATATCTGGGCCGCGCGGAGTTTGGTCTTCATCCCGCCGACACCCAGACTGGTTGTGGGGTCGCCGGCCATTGACTTGACAGAATCGTCCACCTCGGATACCGTGGTGATCAGCTTCGCGTCCGGGTGTATCTTGGGGTTCCTGTCGTACAGCCCTTCCACATCCGACAGTATGACGAGGAGATCCGCATCCATCTTGCTGGCTATTATTGCGGAAAGGGTGTCGTTGTCCCCGAAGGTCGCGTCGATCTCCCGGGTGCATATGGCATCGTTCTCGTTGAATATAGGCACCACGCCGTAGCTCAGGAGGGTGTCTATCGTATTGCTGAGGTTGAGATAGCTCTCTCTGTCGGAATGGAAGTTCATTGTTAGCAGAATCTGAGCGGTTATCAGGCCCTGCTTCTGGAAGCTCTCGTTCCACTTCTGCATCAGTATGCTCTGTCCCACGGAGGCGGCCGCCGACCTTATGGGGATCTCGTTGGGTTTGGGAACGGCGCCCATGGCCCTCATGCCTATGCCTATTGCCCCGGAGGTGACTATGAGAACCTCCATCCCACCGTCCCTGAGGGCCTTGGTCTGTGCCGCCACGGTGTCCATGAAATCCCTGGAGACCGAGGTCCCGCCTCTCGTTATGGAAGACGTCCCCACCTTGACGACGACTCTCGATACCTC
This sequence comes from Thermoplasmatales archaeon, assembly GCA_012515075.1. Lineage (GTDB taxonomy): Archaea > Thermoplasmatota > Thermoplasmata > Methanomassiliicoccales > Methanomethylophilaceae > JAAYZC01. The sequence continues at coordinate 10,185 of JAAYZC010000029.1, forward strand.
CCCGAGCAGATCCTTCCTTGTGTTCATCAGAATCTCAATCCCTCTTCCTTGCTTGCGTGCGTGAACTTCCTGGCATCTCTGCCTACGTAGTCCTTCACCACCTGGCCTTTGCCAACCAGGATGTACTTGTATATCATCAGCCCTTCCATGCCCACGGGTCCGCGGGAATGGATCTTGTTCGTGCTTATGCCGACCTCGGCCCCCTTGCCGAACCTGTATCCGTCGGCGAATCTCGTGGAGGCGTTCACGAAGACGTCCGCGGAGTCCACCGTCCTGGCGAAGAGCGCCATGTTGGCCCTGTCCTGCGTTATTATGCAGTCGGTGTGGTGGGACCCGTGCCTGTTTATGAAGTCCATGGCCTCTGCTATCCCGTCGACTGTCCTTATCGAGATTATCAGGTCGTTGTACTCCGTGTCCCAGTCCTCCTCGGTGGCGGCCACGTTGGGCACGGAATCCGCCAGTATCTCTGCGCAGCGCTCGTCCGCACGTATCTCGACCCCGTTGTCATGAAACAACGTCGCCATCCTGGGAACGAAGCTCCCGGCTATGCGGGAATCCACCAACAGTGTCTCCACCGCGTTGCAGACCGCCGGATACTGTATCTTCGAATCGAGCGCGACTCCGAGCGCCAGTTCGATGTCGGCCGTGGAATCTACGTATATGTGGCATATTCCTGCAGCATGACCCAGAACAGGTATCTTGGTGTTCTCTTGTATGTAGCGTACGAACTCGTTGGAACCCCTCGGTATGAGCAGGTCTATGTGCTCGTGCATTCCCAGTATGGCGCTCACATCCTCTCTCCTCTCCATAAGGACGAACGCCTCCCTGGGCACCCCTGCGGATGCCGCGGCATCCGTAAGTATCTCGAAAAGCGCACGGTTTGACAGGGAAGCCTCGCGTCCTCCCTTGAAGACCACCGAGTTCCCGCTCTTCAGGCAAAGGGACATTATCTGCGGCACAACGTCCGGACGCGATTCGAATATAACGCCGAGCACACCTATCGGACACCGGACCTGGTACAGCATCAGGCCCTCATCCAGTTCCAGTGCGGACATCGTCTCCCCGACGGGGTCGTTCAGCTTTGCCACGTCCCTTATGCCCGCTATCATCCCGTCGATCTTCTCATCGTTGACCAGGAGACGCTTTACCAATGAACCGGAAAGCTCCCCTCTCCTCTCCGCCTCGATAGCGGAGGACATGTCTCCGGCGTTGGCCTCGAGCACCTCGGACCTGCGGGCATCCAGTGCATCGGCCATGGCTTCCAGTGCCGCATCCTTTACGGATGCTTCCAGTGCCGCCATGGTTATGGATGCCTCCTTCGCCTTGACTACGCCGGTGGTAATTCCGTTCATGTTTACACCGCCCTGCATATTGTCGCTCCCGCTTTTTAACATATTCCGTAATTTTTGTCTCTCCCAGCGCTCAGATGTCCGTGGTGCCTTGGGATACTGCGGACCGCGGCGGACGGCCCGGGCCCCGTCGGGGGGTTCATCGGCGACCTGGGCCAGAGGGCGGGCACGATGGACAAGCTAAAATACGTGTACGGGATTGTTCCGACCGAGCCGAGGTAGCCAAGCCTGGTATGGCGGTGGTCTCGAAAACCACTGGTCCCTGACCTCGGGAGTTCGAATCTCTCCCTCGGCGCCATCCGTCCCGTTCATGATCCCAGGGGGCGTTTTTCCGAAGACCCGCATACCTGTAGGGGATCGATTGCTCAGGCGGTCATCCCAGCATCATGGATGCCGCCTGTGCCGCCACCGTGAACATTCCGAGGACCGCGGCGGCAGCCTCCGCCCTGCGGGTCCCCCGCAGCACCAGGACAGCAAACGCCACGGACATCGATACTATCGCAAGTATGCCTATGAACACGCTGCCCTGACCCAGCAGACCCCATGCCACGAGCAGCCCTGCGGTCGTGGCCAGGCATACGAAGAGGCCGTACCCTATCCAGAGATGCAACGGCTGATGCCTCTCTGTAACCAGACCTATCATCATTATCATCACGCTGGTGACAGATGCGGAGGACCACAACAACGTTCCCAGATGGTCCCTGGAACACCACAGGGCCTCTGCCGAGAACAGGAGTAGCAGCGCGCCGCAGATGACAGCCGAGGAATTGAAGACCGCTGAGACCCTGGCCTCCCGCGATATCCCCAGGTCGCATATGTACCTACGGGAGCTCCAGCTGCCGTCCATGCGTATGCATGCCGCCCAGGCGACCAGGAATACCGCGGGGGATATCACCCCCAGGGGTTCGAACATGCCCGGGGATGACCGACCAAATAGATAATGTGATGCGGTCCTCGAACCGGACACCAACTCAGTCCAGAGACACCGTGGTGAAATACTCGTAGAGATCCGCGCGAACCGGACGTTCCAGCCTGTATAGAATCTCCACGGGGGTCCTTTCCGCAGTGGAAGCCACGGGACACTCCTCGGGCAGCATGTTGCCGAGGTAGTAGAACTCCTTGGAACCGATGTCGTCCTTGTTCTTGCGTAGGAACAGGGGGATCACGGTCCCGTTGGACACGGCGTCCCTTATGCGGATGACGTTCTTGGAACCGGCCCCTTCCCTGGATTTGGAGACCCCCACCAGGGTCGAGGGGTTCAGGAAATGATCGTCGTACCTGATGCTTTCGGCCACGTCGTCGCCCTTGACGTAGTTTATGAAGACGGGCAGGGTGTTCGTCTCCTTGTTGTACATGTAACCGCCTATGTTCTGGGCAATGACCTCCCTGTCCCAGTCCAGCAGCCTGCATGCATCGGCGTAGGTGTACCTCTCGTAAAGGCAGAGGTTCATCCCCGGATACGGCTCAGAGTACCTCTCCTTCCAATTGGAGCGCCCGCAGGCTACCGTATCGGACAGCAGCCGCGCGAAATCCCCGTTGCGGATCATCCCCGAGAACCGTTCGGAGACTGTGTAATGCCCTCCGGACCCCTCGAGTATCCCCAGATTATCCCGGCCTCTGTGGAACCTCCCGGCGAATATGTTGGCCAGATTCCTGAGGGTCTGTTCGCCCACCTCGTGCCCCAGAACCCCGGGTGCCGAATCCCTGAGGCAGCGAAGGGGGTACCTCTCCCCGCTGAGGATCGCTTCAGCGATCAGTATCTCATGCAACCTCTTCCCCGAGGCCAGTATCCCGGACAGATCGCACAGGGTCGCCTCCTGGTCCTCAGGCAGCCTCACGCCGTATTCCTTCTCGTACTTCCGGAGGAAGGAATGATAGGAGCCGAACCTCTCTATGATCTTGATGGGGTCCACCGATCCGAACTCCCGGAAGTCGCTGAGCGTCGGAACCCTGCCCAGCTTGTTCCTCAGATCCCTGTAGGCCTCCCTCAGAAGCTTGGTTCCGTTGAGGTTCGCCCGGTCGATGGCTGAGTATATCCTCTCCTTGGTTATGCTGTCGAAAGCGATCGCCGAGCAGCCCGGTATCATGCGGTTGCCCTCTGAGACGAACCTCCTCATTACGTCCTTGTTGTAGGATCTGTCGCCCGACAGGGCCACGGGTATGAGGTAGTTCTTCTGGTAGTTCCCTATGAAGTCGATGACCGTAACATACTCCTTGTCCTCGGAGTGCCTTAGCCCCCTGCCCAGCTGCTGAACGAAGACGATCGCCGATTCCGTGGGCCTCAGCATCACAATCTGGTTGACCCGCGGTATGTCCACTCCCTCGTTGAAGATGTCCACTGTGAAGATGTAGTCGAGCTTCGGGTCGGGATCGTCGGCCTCCAACATCCTTATGGCCTCCTCCCTGTCATCCTGGGAGTCCTTTCCCGTCAGGGCCCTGGTCATGTACCCCTTCTCGTTGAAACGGTCGGAGAGGGTTTCGGCCTCCTCCCTCCCGGAGCAGAACACGAGCCCTCTCACCCTGTCCCCGCACGGAAGGTAGTATCTCACGTGCCTCAGTACATGCTCGACCCTCTGGTCCGAGACCAGCCTGTTGAAGTCGGACAGGTCGTCCAGGGGCTCTCCGCCCACCGTGATGTCCGATACTCCGAAGTAATGGAAGGGGCATATCATCTTCTCCTCCATGGCCTGCCTGAGCCTTATCTCGTAGGCCACGTTGTGGTCGAACATCTCGAATATGTCTATGCCGTCGTTCCTTTCCGGTGTGGCCGACATTCCGAGCACGAATTTGGGTCTGAAGTGATCCAGCACCCTCTTGTATGATCTCGCTCCCGCCCGGTGGACCTCATCTACGACTATGTAGTCGAACTCTTCAGGCTTGAAATCTGAAAGGACATCTTCCTTTGATATCGTCTGTATTGTCGAGAACAGGAAATCGCAGCCACTATCGCGGGAGTTGCCCGTCAGCAGTCCCAGGGAGGTTCCGGGACCCAATATCCGCCCGTAGCTCTCCTTGGCGTTCCTGAGTATGGTCTCCCTATGGGCTATGTACAGCATCCTCTTCGGACCGCATTTCCTGACGTCGAAAGCCGACAGATACGTCTTCCCGGTTCCTGTGGCGGAGATTATTAGGGCGCGGTCAGCACCTTTAGACCTCATGTCCTCAAGGGATCTCAGAGCCGGGACCTGCATCCTGTTGGGCTGGGGGCGCTCGAGGTCCATGAATCCTTTGGCCTCTTCGTACCTCTTCGACCTGATCAGCCTGCGGAGGTCCGTGTCCTCCCTGTATATCTTCGAATACTCCCCGAGCCAGATCTCATCCACCCTGGTGGAGGTCTCGAACAGTCTCCCGAACTCCTCCAGGACCTCCTTGATCAGCCCTCCGTCCTCGGAGGAGCTTATCCTCAGGTTCCACTCCTTGTTCTCGCAGAGGGCCTGGTTGGTCAGATTGCTGCTGCCTATTATCAGATTGTAATCGTCCCCCCTGCGGAATATGTAGCACTTGGTGTGCATCTGCCCTTCGGTGGCGACCCTCAGCTCTATGTTCTCGAATGATGCCAGCCTCTTGAGCGCCGTGGGCTGGGTGAAGTTCTGGTACTGGGAGGCGATTATCCTCCCCTTCACCCCCCTTTCCTGGAGATCCCTGAGTTCGTTGCTCAGAACGCTCAGCCCTCCGTCCGTTATGAATGCCACGGAGAAGAAGAACTCGTCGCAGGTCCTGAGCTCGGACGATATCACTGGAAGGACGCATTCGTTCCTGGACTTGTCGTTGATGACCAGCTTGGGGGAGTACCTCTCCAATGCCCTCACGGAGCTGTCCAGGAATCCGTGCTCCAGCGCCCTGACCAGCTCCTCACGGCTGCTCCGCATGCCTCCTCACCAGCTCCTCCACTATCGGGATGTCCGCGGGGGCCCAGTCCAGATCCTCCATGCCCTCCGGGGACCGCCAGACCGCCCCGTCGTGCTCATTCAGCGTCAGGTCCCTCCCGGGGATCCTCAGGACGTACGCCCTTATGGCTACTGCGAAGTCGGGATACTCGTGCTCCGTCGTGCAAAGGATGTCCTCCTCTTGGACGATGACGTCGAGATCGAGCTCCTCTTTCAACTCCCGCGCCAGTGCTTCGCAGGCGGTCTCCCCCGGTTCGACCTTCCCGCCCGGGAACTCGTATCTGCCTGACAGGTATCCGTGCCGGTCCGGCCCTCGTTTGGCGCATAGCACCTGATCCCCGGAGAATATAACCCCGGCGACGACGTCCAGTTGTTTCACCGCTTGTGCAACAGCACGGCGGTAAAAATATCCGCCGGTGTTATTGACGTTAAAAAGCTAAGAAAGATGTCTAAGTGGTTTAAACGCCTAGCTTCTTCTTGATCCTGGATTTGGTGCCCGTGGATTTGGGAGCCGCCCCTCCTGCTCCCTCGTCCAGTTTCCTGAGGTACTCCTTCTCCAGTTCGGATACCTTGGACGGAACATCTATCCTCACGCGGACGAACAGATCGCCGCGGATGCCCCCTCCCGGTCTTGGGAGGCCTTTGCCCTGGATTCTGAGAACGGACCCCACCTGGGTGCCCGCCGGTATCTTCAGAAGGGCCTTCTCCCCCTCGAGGGTCCTGACCTCCTCGCTGCCCCCGAGGACCAGCCTGGGATAGGTCGTGGTGACACCCGTCCAAAGGTTCACGCCGTCGCGCTCGAAAACGCTGTCCGGCCTCACATGCACGACGACGAAAAGGTCGCCGGCCGGCCCGCCGTTGTATCCGGCATCGCCTGCGCCCGGAACCCTCAGCCTGGATCCGTCCTGCACCCCCTTGGGGATGCTGACGGAGACCTTCGTGGTCTTCTGAACCCTCCCCTGGCCACGGCATTTGGGGCAACGCTCTTCGAACGAGCTCCCGGAACCTCTGCATGTGGGGCACATGTCTACGGAGACCATCTGGCCGAAGGCGGTGCGCCGGACGGTCTGCACCTGTCCTGTGCCTCCGCACTGGCGGCACGTATGCACATTCCCGTCCTTCCCCCCCGTGCCGTGGCAGTCGGGGCAGTTGGAGGTGTGGGGCACGGAAACCTCTATCGACTTCCCGTTCAGGACGTCCGACAGGTCGATTTCCGCGTCGTATCTCAGGGACTCCCCCGACCGGGGGGAGTTCGCGCTCCTGCTCTGACGCCTGCCTCCTCCGAACATGCTTCCGAAGATGTCTCCGAAGATGTCGGATATGTCATTGTAGTGGGTGAAGTCATCCCAGCTGAAGCCCCCGTTGCTGAACTGCTGGTTCACGCCCGCATGGCCGTACTGGTCGTAGATGCTGCGTTTCTCAGAGTCGGAAAGCACCTCGTAGGCCTCGGAGATCTCCTTGAACTTCGCCTCGGCAGTCTCCTTCGCCTCCTGGGACACGTCGGGATGATACTGCTTCGCCAGCTTGCGGTAGGCGCTCTTTATCTCGTCGGAGGTGGCGTCCTTCGCGACACCCAGCACCTCATAGTAGTCCCTCGGCATGATCACTCGTCATCCACGATTTTGAAGTCCGCGTCCTGATACGCTCCGTCCTTGCCGGACGGGGACTCCTGGGGGCCCTGCTTCGGCGCTTCCTGCTGGGCCTGGTTCTGAGAGTACAGCCTCTCGGATATGGGCGCCATCACCTTGTAGAGGTCCTCCATCTTCTTCTTGATCTCGTCGACGCTTCCTGATTGACGGGCCTTGTCGAGATCGGATATCGCGGCCTCCACATTCGCCCTCTCCTCGTTGGTGACTTTCTCGCCCAACTCATCGAGGGTCTTGCGCATCGAGTGCACGGTGCTCTCGGCCTGATTCTTGACCTCTATCTCCTCGCGCTTCTTCTTGTCGGCCTCGGCGTACTGCTCCGCCTGCTTAACCATGTCCTCGATATCATCCTTGCTGAGCTTGTTGGAGGAGGCTATGGTTATCCTCTGCTCCTTCCCGGTGCCCTTGTCCTTGGCGGACACGTTGATTATGCCGTTGGCGTCTATGTCGAAGCTTACTTCGATCTGGGGCACTCCGCGGGGCGCCGGGGGTATGCCGTCCAGCATGAATCTGCCGAGCGAGGTGTTGTCTGCCGCCATCTCCCTCTCCCCCTGGACCACGTGTATATCCACGCTAGACTGGTTGTCGGCAGCGGTCGAGAACACCTGGGATTTCTTGGTTGGTATGGTGGTGTTCCTCTCGATCAGCTTGGTCGCTATGCCTCCCAGGGTCTCGATTCCGAGGGAGAGCGGGGTGACATCCAGGAGAAGCACGTCCTTGACCTCTCCGGACAGGACCGCGCCCTGTATGGCCGCACCCATGGAGACGCACTCCATGGGGTCGATCCCGCGCTGTATCTTCGGCCCGACTATGGATTCCACGAAGTTCTGGACTATGGGCATCCTGGTGGGGCCGCCGACCATTATGATCTTGTCTATGCTCTCACTCTTGAGGCCGGCATCGCTGATGGCCTGGGTTATGGACTGCCTGCATCTGCTGACGATGGGCTCGACGAGCTCCTCGAGCTTTGCACGGGTCACGGTCTGCACGAGGTGCTTGGGACCCGAGGCGTCCGAGGTTATGAAGGGGAGGTTTATCTCCGTCTGCATGGTGGTGGAGAGTTCTATCTTGGCCTTCTCGCAGGCCTCCCTGACCCTCCAGAAGGCCATATTGTCCTTCGACAGGTCGACACCCGTCTCGTTCTGGAACTGCTTTATTACGTACCTGGTGAGCGTTTCATCCATGTCCGAGCCGCCGAGCTTCGTGTCACCGGATGTTGAGAGGACCTCGAACACACCGTCGCTGAAGTCCATTATGGTGACGTCAAGGGTTCCTCCTCCCAGGTCGAACACCATTATCTTCTGGGCTACGTCGCCCTTGTCCACGCCGTATGCCAGTGCTGCGGCCGTGGGCTCGTTTATTATGCGCACTACCTCCAGCCCGGCGATCGCACCGGCGTCCTTGGTCGCCTGCCTCTGATTGTCGTTGAAGTAGGCGGGGACGGTTATCACCGCCTTGTCGATCTTCTCCCCGAGGTATGCCTCCGCATCCCTCTTTATCTTCTGGAGGATGAATGCCGAGATCTGCTGAGGGGTGTACTCCTTCCCTATCACAGTGACTTTCTCGTCACTCCCCATCTTCCTCTTGACGTTCTTCACCGTTCCGTCGGGGTTGGTGACGGCCTGCCTCCTGGCTGGCTCTCCAACGAGGAGCTGTCCGTCCTTGGTGAAGGCCACGTATGACGGGAAGGACTTCCCGCCGACGCTGGTCCCTTCCGCAGAGGGGATCATGGTCGGCCTTCCGCCCTCGGTAGTAGAGGCGGCGGAGTTGCTCGTTCCCAGGTCTATTCCGATTATTCTTGACATTTCTGCTCACCTTCCTTTGATTCTTCTTCCTTCTTCCTGGTCACCTTGACCTTGGCGTAACGAACCACGCGGTTCCCTATGCGGTATCCCTTCTGGAACACCTCCGTTATGTCGCCGTCGGCGTCGGTTTCCTCTACGCACATGGCTTCGTGTAGAATCGGATCGAACTTGCCGTCCGTAGGCACCTCGGAGAGCCCCCTGGACTCCAGTATCTTCATGAGATTCTGCCTTATGCTCCTTACTCCGGACACGAATTCGCTGTCTTCGCATGTGTTTTCCAAAGCACGGTCGAGATCGTCGATAGTTCCGAGTACCTCGACCATCACCCCCTCTTCGGCGCATCTCCTGAACTCCTCGTTCTCGCGCTGAGACCTCTTGCGGTAGTTGTCGAAGTCCGCCTGCAGCCTCCTCGCCATGTCCAGGTATCCTTCGGCCTCGTCCTTGGCCTTATCCAGGTCCTCCTGCATCTTTACCATGGCCTCGTCCTTCTTGGTCTTCTTCTCAGACTTCTCAGTCATCGGATCGCCTTCTTTAGTAGGGAGTATAAATAAAAGGGGCTTGCGCCCCTTGTTTGACATTCTGGTTTCAGTCGTCCATGCCCATGCCGCCGGGTCCTCCCGGGGGCATATCGGGGGCGCTGGGCCCTCCGCGGGCGGCTATGACGTCGTCGATCCTGAGGATCATGACAGCCGCATCGGTGGCAGAGTTGATGGCCTGCCTTCCGATCCTGTAGGGCTCGATCACATTGAGGGCGAGCATGTCCTCGACCTTACCGCTGAACGGGTTGAGGCCGGCGTACTTCTTGCCCTCCTTGTGCTGCTTCCTCATCTCTATGACCATGTCGATGGGGTCGAGACCAGCGTTCTCGGCCAGGGATGTGGGGATCACTTCCATGGCGGATGCGAACGCCTCTATGGCGATCTGTGCCCTGCCTCCGATGGATGCTGCATAGTCCCTGAGGCCCATGGCGAGCTCTATCGCGGTGGAGCCGCCTCCGGTGACCATCATGCCGTCCTCGATGGCGACCCGGACAACGGACCATGCGTCCACCAGGGACCTCTCGATCTCGTTGGTTATGTGGCTGGTGCCTCCCCTGATGAGCACGGAGACGGTCTTGGGGTCCTTGACGCCGGTGATGAAGGTCATCTCCTCCTCCTCGATCTTCTTGAGCTCAACGAGCTCGGCGTACCCAAGGTCTCCGGAGTCTATCTCCTCGACCTTGTTCACGAGGTTGGCTCCGGTGGATTTGGCGAGCCTCTCCATGTCGGACTTCTTGACCCTTCTGCAGGCGTAGATGCCTTCCTTGGCCAGGAAGTGCTGCGCGAGGTCGTCGATGCCCTTCTGGCAGAAGACGACGTTCGCTCCCGACTCCTTGATCTTCTTGACCATCTTCCTGAGCATGTTCTCCTCTTCGGCGAGGAAAGCTGCCAGCTGGTCGGGGGCGGTTATCTCTATCTTGGCATCCACCTCGGTCTTCTTGACCTCGATGGGCGTGTCCACCAGGGCGATCTTGGCCTTCTCGACCTTCTTGGGCATGGTGGGCTGCACGGGCTCCTTGTCTATTATGAGTCCCTTCACGAGAACGGAATCCTCCATGGAAGCCCCGGATTTGAGAACAGTCTGGATGTTCTTCAGGTCGGCGAAGTATTTGCCGTCCTTCTCCTCGACGACAGTCTTCACAGCGTCGACGACCAGGTTGGCGAAGAACTCTTTGGAGCTGTTGACCTGCTTGCTTATCATAGCGGTCTCGGCTATCCTCTTGAGGAGGTCCTCGTCCTTTATGCTGACGGGCATCGCCACGCTCTTGAGTATCTCCTGGGCCTTCTCGTTGGCCTTCCTGTACCCGCTGGCTATTATCGTGGGGTGGACGTTGGAGTCTATGAGGTCCGTGGCTTTCTTCAGAAGCTCCCCTGCGAGGATTACTGAGGTCGTGGTGCCGTCCCCTACCTCGGAATCCTGGGTCTTGGCGACCTCCACGAGCATCTTCGCCGCCGGGTGCTGAACGTCCATCTCCTTGAGGATCGTCACGCCGTCGTTGGTTATGACGACGTCGCCCATGGAGTCCACGAGCATCTTGTCCATGCCCCTGGGGCCCAGGCTGCTCCTTACGGAGTCGGATATGGTCCTGGCCGCGGTTATGTTGTTGTACTGAGCATCCTTTCCTTTGTCCCTCTTGGTCCCCTCTCTGAGGATCAAGATGGGTGTGTTACCCATTCCCATTGTAATTCATTCCTCCGAATTCTCTTCCTTTTACGGAACTATGTTTCGGATAAAGTTTGTTCTTCTATATAAACTTTCATACAACCTTAACGTTCGGCGCGGGTCCCCTCGGCATCTGAGGATGGGGCCCCTGCGACGGTGCTCTGGCGTAAGACCGGGGTCCGCCTAGCACAAGCAATGTTATAAGCTTCCCCGCGATAGACCTCGCCGTCACATGCTTTCTCTATACGGCAGTCTGAGGAACGTACTTGTGGGTTTCGTGGTGGGGATGGCGTCCCAGGTCCCGGGACTCAGCGGCGGGGTAATGGCCATAGTTTTCGGCGTATACGAGCGCCTGGTCGAGGACCTGGCGGACATATACAGGAGGATACGTCCGGAATTCCTGTTCTTCCTCACACTGGGAATCGGGATAGCCGCAGGCATGTGGCTGCCTGCCAAGGGCATAGAGCTTCTGATGGAGTCCCACTACGTGTTCTCCATGTTCCTCTTCATTGGACTCATCGCCGGTCAGATACCCGACGTGACGCGGGAGATCCGTTGCGGGGGGTCCCCCGTAGGGGCCGGCGGGGTGCTTTGCCTGGCTGTCGGGTTCGCCATGACGTTCTCCATGATGTTATTCCAATTGCCACAGATATCCGGAATCGACGGGGGGGCCCTCGGCATGATCCTGATGTTCGTAGCCGGTGTGGTCCTGGCCGTTTCGAAGCTCGCGCCGGGCATAAGCGGGTCCACCGTGCTCCTGGCATTCGGTCTTTTCGGCATATACAACTCCGCCATCGCCAATCTGGAATTCGGTCTGCTTGTGCCTCTGGGCCTGGGGCTGCTCTTGGGCGTAGTGGTGTTCGCCAAAGTCATGAGGTCCCTGCTGAGGGACCACCGCACCGCCACGTACTGTGCCATCCTGGGCCTTACTATTGGATCGGTGTTCGCCATAATCCCCGACGTGCATTCCGCGGAGGAGCTCCTGGTAGGGGTTCCGGCGACACTGGTCGGGATCGTCTGCAGCCTGTCCGTGTCCTACATCACCAGGAGGACCGGGAAATGCTCCCAGGGATAATCATCTTCCGCGTTCGATCATCTTCCTGTATTCCGTGGGTATGACCTTCAGGAACCTCCCTGCCGAGACCTCCCAGTCGGCCAGCAGGGACGCCGCCCTCCTGCTCCCGGTGTTCTTCAGATGGTTCTCGATCATGGTCCTGAGCTCCTCCCTGTCGACATCGTCCTCCACAAGAGAGAGCTCCACCATGTCCATGTTGCAGTGCCTGTCGAAGTCCCCGTCCTCATCCAGCACGTAGGCCGTTCCCCCGGACATTCCTGCGGCGAAATTCCTGCCGCAGGGGCCCAGCACCGCCACGTGGCCTCCGGTCATGTACTCGCAGCAGTGGTCGCCGGCGCCTTCCGAAACGGCGGTGGCCCCGCTGTTGCGAACGCAGAACCGCTCCCCCACGGAACCGCATATGTACGCCTCTCCCGAGGTGGCCCCGTAAAGCACCGTGTTGCCCGCTATGACGTTGCCCTCGGCAGGCTCTACTCCGCGGGCGATGGAGATCCTGCCACCTGAGAGCCCCTTACCCACGTAATCGTTGGCCTGTCCCTTCAGACGGAAGGATATGCCCCCTGCCAGGAACGCCCCGAAGCTCTGTCCGGCGGTTCCTTCGAAGGATACCTCCAGGGTTCCTTCTGGAAGATTGCCCGGCCGGCCGGCCACGACTCCCGAAAGCATCGTGCCCACGGAACGGTCCACATTGCTTATGCCGTACGACAGGGATGTGCGTTCGCAGAGTTCCAAGGCGGGCGCTGCATCCCTCAGGATCCTCCTGTCCAGCACGTCCCCGGGGGATTCCTTCTGGCCTTCGGAAC